>JAQBBQ010000082.1:0-3229 GCA_032125995.1 Betaproteobacteria bacterium | reverse complement strand
CGCACGCTCACGCGCGATCTCCACTTCGAGCGTCGCCGCAGAACGCCAGGTTTGCTTCAACCAGACGTCGGCTCCGGAACCGGGGGCCTTATCGCCCGCATTGGATTCCTCAGCGGTCGAAATTCCTTGGGCAAATGCGATCACCGCAACGCCGAGCCACAGCGCGACAAGTGTCGCGACGAGCCGTGTACGACACGCCGTCGCCACCGTTGCGCGGTTGCTGTGCACCGGCTCAGCGCGCGGGTCTACGCACGATCCGCTCGCCCATCACGAGCATGTCCATCCCGGTGCGCAGGAAGCAGTCAAGCGCTTCTTCGGGCCGGCAGACCACCGGTTCGTTCTCGTTGAACGAGGTGTTCAGCACCATCGGCACCCCGGTGTGGGCGCGGAATGCGTCGATCAGCGCGTAGTAGCGCGGGTTCGACTCGCGCGTCACCGTTTGCAGCCGTCCCGAACCATCGACGTGCGTCACCGCGGGAATCAGCGCGCGCTTTTCCTGCCGGATCGGGAACACCTGCATCATGAACGGCACGTCGTCGTCGGTCTCGAACCATTCCGCCACCGCCTCGCGCAGGATCGAGGGCGCGAACGGCCGGAACGACTCGCGCCGCTTGATCTTGGCGTTGAGGAGATCCTTCATGTCGGCGCGGCGTGGATCGCAGACGATCGAGCGGTTGCCGAGCGCGCGCGGTCCCCACTCCATGCGGCCCTGGAACCAGCCGACCACCGCCCCGTCAGCCACCGCCTGCGCCGCTTGCTCACACAACTCAGGTTCGTCCTTCGCGATCGATACGACGCAGGCTTGCGCGTCGATTTCTCGCCTGCGCGCCTCGATCGCCGCGTCGATCTCGGCAGCGGAATACTCGGGTCCCCAATAGGCATGGTCCATCGTCGACCGGCGCTGCGCACCATTCAGTTCGCCCCAGACCGTCAAGGCGGCGCCGATCGCGCCGCCGGCGTCGCCGGCTGCCGCCTGTACATAAAGTTTCCGAAACGGCGTGCTGGAATAGACCTTGCCGTTGGCCACCGAGTTCATCGCGCAGCCGCCGGCAAGGGCAAGGTTGTACACGCCGTAGCGCAGGTGCACCGCGTTTAGCAGCGCGAAGAACGCTTCTTCGTACATCGCCTGCACCGAGCAGGCGATGTCGCGATGCCGCTGGGCGATGTCCTCGCTCTTGCCGCGCACAGGCCCGAGCAATTCCTCCAGCGCCGGGGTAAAGAGGGTCCCTACCGCGGGTTCACCCGATTCCCATTCGTAATCGATCTTCTCGCTCGCGTGGCGGAAGAACCCCAGGTCGAGTTTGAAGCCGCCAACCGCATCGACGCGTAGGATCTGCCGCATCTCGCGCATGAAGCGCGCAGTGCCATAAGGCGCGAGGCCCATCACCTTGTACTCGTCGCCGTAATTCGGAAACCCGAGGTATTGGGTGAGCGCCTGGTAGAACAGTCCCAGCGAGTGCGGAAAGTAGATTTTGTCGTCGACTGTGACCTGGCCCGCACGCCCAAGGCCCCAGGCCGCGCTGGCGAAATCGCCGAAACCGTCCACCGACACCGCGGCAGCTTCCTCGAACGGCGAGACGAGAAAGGCCGACGCGAGGTGGGCGAGGTGATGCTCGACGAAATGCACCTTGCCGTTGAACGGCTGGGACAACGCGCCTGCGAGAGTTGTGTCGACGCCTTCGCGCTTTTTCTTGTTGCGGATGCGATCGAGCACCAAGGACAGGTCCGGCCGGCGCTTCAACACGTACGCGAACTTGCGGCCCAGGTTGGCGCGCGAATCCTGGTTTACCGCGACGTGCGAGACCTCGCCAAGCCCGACCGCCGCATGGCTCAAACACCAGCGAACGGCTTCGGTCGGAAACCCGGCCCAGTGCTTGATCCGCCGGAAGCGCTCCTCCTCCGCCGCCGCGACAAGGACGCCCTCGCGCAGCAGGCAGGCCGACGCATCGCCGTGGTAGGCGTTTAGCCCGAGAACGATCAAACGAGCGCTTTCGTAGAAAACCAGTTCCAGGCCGTCTGCACGATGTCGGTCAGCTTCTCGTGGCGCGGCGCCCACCCGAGAACCTCGCGCGCCCTGCGCGAATCCGCCACCAGCGCCGGCGGATCGCCTCGGCGGCGGTCACCCACGACATAGCGGATATCGATCCCCGTGACCTCACGGCAGACCCCGATGACCTCTTTCACCGAAATGCCGTGCTCGTTGCCAAGGTTGAACGCGTTGAATTCCCTCGCCTTCCCATCCATGAGCCGCTGCAACGCGAGCAGATGCGCGGCGCACAGATCCGACACATGCACGTAGTCCCGCACGCAACTGCCGTCGGGCGTGTCGAAGTCCTCGCCGTTAACCCGCAATTCGCTGTCCTCAGGTTTTCCGCCGGCGCGCACCCGCAACGCTTCGCGCAGCACGAGGGGAATGAGATGGGTCTCCGGATCGTGCCGTTCGCCCAGCTCGCCCTCGGCGTCGCAGCCCGCGGCGTTGAAATAGCGCAGCGCCACCGTACGCAAGCCATAGGCGCGGCCGAAGTCCGCCATCGCCCGCTCGGCTACGAATTTCGTCATGCCGTATGGATTGACCGGGTTCTGCGGGTGCGACTCGTCGATCGGCATCCGCAGTGGATTGCCGTAGGTCGCGCAGGATGAGGAAAACACCAACCGCGCGACCCCGGCCGCGCGCATCGCCTCGAGCAGGTTGAGCGTGCCGACGACGTTGTTCTCATAATATTTTCCCGGCTGCTCCACCGACTCGCCGACGTAGCAGCAGGCCGCGAAGTGCATGACGGCATCGAATCTGGCGCCGCCAAGCACCGCCTCGATGTCCGCGCGGCTCCGCAGGTCGCCGCGCACCAGCGGTGTGCCACGCACGGCGTCCGCGTGACCGGTCGAAAGATTGTCGACCACGGTCGCTGCGTGCCCAGCGCGGACCAGCGCCTTGACCATGTGTGAGCCGATATAGCCCGCGCCGCCAACAACAAGCACGTTCATGATTTGCTCATCATTCGTCCGCGCGTCCTGGCCGCAATGCCGCCTCGATAAGATAGATCGAGAGGATCGCTTCGGCAGTCGCGCGCTGCAACGCGTACATCAGGCCGCGCCGGCCATCGAGCAGGTTGCCCTTGACGATCAGGCAATAGAAAAAGGCCGCGAGCGGCGCCACTACTACGAGCTTGCGGATCCTGTCCGGCCAGCCCAGTTCCGAAAATCGCATTGCCCGCAGCTTGGTCGCCTCCAG
>JAQBBQ010000081.1:0-20155 GCA_032125995.1 Betaproteobacteria bacterium | reverse complement strand
CGAAGTGACGGCGGCGCGGGTCGCCGCGTATTTCGCCTACTGCGTCGACGGCCCGGTGACGCGCTACGACGTGCCGGGCATCCGCGCGTTCAACTTCGTCCTCGACAACGCGCTCGACGGCGGCGGCATCGCCTCGATGCGTGCAGATCCTCTCGGCAAGGGCTTTGCGCAGATGCTGCTCGACCTGCCGGTCGCGGTGCCGAAGGCATTGGCTGCGATGCACCGCCTGCTCGACGCATGACTGACGTAACGAACGCCTGAAGCGCGCCGATGCGATGACCACGCGGGCGATGCCGCTGCCGGACGACGAGACCACGCGCGCCGCGATCCGCCGTGGCGTGGTGCTGTTCACCTGCACGGCAGTGACCTTCCTCTATGCAATGACGGTCACGATCGCGAACGTCTCGCTGCCGCAGATGCAGGGCGCGCTGTCGGCGACGCAGGATCAGATCGTCTGGGTGGTGACGTCCAACATCGTCGCCACCGCGGTGTTCACGCCACTCTCGGGGTGGCTGGTTTCGCGCCTTGGCTGGCGCTGGGTGTGCAACGGTTGTGTCATCGCGTTCGGCCTTGCTTCGCTTGCCAGCGGGTTGGCCGATTCGCTCGGTGAACTCGTGCTGTTCCGCGCCTTGCAGGGCGCCTTTGGCGCGCCGCTGGTACCGGTGTCGCAGGCGATCGTGCTTGCGACCTACCCGAAGCGGCAGCACGGCGTGGTAATCGCGATCTTCGGGGTCGGCGCGACACTGGGGCCGATTGTCGGTCCGGTGGTCGGCGGCTACCTGAGCGAGGCCTACAACTGGCGCTGGGTGTTCTACATGATCGTGCCGTTCAGCCTGCTGGCGCTCGTCGGCACCTGGCTCTTCATCCATGACGGCGCGGGCCAGCGCAGCCGCCTGCGCCTCGATTGGATCGGTTTTCTCGCCCTCTCCGTAGCGGTTGCCTGCCTGCAACTGACGCTCGACCGCGGCGAGCGCGCCGACTGGTTCAGCTCCTCCGAGATCGTGACCTATGCGGCGCTCAGCGGGCTTGCGCTCTATATCTTCATCTCCCACACGCTGACCGCCCAGCGTCCCTTCCTCAGTCCGCTCCTGCTGGCCGATCGGAATTTTGTCATCGGCATCGTCCTGGTGACCGTGTTTGGGATGCTCAATTTCACCCCGATGACGCTCCTGCCGCCGATGCTGCAGGGGGTGAGCGGCTACCCCGATTCGGTAATCGGCTTCGTGCTCGGCGCGCGCGGCTCGGGCACCTTTCTTGCGTTCGGGCTCATGATCTGGGCCAGCCGCTTCGATCCTCGCTTCACGATCGGGATCGGCTTCCTGCTGCAGGCGATCGCCGGCTGGCAACTTGCCCAGCTCGACATCAATCTGACCACGGCCGGCGTGTTCTGGCCAATGGCCTTGCAGGGCTTCGGCGTTGGCCTGATGTGGGTCGCGATTACGGTGGTGACCTTTTCGACCCTGCGTCCCGAGTTCGTAGGGGAGGGTTCGGCGATCTTTCACATGGTGCGCAACATCGGTTCGAGCGTGCACATCTCGATCAGCATCACGCTGGCGTTGCGAATGGCGCGCACCAACTACGCCGAAATGAGTGCGCTGGTGACGCCCTACAGCGAAGCGCTGCGTCTGCCCTGGGTCATGGGCGGCTGGAATGTATCCGATGCCAAGGGCCTCGCCGCGTTAAGCAAGGAAATCGCGCGCCAGTCGGCGATGATCGGCTACGTCGACGCCTTTTATTTCTTCATCCTGACGTCGCTTATCGTGCTGCCGTTGCTGCTGCTCGTGCGCTGGAAAAAGTAAACGGCCGTCCGCCGGCGCGGCGCAGCAGCGCAAGCACGATCGTAATGTTGACCAGGTTCCAGGCGATGCCGTGGATGAAGGCCGCGTCGTAAGAGCCGGTGAGATCGAAGATGACGCCCGAAAGCCAGCCGCCGAGCGCCATGCCGAACAGCGTTGCCATGAGGACCATGCCGACCCGGCGCCCCGCTTCGAGCGGAGTGAAGTATTCGCGCACGATGATGGCGTAGGAGGGCACGATGCCGCCCTGGAACAGGCCGAACATCGCCGAAATTACGTAGAGCGTCGCCATTTCATCGAAGGGGATGAAAAGCAGCAGCGCGATCCCCTGCAGGCTCGAACCGAGCAACAGGGTCCTTAGCCCGCCGATGCGGTCCGAGATCCAGCCGGAGGCCAGGCGACTGACAATGCCGAAACCGAGCATGAGGGAGAGCATTTCCGCGCCGCGCGCGGTGCCAAAACCGAGGTCGCCGCAGTAAGCGACGATATGAACCTGCGGCATCGACATCGCCACGCAGCAGGCGACGCCGGCAATCGACAACCAGAGCTGGAGCATGCCGGGCGTCATGCCGAGTGGCCTGGACGAGCCGTGCCGGGTGCCCGCTGCGGTCGTTGCTGCCTCGATTGCGGGATGGCGTCCGCGCAGCACGAGCGCGAGCGGCAGCATCGCGAGCAGGCAGAACACACCGACGCCCTGAAAGGTTGTGCGCCAGCCATAGGCGTCGAAGAAATACTGCAGGATGGGCGGCCAGGTGGCGCCGGCCAGATAGTTGCCGCTGATGCAGATGGCCACCGCAATGCCGCGCCGCCGGGTGAACCAGAACGAGATATCGGCGACCAGCGGGGCGAAGGTCGCCGAGCTGCCGAGAAAGCCGATGACGACGCCCTGGACCAGCATAAAGACGAGGATCCCAGGTGCTGCGCTCGCTGCGATGAAGCCGAGCCCAAGGCTGAGCGCGCCGATCAGCACCGGCACGATCACGCCATAGCGGTCGGACAAGCGCCCCATGAGGATGCCGCCGAGGCCGAAGCCGACCATCGTCACGGTGTAGGGGAGCGACGCGACCGAACGCGTAATCGAGAACTCCGCCTGCACCAGCGGCAGCACGACGACGACCGCGTACATCCCGGAGCCGCCGATCGTCATCAGCGCGAGCGAGGTGAACAGGCGCAGCCAGGCGCGGGGTGATTCGACCTGCGCGGGCGGACGGGTGCTCATGAGAGGGCCGACGGCGGCATCCGACATGGAAACGCGCAAGGATAGCAAGATGCTTACGTATACTTTTGCTGTTTTGCACCTTTTCCGCTGCGAGAACGATCATGTCATGCATCCGATCCAAGCCAACCTGGATGATCGTGGCCCTCACGATCCTGCTCCACGCAATGCACGCGCTCGGCGCGGACGCGAGCGCGCCGAAGGCGCAGGCGGCGCCGAAGCGCCTGCGCATTGCGCTCGCACTCGGCGGTGGCGGGGCGATGGGCGCCGCACATATCGGCGTCATCAAGGTGCTGGAAGAATTGCGCGTGCCGGTCGACTGCATCGCGGGCACCTCGATGGGCGCCGTGGTCGGGGCCGCCTATGCGACTGGCCTCGACGCGGCTGCGCTCGATCACATCATGACCTCGATCAGTTGGACGGACACGTTTCGCAGTGCGCCGCGGGAGGACATTCCGCTGCGCCGGAAGCAGCTCGATTCCATCTTCACCCTGGGCCTGGAAGTCGGCATCAAGGACGGAAAAGTCCTCGTGCCGAAGGGGCTCGTTCCATCGCAGCAAATGGAAAACCTGTTCAAGCGCGTCGTCGCGGGCGCGCGCCAGACCAACCGCTTTGTTGATCTGCCGATTCCGTTCAAGGCCGTGGCGACCGACATCGAGAGCGGCGAGATGGTGGTACTCGAGCGCGGCGACCTGACCCAGGCGATGCGCGCGAGCATGGCGGTGCCCGGCGCCTTCGCGCCGGTCGAACTGGACGACCGGCTGCTCGTCGACGGCATGTTCGTACGCAACCTGCCGGTGGATGTCGCGCGCAAAAGCTGTGGTGACGTCGTGATCGCGGTGACCGTGGGCAACCCACCGCCCAAGCGCGGCGACCTGAACAATGCGCTGTCGGTGCTCGGGCGCGCAGCGTTTCTCGGCGTCGAGCTGAACGAGCGCACGCAACTCGAGACGCTGACCGAGCGTGATGTCGCGGTCAAGGTGGTGCTCGATGGGATTACGTCGACGAGCTTCGACCGCATCCCGGAGGCGATTCCGATCGGCGAGGCCGCGGCACGCGGATTGGCCGACAAGCTGGCGCGCTACAGCCTTCCTGCGGCCGAATACACGGCGTGGCGTGCGGGCCTGGGCAACCTCGCGGTGGCGACGCGCGGCACGATCGATGCCGTACGGTTCGAGGGGCTCGAGCGCGTCAACCCCGAGGTGATGCGCAACTTCATCGAATTGAAGCCGGGACAACGCTTCGATCCGGAAAAGGCCGCCGCCGATGCGACACGACTGGTGGGACGGGGAGATTTCGAAAGCGTCGACTATCGCTTTCTGGACGAGAACGGGAAGAACGTTCTCACTTACCAGGCGAAAGAGAAGGCGCTCGGGCCCAATACCCTGCTATTCGACCTCAACCTGCAGACCGATATGGAGGGCGATACGCTATGGGGCATCCGGATTGACCACCGGCGCAGCTGGGTGAACGACCTTGGCGGCGAGTGGCGAAATACGATTCAGATCGGCCGGCCGGCGGGGGTGGCCTCGGAGTTCTACCAGCCGCTCGACCTTGCGCAGCGCTTTTTCGTCGCCCCGCAGCTGTTCTACACGGAGTCGCAGCAGGATCTGTACCTGAACGAAACGCGCGTCGCGCGCTACGACGTGGGGCGCTTCGGCGCGGCGTTCGACGTCGGCATGGCATTCGATACCTGGGGCGAGTGGCGCCTTGGGCTCGAACGCGGCACCGTCGATACGGATGTGAGCATCGGGACACCACCGCCCGGGATCTCGGGGCAGCGGGTCTCGACCGGCCTGTGGCGCACGCGCTTCTACTATGACCAGCTCGATAACGCGCTGTTTCCGACGCGCGGGACCCTCGCGAAGTTGACCTACTACGAATCGAACCGCAGCCTCGGCGCAGACGACGACTACCGCCGGGGCGAGGGCAGGGTTCGCTCGGTCGTCTCGCGCGGCCGCAATGTCTATGAATTCTCTGTAAAAGGCGGGTCTGACTTCGGCAGCGCGATGCCGGCCTACGACTGGTTCGTGCTCGGTGGCTTGAATAATTTCTCGGGCTATCCGATCGGCGCGCTGCGCGGGCGCGAGTACGCACTTGGCACGGTGAATTTCAGGCGCCGAGTCTGGGATCTCAGCGGAACGCTTGGCACCGGGGTCTACCTCGGCGCCGGCGTCGAAGCCGGCAACGTCTTCGATCGCCTGGGCGGCACACCGGCACAAGGCGTCATCTGGTCAGGGTCGACCTACCTGATCGTCGACAGCAAGCTCGGGCCGCTGTATCTGGGCGCCGGCTTCTCCGAGGGCGGCCGGGTTGCCGGCTACCTCTACCTCGGGTCTTCGTTCGATGCGTTGCGCTGAGCGGGCGTTGCCGGCGCAAGGTTCGATGCTTCGTCGATCCAGGCCTCGGTCAGACGGTAGGTGACCGCGAGCACCACCGGGCCAACGAACAGGCCGAGCAGGCCCATCGTCAGTAGCCCGCCGATCACACCGGCGAAGATCAGCAGCAGCGGCAGGTCGGCACCGCGCTTGATCAGGATCGGGCGGAGGAAATTGTCCATGGTGACGACGCCGATCGACCATACGAGCAGAAACGATCCCCATCCCGATTCGCCGCGCCAGTAGAGCCAGCCGACCACCGGGAACAGCACGAGGCCCGGACCGAGCTGGGCGATGCAGAGCATGAACATGAGGGCGACCAGAATGCCGGTATTGGGCACCCCGGCGATCAGCAGGCCGACGCCACCGATGAGCGATTGAATCAGGGCAGTAACCACGATGCCGATCGCGACGGCGCGGATCGCTTGCCCGGCGAGAACGACCGAGGCCTCGCCGGCCTTGCCGCCGATACGGACCGCAATCCGCCGAGCGGCCTGCGCCGCGGCCTCGCCATTGGCGTAGAGAATCGCCGCAATGACTGCGGTGACCAGCAGGTGGACCGCGACCAGGCCCACGCCGCCGGCCTGTGCGGCGAGCCACTTCGCCGTCTGTCCCAGATAGGGCGCGACGCGTCGCCACAGGTCGGCGAGACCGAGGTCGAGCACGGCGCGCCAGGCCTTGGCGATGGTTTCGCCGACCAGCGGCAGCGTCTCGACGCTCGCAGGTGGTGGCGGCAGGCCTTCCTGCGCGATGCGCTTGCCGAAGGCGACGGCCGCATCGGCGTTCTCGACCAGGGCGGCGATGGCGAGCGACAGCGGTACGAACAGCACGAGCAGGATGGCGAGCGTCATGACGGCGACCGCGAGTCCGCGCCGTCCCCACAGGCGTGCCTCGAGCGCGGTAAACAGCGGCCAGGTCGAGACGACGATCATCGTCGCCCAGACGATCGCCGCGAGGAAGGGGCTGAGGATCCAGAACGAGCCGATCACCAGCGCGCCGATGACGAGCACGACCAGAATCGTGCGGACGTAGTCAACTTGCATCGGACGAGGCTCGGGCATGGGGCGAGGCGTCATGATGCCATGCGCGCGCGCCGGCTGCGCCCTTCAACGCCCGCGCCCGTTCTGTCGTCGTGGGTCTGCCGGCCTAGAAGGCGTGCCGCATCGTTACGGCAACGACTCTGGGATCCTCGCCGGGTGCGACCGCGCCTGAAGCACTTGTACCGACCGAATTCCAGAGGTTGTACACCGCGCCAGTGTCGTTGCTGATCTCGGTGTACGTCAGACCGAGCGAGGTGCGCTTCGAAAAATCATAGGCGTAGGCCACCGCCCACATCTTGGCGCCATCGGTCGCGGCGGTCGCCTTGTCGTCGCGCGCCTGGCTGTATTCGAGCCAGAAGTTGTGCTTGCCGGTCTGGTACGAGAGAGGAATCGACCACGCGTCGCGGTCGCTGGTCGTCGCGCCGGTGATTTCATTCCTCAGCTTCGAGCGATCGAAGACGAGACCGAATTTGAAGCCCTGCCATCCGTAAGAGCCGTAGAGACGGTCGGCGCGCTGCCCCGGCTGGGCCGTGCTCGCGGCCGTGAGGAATGCCGTGCCCGCTGCCACGCAGCTCGGGTCCGGCGTGCCGACGCCCGTACACACAGCGATCGTCGGGCCGGTCGTCGTTGCGTCCGCCTTGGCGCGCCAGTAGCTGTAGCCGATCTCGAGGTTATTGGCCTTGTAGTAGGGGCGAATATTCCAGCCATTGCCTCTCGACTGGACGCCGCCGATGTCATTCTCTACGCCGTACGGGTTCGTCGAGTAGGCAAGCTCCAGGTTGAAGCCGCTCCAGCTCGGCGAGTCGTAATGGATCAGGTTCGGCGTCCGGCTGCCGAACGCGACGGGGGTGCCGCCGCCGCCCGCCGCGCTGACGATCGACGCGTTCCACGCGCGCAGCGCCGCTTTGCTGATGAGGGTCGACGCGGTATGGTTGTAGTGCAGGTCGTTGCGGCCCAGCGTCAGGGCGCCGAGGCGCTTGCTCTTCAGCCCGACCCAGTCTGCGCCATTGGCGCTGTCCGTTCCGGCGGGAAAGTTGATCCGCCATTCGACCTGGCCGATCGCCTGCAGACCGCCACCGAGGTCTTCGACGACGCGAAAATAGATGCGCGAAAGGTCGTCGGCGACGCGGTCCTCGCTGCTGCGCGACTTGGCCGAGTCACCGAGCGTGAGGTACTCGTAGCTCACCTTGAAAAAGCCGGTGATCGTCAGACTCGATTGCGCCTGCGCCGTCGCCGAGCCTGCGAGCCCGGCTACAAGCAGCGTCATCAATGCGGTCTTGTTCAGGCGGCGTCTCCGGGACTGGATACGAAATCGGTCGCTTCGATCTTTTAGGTCCAAGTCTGCCGCAAGAATTTGTCGTGGATCAAGCGGCCAGACATTAGCCGGCGGCGCTGCAGCGCTGCACGATCCCCATCAGTTTGTAGGTCAGCAGGGCGGCGGTGAAATCGAAGGCGTGAAAACCCGCGATTGGCGCGAATTCAAGGATGTCGAAACCAATGATCCTGCGCTGGCGCGCGACCGACTCGAACAGTCCGAGGGTCTGGTACCAGCCCAGGCCGCCCGGGACCGGGGTTCCGGTCGCCGGCAGTACCGAGGGATCGATGCCGTCGACATCGAGCGTAAAAAAGACCTGCGGCGGGAAGTTCGCGGGCAGTTCGATCGCGTGAATGCCCTGCGGCACGAGCTGATCGGCGTCGATCGCGTGCACCTTGTAGGTTTCGCGCGCCGCACGCTCCTCCTCGCAGTAGGCGCGGTTGCCGAGCTGCACCAGCGGCACGCCCGCTTCCACCACGCGGCGCATCACGCTCGCATGGCTGAGTCGATCGCCCTCGTAGGCATCGCGCAGATCGGCATGGGCGTCGATCTGTACGACGCCGAAGTCGCGCACGCCGGCATCGAGATAGCCGCGGATCACGCCGCCGGTCACCGTGTGCTCGCCGCCCAGCACCACGGGCGTCTTGCCGAGGGCGAGGATCTTGGCCACCGCGGCGGCGATCGCATCGATCACCTCGGCCGCGGGGCCACTGCAATCGATCGCGGGCCAGGTGTAGATGCCGTCCGCGCCCGGGTCGCTCGCGCCGTCCCAGCGCTCGAGCTGGTTCGATGCCGCGATGATCGCCGCCGGGCCCTTGGCGGTGCCGGCGCCGTAGGACACCGTCTTTTCGTAAGGCACCGGCAGAATATGGAAACGCGCTGCATCCGGCGCGCGTTCGGGCAGCTCGCTGCCGAGGAAGCGTGGAATGTGCGTCGCGGGCGCGCTCACGACAGCCGCGCCTTGAAGTCTTCGTAGCCGAAGCGGCGCACCACGCGCAGTGCGTCGGTCTGCGAGTTCCAGATCGCAATCGAGGGGAGGTTGATGCCGTTGAAGGTGGTCGTCTTGACCATCGTGTAGTAGGCCATGTCTTCGAACACCAGGCGCTGCCCGACGCTGAGCGGTGCTGCGAACGCGTAGTCGCCGATCACATCGCCCGCAAGGCAGGTCTGCCCGCCGAGGCGGTAGCGGTGCGTCATCTGCGGCTGCGCGCCAGGCGCCGCGGCGTCGAGAATCTCTGGCCGATAAGGCATCTCGATCACGTCGGGCATGTGGCAGGTCGCCGAGGTGTCGAGGATCGCGAGCGGCATGTCGTTCACCGGCAGGTCGAGCACCTCGGCGACTAACACGCCGGCATGATAGGCGATTGCTTCGCCTGGCTCGATATAGAGCTCGACACGGTGGCGAGCGCGAAACGTACGCAGGAGCGCGACCAAGGCGTCGACCTGGTAGTCGAAGCGCGTGATGTGGTGGCCGCCGCCGAAGTTGATCCAGTCCATCTTCGGAATGAATTCGCCGAACTTCGCCTCGAAGGCGGCGACCGTGCGCTCGAGCGGCGGGAAATCCTGCTCGCACAGGGTGTGAAAGTGCAGCCCGCTGACACCCTCGAGCTGGTCGCCGCGAAACTCGGCGCGCGCAATCCCCAGGCGCGAGTAGGGTGCGCAGGGATCGTAGATCGGCACTGCACCCTCGCTCTGCTCTGGATTGACGCGCAGCCCGAAGCGCAGCCCCGGACGCGCCGCCTGCGCTTCACGCGCAAGCCCGCCAAAGCGGGCCCACTGCGCATGCGAGTTGAACACCACGTGATCCGCGATCTTCAGGATGTCGCGCAGATCGGGCTCGGTGAAGGCGGCGCAGAAGGCATGCACCTCGCCGCCGAAGGCCTCGCGTCCGAGGCGCGCCTCGTGCAGGCCGCTGGCGCAGGTCCCCGACAGGTAACGCGCGACGAGCGGCGCAAGGCTCCACATCGAGAAGGCCTTGAGCGCGAGCAAGACCTTGGCGCCGCTTTCGCGCTGTACGTGGGCGAGCAGGCGGCAGTTTTCCTCGATCGCCACTTCGTCGACGACGAAGCAGGGAGAGGGCAGTCGCGTCAGGTCGAGGCGACGGAAGCGCTCGAGGCGCGTGCGCGCATCAGTCCATGGGCGCATCGAGCGTCGCCAACGTCCAGGGCAGACCGTAGCGGTTGAGATCCGCCATGAACGGATCGGGGTCGAGCTGCTCCATGTTGAACACGCCCTTGCCACGCCATTTCCCGGTCAGCATCATCTTGGCGCCGATCATCGCCGGCACACCGGTGGTATAGGAAATCGCCTGCGACTGCACCTCGCGATAGCTGGCCTCGTGGTCGCAGATGTTGTAGAGGAAGGCGATTTTTTCTTTGCCGTTCTTGGTGCCGTGCACCAGGCAGCCGATGCAGGTGCGCCCCTTGGTCAGCGGGCCGAGGCTTGCGGGATCGGGCAGCAGCGCCTTGAGGAACTTGATCGGCACGATGTCGCGGCCCTCGAACGCGACCGGGTCGATCCGCGTCATGCCGACGTTCTCGAGCACGCGCAGGTGGGTGAGATAGTTGTCCGAGAAGGTCATCCAGAAGCGCGCGCGCCTGAGGTTCGGGTAGTGTCGGGTGAGCGATTCGAGTTCCTCGTGATACAGGAGGTAGATCTTCTTCTGGCCGATGCCCTCGGGAAAATCGAACATGCGGCTGACCGACAGCGGATCGGTGCCCTGCCAGCGGTTGTCTTCCCAGTAGCGCCCGCGCGCGGTCACCTCGCGGATGTTGATCTCGGGGTTGAAGTTGGTCGCGAACCCCTGGCCGTGCTCGCCCGCGTTGCAGTCGATGATGTCGAGCGTGTCGATGGCGTCGAATTCGTGCTTGTGCAGCCAGGCGGTGAATACGTTGGTCACGCCGGGGTCGAAGCCGCTGCCGAGCAGTGCCATGCGCCCCTGCGCGCGGAAGCGATCCTGGTAGGCCCATTGCCACTTGTATTCGAACTTCGCCTCGTCGGGCGGTTCGTAGTTGGCGGTGTCGACGTAGTCCACGCCGGCCGCAAGGCAGGCGTCCATGATCGACAGATCCTGGTAGGGCAGCGCGACGTTGATGACGAGTTCCGGCTTTTCGCGTTCGAGCAGCGCGGTCATCTGCGCCACGTCATCGGCATCGACCTGGGCGGTGGCAATCGGGCGCTTGATCTGCGCGGCGATGCGCCGGCATTTCTCCTCGGTGCGGCTGGCGAGCACGATGTGCTCGAACACCTCCGGCAGCTGCGCGCACTTGTGGGTCACGACCTGGCCCACGCCGCCGGCGCCGACGATCAGCACCTTCGCCATCGTTGCAGCCTTCCCCGGTTCAGTGTTCGTAGTAGGTGTAACCGCGCAGGCTCGCGGCGAAGGATTCCATCACGGTCTGGCGTTGCGCGAGCGTGATACGGCCGTCGCGCACCGCTTGCTCGGCGGTGCGCCGGAACTGCTCGATGAGCTGCTGGGGCTGGTATTCAACGTAGCTCAGCACGTCGGCGATGCTGTCGCCGCTGATTTCGCGGATGACGTCGAAGGTGCCGTCCTCGTTGATCCGTACGCTGGCGACGTTGGTGTCGCCCATCAGGTTGTGCAAATCGCCGAGTGTCTCCTGGTAGGCACCGACGAGGAAGACGCCGAAATAGTAGGGATCGCCATCGATGCAGTCATGCACCGGCAACGTCTTGCGGATGCCGCTCGAATCGATGAAATGGTCGATCTTGCCGTCGGAGTCGCAAGTGATGTCGGCCAGAATCGCGCGCCGGCCCGGTCGCTCGTTGTGCCGATGTACGGGGATCACCGGAAACACCTGCTCGATGGCCCAGACGTCTGGCAGTGACTGGAACACCGAAAAGTTGCCGTAGTAGATGTCGGCGAGCGACTCCTCGAGATCGTCGAAGCCCGCCGGGACACGGCGGCTATTCTGGATCACGATCTGGATGCCGCGCAGAATGTGGAGAAAGATGTTCTCTGCGAGTGAGAGCGAGCGTAGTCGGATCTGTCCGCGCCGGAACAGGTCGCGGATCTCCTCGCGGTAGAACTGCGCGTCGTTGTAGCACTCCTTGAGCGTTTTCGGGCTGATGCCGTTCAGCACCTCGCGCAGGTTCTTGACCAGTTCGTGCTCGTCCGCGGGCACTTCCGGCGGCAGTTCGCCCGGCTCGAAGCGGGTGACATCGAGGATGTTGAACAGCAGAATCGACGAATAGGCGACGGTGGCGCGCCCGGATTCGGTGATGATCATCGGGTGCTCGACCCCGGCCGCACCGAGCGTGCTCATGATCGTCTCGATGATGTCCGAGCTGTATTCGTCGAGCGAATAGTTCTTGCTGTACTGGTAGTTCGTCTGCGAGCCGTCGTAGTCGACCGCGAGGCCGCCGCCAAGGTCGAGGATGCCCATCGCGGCGCCTTCCTGCTTGAGATCCATGTAGTAGCGGCAGGCCTCGAGCACGGCGCCCCGGATGTCGCGGATATTCGGAATCTGCGAGCCGAGGTGGTAGTGCAGCAGCTGCAGGCAGTCGAGCATCTCGTCGCGGCGCAGTGAATCGATCAACTCGACGATCTGCGCGGTGGTGAGACCGAAGATGCTGCGATCACCGCTCGATTCGTTCCAGTGGCCTTCGACGCGTGCCGAAAGCTTCACGCGAGCGCCGAGCATCGGCCGCACCCCGATACGCCGGCTGGCCTCGAGAATGATCGGTAACTCGGCCGGCGTCTCAATCACGAAGAAGCACTGGTAGCCCAGTTGCAGCGCCTGCAGGCCGAGGTCGATGAACTCTTCATCCTTGTAGCCATTGCAGATGATGTAGCCCGCGCCTGGCTGCAGATGGGCGAGCGCGATCAGCAGCTCGGCCTTGCTGCCTGCCTCCAGTCCGTGGCCATAGCGTGCGCCGAAATGCGCAATCTCCTCGATGACCTGGCACTGTTGATTGACCTTGATCGGGAACACGCCGCGGTACTCGGCCTTGTAGCCGAGCGTGTCGATCGCGCGCCGGAAGCTTTCATTTAGCAGCGTGATTTGCGCATCGAGCAGATTCTCGATGCGTAGCAGCGTCGGCATCTGCAGTCCGCGTTGTTGAATGCCGGCGATGATGTCCATCAGGCTGACCGCGACACGCTCGCCGTTGCCGGGCACGCAGATCGTGACGTCGCCATCATCGGCGATGTCGAAGTAGCCAGCCCCCCAGTTGCGGATGGCGTAGAGCTCGACGGACTCCGCTGCGGTCCATTCCGCGGGCGTCGGTACGGCTTTCAGCTTTTTCGCGACTTTCTGCATTTCAGCGCCAACTGTGAATTCTGTCGAGTATCGCGCGCGCGCCGCGTCAGTGCAAGCAGCAAGGGCCTGTGCGACACACTGAAACGCAGTGCCGATGAACGAGCGCAACGGCAACCTCGCGGGCGAGGTTGCTCAGCCGCGCAGCAGCGGTACGCCATCGGTACCGACTATGTGTACCTCGAAAGCGCCGCTGCCCTGCTCGGTGACGTAGAGGCAGTGCTCGCCGGGCGCGCCGAAGCAGACGTTTGTCGGTCCGCTGCCATGCAGTGCGATGCGACGCACGATCTCGCCCGAAGGCGCGAGTACGGTCACATCGCCTTGCCAGACCACCGCGACATAGAGATTGCCGTCCTCACCGAACTTCATCCCGTCGGGACCGCGAAAGGCGGGCGCCTTGGCCGGGTCGAGGACGTCGGCGAAGACCTCGCGCGCGCCGAGCGTACCGTCCTCGCACCAGGGAAAGCGCCAGACGAGTCCGTCGTTGGTGGTGCCAACGTAAAGATGGCGTGCGTCGGGCGCGAAGGCGATGCCGTTGGCGAAGGCGAGCCCGCGCGCGAGTAGCCGCACCGAGCGATTGCGGGTGTCGATGCGGAATACGCGCCCGTCGGTCGCCATGCCGTGGCGCCACTGTGATGGCACTTTGAGGATTTCGGGACGATAGATGCCCGAATCGGTCATGTAGAGCGCGCCGTCTGGCCCGAAGGCGAGATCGTTCGGAAACAGGAACGGCAGCCCATCGCAGTCGGTGAGGAAGGATTCGACCTTGCCATCCAGCGCCATGCGCAGCAGGGAGGGCGGATTCATCGACTCCGCAACCCAGATCGTGCCGGTTCGGTCGATCGCGAGGCCGTTGGGGCGGCCGGTACGCGCGAGTACGGTCTTTTCTCGCCCGTCGGCAGAAATCCGGCATACCCAGCCGCGTGATTCGTGCATCTCGACCAGCAGCCACGTCCCGTCGTCGAGGCGCACGGGCCCTTCCGGGTTCATCAGGTCGGCATGGAAGACCGGCATCGGTTGCTGGAATGCTCAACGTCGCGCGGGTGCCAGGACCGGCCGCTGGATCACTTGGTCACTTTGTCACTTGGCGGCCGCGTCACGACACGATAACGCTCGAGGAATAACTGCTCCGCTGCGTGAATCAAGTTTTTCTCCGGATTCGCGGCGCAATAGACGTCGATCCATTTCCACGCGGCCTCGCTTTCGAATAGGTCGCGCCCCTTGCTGCCCCAGAAATTGACGTCGGTGCCGATCGCCAAGCCAGAGAAATAGCCCGCAAGCCAGACCTGTTCATAGCGCGCATCGTTGTTCGCACGCGCCTTGGCCCAGACCGTGCAGTTCTGCGCACCGCGCAGGGCAATATCCGCTGCCCCGGCGCTGGGCGCGCAGAGCGGAAGGAGCAGGGCAATCAGCAGGGCGGGGGCGATAGCGGTGCGTTTCATGATCAAGAGTCCTCTGGAAAGTCGCGCGATGCCGCCGGCGGCGCGAGGCCTGTGACGATCGATCGAATTGCCGCAATATAGCGTAGAGCGCAGAGGGTGGACGCCCCAGGCGACCGTCCGCGGCCTGCGGTTGCACAAACCAACGACTGACCGAGGAGTTCAATCATGACTTTCGAGGCAAGCATGGCAGTGGTGACTGGCGCCGGGTCGGGCATCGGGCGTGCAACCGCCTGCATGCTCGCGGCGCGCGGCGCGGCGGTGGCGGCGATCGACATCGATGACGCCGCAGCGAAGCAAACCGCACGCATGATTACGGACGCGGGCGGGCGCAGCGCAGGCTATGCGGCGGACGTGAGCAAGGCGAGCGAGCTCGACGCTGCGGTGACGCGGGCGGTGAAAGAGCTCGGGCCGCTGCGGATTATGTTCAACAACGCGGGGATCCTCGACGGCTACTTCGACGTCGACGAGCTGTCGGAGGCGACCTGGCGCCGCGTGATCGAGATCGATCTCACTGGCGTATTCCTCGGCTGCAAGCGGGCGCTCGCCGAGATGCTGCCCGCGGGCGAAGGCCGCATCGTCAACATGTCGTCGGTGGCCGGCCTGAACGGCACCGGGGGCGGTGCGGCCTATATCGCAGCCAAGCACGGTGTGGTCGGACTCACTCGCCAGATGGCCGTCGTGTACGCCGCGCGCGGTATCCGCACGAACTGCGTCTGCCCGGGGCCGATCCTCACGGGCTTGCGTCCCCACTCGCAGGCGCTGCTCGGGCCCGACGTCCCTGACATCAGCGCGCGGGGCGTTGCGGTGAACGACGAGCAGATTCGAGCGCTCGTACCAGCGGGCAAGCGCGGCACGGTCGACGACATCGCCGCCGCCGTGTGCTGGCTTGCTTCGGACGACGCCTCGTACGTGAACGGCCACGCACTGGTCGTCGACGGCGGTTGGCGAGCGAAATGAAGCGCGCGCGCGTCTAGGGGCGCAGGAACTGGAGCAGCAGTGCGCTGACCTGCTCCGGTTGCTCCTGCTGAACCCAGTGCCCGGCGCCCTCCACGAGATGGCAGCCGCGCATCTGCGTACAGGCGCGTTCGCGCATCTTGTCGATGTCGTGCGGCTTCTGGTAGACCCCCCAGTCGCTGCGGCCGGCGATGAAGCAGGCCGGCACGTCGATCGCGCGGCCCGAATAGAGTTTGAGTTCCGCCGTGAAGCGGCGGTCTGTCGCGCAGCGGTACCACTGCAGCGCACCCTGGAATCCGGTGCGCTCGTATTCTCTGCTGTAGACGCGTAGCGCGGCCTCGGGCAGCCATTTGCACGCCGCGATCTCGGCTGCCGAGGGCATTTCCGGCGCGACCGTTTCGGCCATGTCCTTGTCCAGCTCCATGACGTAGTAGGTCGGCATCTTCGCCAGCTCTTCGGCGATCCAGCCCTTCAGCGGGAACGGCTGATTTTGCTTCCAGTCGGCGCTCTTGTAGTGGTAGTAGGCGCGAAGAAAGGCGTGCACGCCCTGCGGGGCGTGGTGCATGTCGGCATCCGCCTCGCGCGTCGAGTAGTACCACTGGTAATGCTTGCGCGGTCGCGCGAGCGCCGCCAGGTCCGCGTGGATGTCGCCGCCCGGCAACGCGCCTACCGCACCGGCTTCGCCTTCGGGCCGCAGCGGTGGCGGGCCGGCGAAGGGGGCGCTCATCATCGCGACGGCGTGAAACACGTCTGGGCGGATGAGCGCGCACCAGGCCGCGACCGGGGAGCCGAAGTCGTGCCCGATCACCGCCGCGACCTCCCGGTGCTCGAGCGCCGAGACCAATGCCAGCATGTCGCGCACCAGATTGAAGACATGAAAAGACCGGAGTTCGCCGTCGTACGCGTCGTCCCAGCCGGTGGTGCGGCCGTAGCCGCGCTGGTCCGGGGCCACGACATGGAAACCCGCCTCGGCGAGGGGCAGCATGACGTTACGCCAGCTGAAGGCAATCTCGGGAAAGCCATGCAGCAGCAGCAGGCAGGGGCGGCCTGCCGTTTCGTAGCCGGCTTCCAGCAGGTGCATGGTCAGCCCGTTGACGCCGCTGACGAAGCGCGCGCGGATTCCCGGTGGGAGAACCGACTGATCTAGAGGGGCAATCGTGCTCATTGGAATCTGACGACGGGAAACGCTCGCGCGCCGCGCAAAGCGTGGATAGTATCTCGACCGAGGCGCGCCGCAGGCGCGGATTCGAGGCGATTTTCGTCGCACTCGCGAAAAGGGTTTCGCTATGTCTGTTCATTCGCTCAATCGGTCGCGCACGGCCGATCCGGTCGTCGAGGCAAAGATTCATCTCGCCGCGGCGCACCGTCTGGCGGTGCTGCACGCGCTCGAGGAAGGTATCGACAACCACTTCACGGTGACTGTGCCCGGTACCGGTGACCGCTACCTCGTGCTGCCCTTCGGCCAGCATTGGTCCGAAGCCCGAGCGAGCGACCTGTTCGTGTTCGACGAGACGGGCCGCACGCTCGAGGGCGAAGGGGTCGTCGAGTTGTCGGCGCAGTGCATACACGCACCCGTTCACCGCATCACCGGCGCGCGGGTCGTGCTGCATACGCACCAGACTTGGGCGCTCGCGCTCAACATGCTCGACGACAACCGCCTGGTGCCGGCGAGCCAGACTGCCGCGTTCTTCCATGACCGGGTTGCCTATGACGACGACTATGCGGGCACGGCCGATATACCTGAAGAGGGCGAGCGGCTCGCGCGGTTGATCGGCGACAAGCACACGCTGTTCATGAAGAACCATGGTGTCGTGGTTGTGGGGGATACGGTCGCGCAGGCGTACCGCCGACTCTACATGCTCGAGCGCGTGTGTCGGGCACAGGTGCTGGCGATGAGCACTGGGCGGCCGCTCGCGCCGCTTGCCGACGCGATCGTCGCCCAGGTGCAGGCACCGCCGGCGCAGGACCGTCACCCGCGCGCCGAGCGCGAGCGACTGTTTTTCGCCGCCATGATGCGGGTGCTCGATCGCGAGCGTCCGGGCTACGCCGACTAGGCGGTTCACCCTGACCGACGTGCGGCTCGACGCGCTGCTGAGCGCGACGGCCAGGGCCAACCCCGGGCGCGAGGCGCTCGCTGCAGCGACCGGCGGCGAAACGCTGCGCTACGCCGATTTGCTGGCACTGGCCGAGACGGTCGCCGCGCGCCTCGCACAGGCGGGACTGGCGCGCGACGAGCCGGTGCATCTGCGGGTCTCGAACCATGGCTTGGATTTCGTCGCTTTCCTCGGACTCTGGCTCGCCGGTGCAGTGGTCGTGCCGGTGCATCGCAGCTCGCCGGACGGCGCGGTGGCGCAGGTGGCGGGCAAGACACGCGCGCGTTTCGAATGGGACGCGCTGGCCGCGGACCCCTTGCGCACGATCGGCAGCGACGCACCGCCAGTGCGGCCGATACTGGGAGACGCCGCACTGATCGTCTTCACCTCGGGTTCGTCGGGCACGCCCAAGGGCACGGTGCTCTCGCATCGCGCGTTCGCCGGCAAGCTTGCGGCAATTCAGAACCTGCTCGACTTCAAACCCGACGAGCGCACGCTGCTCGTGCTCAATACCACCTTCAGTTTCGGCATCTGGGTGTCGCTGCTCACGCTGCTGCACGGCGGGCGCCTGCTGCCCTGCGAGCGCTTCGCGCCCGATGTCTTCTTCGAGCAGCTGCGCGCCGAGGCGATCACGCGCGTCGCCGTCGTGCCGACCATGATGCGTGCGCTGATCCTCGATCGCACCCCGGCGCAGCTTGCGGACGATGGCCGCGCGCTGGCGGCGGCGGGCAGGCTGCGCACGGTAATGATCGGTGGCGAGTCGCTCGGCAAGGGGCTCGGCGAGACCCTGCGCGAACTGGTCGCGCCAGCGGCGCTGGTCGATATCTTCGGCTTGACCGAGACCTCGACCAGCGATTTCTTCCTCCTGCCGCGGGATGCCGAACGCTACGCGGGTTGCATCGGACGGCCATCGCCCGGGGTGCGCTACCGCATCGTTGGCGACGACGGCCGCGTGGTGTTACCGGGAGAGGTCGGCGAGCTGTGCATCGCCAGCCCCTTCCTCATGAACGGCTATCTGGACGAACCGACGCTCGATCCGGTGAGCGCCGACGGCTGGCTGTCGACCGGCGATCTCGCACGCGAGCGTGATCCGGGGGTGGTCGAGATTGCCGGGCGGAAGAAAGAGCTCATTGTGCGCGGCGGCAACAAGATCGCGCCGCAGGAGATCGAGTTCGCCTGCAGCGCGCACCCCAAGGTGGCCGGCGCGCTTGCGGTCGGTCAGCCCGATGCGCGGCTCGGCCAGCGTATCCATGCACTCGTCGTGCCGCGCGATGCGAGTTTTGATGTCGACGAACTGCGCGCGTTTTTGCGCACGCGGCTCGACAAGTTCAAGCAGCCCGATGTGTTCTATGTGGCACGCGAGCTGCCGGCGGGGCGTACGGGGAAGGCCGATCGCGGTCGTTTTGCCGCGATGATCGAGGCGGGGGAGCTGACGCCAGTCGATTAGGCGGTCATCGCCTAATGGCGCAATCGCGCCGACGCCAGTACCTGTGGATTCACGACGTTGATCGGCGACCCGTCCGCATAGGCAAGGATCTGGTCGAAGATGTCGCTGAACTGGAGCTCGTACTCATCGCCCGAAACGTAGCCGATGTGCGGCGTGCAGACGACGTTGTCGAGCGCGAACAGGGCATAGTCCGGATCGCGCACCGGCTCTTCTTCGTAGACGTCGACCGCAGCCATCCCAGGACGCCCCGCCTTGAGCGCGGCGAGCAGGGCGCCAGGCTTGATCAGCGCGGCACGGCTGGTGTTGACGAGTAGCGCCGTCGGCTTCATGCGTGCAAGGTCTGCCCCGTTGACGATGCCGCGTGTCGCTTCGATGAGGCGCATGTGCAGCGACAGGACGTCGCAGGTTTCGAAGAACGCCGCCTTGCTCGATGCGGCCGCGTAGCCGTCGCGACGCGCGCGCTCGAGCGACGCTTCACGCGCCCGGACGAGGACATTCATCCCGAATGCCTTGCCGTAGCCCGCGACCGCAGCGCCGATCCGGCCGTAGCCGTAGATGCCGAGGGTCTTGCCGCGCAGGCTATGGCCGACGCCGATCTGCCACTTCCCCGCCTTGAGCGCAGCCATCTGCTGCGGAATCTGGCGCATTGCCGCCAAGACCAATCCCCAGGTCAGCTCGGCCGCAGCGTAGGAGGGCGTGCCCGGGTGCTGGCCCGACGATACGACAATGCCGTGCTCGGTGCAGGCGTCGATGTCGATATGCGGATAGACGCTGCGCTGGCTGATCAGTTTTAGCCTGTCGAGCCGCGCGATGAGCGGCGCGCGGATTTGCGTGCGTTCACGGATCAGTACCAGGACTTCGGTATCGCGCAAGCGCTGCGCGAGCGTATCGACGTCCTGAATATGGTCGTTCCAGACCGTGACGTCATGGTCCGCAAGTTTCTGGAAGCAATCGAGCGTGCGAACGGTGTCGAAAGTGTCGTCGAGGATGGAGATCTTCATGCCGTTGCCCGCAGCGCATGCGAACCGAGGTGCCGCAGTCTACGCTGGCTCAGGCACACTGTGACCTGCGCAGGCCGGGCGACCTGCCGCTGCGGAAATAGGGGACGACCCATGAGCGAATATCAGACCATCCGCGTCGCGATCGACGGCGCTGTCGCGCAACTTGAACTGCATCGGCCCGAGCGCATCAATGC
>JAQBBQ010000080.1:0-3158 GCA_032125995.1 Betaproteobacteria bacterium | reverse complement strand
GCAAGGCGTTCTACGTGATGGTCGAGAGCGTCACCGCGCCCGATCCGTACACGGTGGTGTTCAAGCTCAAGTATCCCTCGGGAGCGTTCATTCCCGCGCTCGCCAATCCCTACAACTTCATCTACTCGAAGGCCAAGCTCGACCAGGACATGCACTGGTACGAAAAGAACGTCCTCGGCTCGGGACCCTTCCTGTTCGATGCGCGCGAAGCGGGTGCAGTGATCCGCGGCAAGCGCAATCCGAACTACTACCACAAAGGCATGCCCTACCTCGACGGTTTCGAGGCGATCTTCGCCTCCAAGCAGTCGCTGCGGGTGCAGGCGATCCAGGGCGACCGGGCGGCGATCGAGTTCCGCGGCTTCCCACCCAAGAGCCGTGACGATCTCGTCAAGGCGCTCGGCAAGGACGTCACGGTCCAGGAGAGCGACTGGAACTGCTCGCTGATCGCGACCGTCAATCACCAGAAAAAGCCCTTCGACGACGTGCGCGTGCGCCGCGCTCTCACGCTCGCCATCGACCGCTGGGGCGGCTCGAAGTACCTGTCGAAGATCGCGATCGTCAAGGCGGTCGGCGGCGTGGCCTTCCCTGGCCATCCGCTGGCGGCGACCAAGGCGGAACTCCAGCAGATCGCCGGTTACTGGCCCGACCTGAAGAAGTCGCGCGCCGAGGCGAAGCGCCTGCTGAAGGAAGCGGGGCAGTCGGACCTCAAGTTCGAGCTGCATAACCGCGGCGTCGACCAGCCGTACAAGATCGTCGGTACCTGGCTGATCGACCAGTGGAAGCAGGTCGGCGTGACGGTGACGCAACGCGTGCAGCCGACCGGGCCGTTCTACGCCACGCTGCGCAAGAAAAAGGACTTCGACGTCTCGCTCGACTTCAACTGCCAGGCGGTGGTGAACCCATTGCTCGATGTCGCCAAGTTCATCTCCGACGACAAGTCGGGCAACCAGTACGGGGGTTACAAGGATCGCGAGATGGACAAGATGTTCGACGCGATGAACCAGGAAGCGAGCCCGGCGAAGCAACGCGCCATCATGCGCAAGTTCGAAAAACGCTCCCTGGACGAGCAGGCGAACACGATGATGACCATGTGGTGGTACCGGATCATCCCGCACCGTTCGTACGTAAAAGGCTGGAAGATCAGCCCGAGCCACTACCTGAACCAGGATCTTTCGGGCGTCTGGATCGAGAAATAGCAACGCACGACTGACGCACTCGATCGCCCGCGGCCAGAATGGCCGCGGGCGCCTCGGGGCGCTAGGGGCGCTAGGCACACCAGCCGTACGATGGCCCAGTACATTCTCAAACGACTGCTGTTGTTGTTTCCGACGCTGTTCGGGGCGGCGGTGCTCGTGTTTTTCCTCATGCGCCTGATTCCGGGCGACGTGTGCGAACTGCGCATGGCCGGAACGGGCGCCTATTTCGACGAGCAAGCGCTCAAGATCTGTCAAGCCGAGCTCGGGCTCGACCGTCATGTGATGGTCCAGTTCTGGGACTTCATCAGCGGCTACGCCACTTTCAACTTCGGCAATTCGATGTATACCGGGCGCCCGATCGTCGAGGAGATCGTGCTTCGATTCGAACTCTCGCTGCAGGTCGCGATCATGGCGACGCTCACCGCCATCCTGCTTGCGATCCCGCTCGGCACGATTTCGGCGATCAAGCAGAACACCTGGATCGACTACGGCGTGCGCGCGTTCTCGATCGCAGGGATCGCGATGCCGTCGTTCTGGCTGGGGATCCTTATCATCCTCGGGCTGCTCATCACAACCAAGTCCTGGTTCGGCACGGCCTGGATGCCACCGATCCAATACAAGGCGCTCTGGGTCGACCCGGTCTACAACCTGAGCATGCTGATCTGGCCCGCGATCGCGACCGGCTATCGCTACTCGGCGGTGGCGACGCGGATGACGCGCTCGGCAATGCTCGAGGTGCTGCGCGAGGACTACGTGCGTACCGCGCGCGCCAAGGGCCTGCTCGAGAAGCTCATCATCCGGCGCCACGCATTGAAGAATTCACTGCTGCCGGTCGTTACGGTGATCGGCATCGAATTTGCGTTCCTGATGGGTGGCTTGGTCGTCACCGAGCAGGTGTTCAATCTGAACGGCCTCGGCAAGTTGTTCGTCGTCTCGGTGACGAACCACGACTTCAACATGACCCAGGCGCTGGTGATGATCGTGGTGACGGTATTCGTGCTCACCAACTTCGTCGTCGACGTGATGTACGGCTGGCTCGACCCGCGCATCCACTACCGCTAAACAGGCACCACCCCATGGCCGCCAATCCCGCTTACGACGCCGCACTCGACGCGCCTCCAGAAAAGACGCCGCTCGTCGCCCGCCTGCTGCGCCTCACGCGCAAGCAGCCGCTCGGCGCCGCGGGCGCGCTTGTCGTCGTCATCATGGTGCTTGCGGCAGCCTTAGCACACTGGATCGCACCCTATGATCCGACCGCGACCGATTTCGGGGCGATGGCCGTCGCACCGGACGCGGCACACTGGCTCGGCACCGATCAGTTCGGCCGCGACCTGCTGTCGCGGATCATCTACGGCGCGCGGACTGCACTGCTGGTCGGCTTCGTCTCGGCCTTCGTCGGCGGAAGCATCGGGCTGGTATTCGGCGTGGCAAGCGCCTATTTCGGCGGGCGCTTCGATCTCTTGTTCCAGCGCGTGATGGACGTATTCATGGCGTTTCCGTTGATCATCATGGCGCTCGCCGTGGTGTCGATCTTCGGTACCGGAGTACAGAACGTCATCATCGCGATCACGAGTCCGTTCATCCCGCGCTGCGCGCGGGTGGTTCGCTCGAGCGCGCTCGCGCTGCGCGATATCCCCTACATCGATGCCGCGCGCGCCATGGGCTACAGCCATACGCGCATCATCCTGCGCCACATGGTGCCGAACGTGATGGCACCCTACCTGATCATGATTACTGCGTTCGTCGGGCAGGCGATCCTGCTCGAGGCGTCACTTTCCTACCTCGGCCTCGGCGTGCAGGAGCCGACGCCCGCCTGGGGTCTCATGCTGCAGGGCGGTGCCGAAGAGTATGCCGAGAGCGCCCCCTGGATCGCCGTGTTTCCGGGACTCGCCATTACGCTCGGCGTATTCGGCTTCAACCTGTTCGGCGACGGCGTGCGCGACGCGCTCGATCCGAAACTGC
>JAQBBQ010000079.1:0-10179 GCA_032125995.1 Betaproteobacteria bacterium | reverse complement strand
CCGCCTGGTCGGCGAAGGTCGTCAGCAGGTCCCGCTGCTTTTCGTCTAGCCGGGGCGAAACCACCTCCGAATTGAGGCTAAGCTGACCGAGCAACTCCTCGCCGCGCAGCAGCGGCACCGTCACAATCGAGCGGAACCCCGACGCACGCGCGATCTCCACGACGACAGACGGAGTTCCTGGAGCCTGCACATCGGTCCTCTCGAGAACCTTCCCCTCGCGCATCGCACGCACAGCTCGGTTCGAAGTCTTGAGCGCCATCGGGTACACGGAACGCGCCTTCTCTATCCCCTCCGCCGAGAATCCGGCAAGGGCGCCAATGTGAAGCGCACCGTCGCGGACGATCTGCAATGCCACGGTGCGGTTGAACAGCCGATGGGCGGTTTGGGCGATCGCCGCGAACACCGGCTGCACGTCGGTCGGGGACCCGCTGATGACTCTCAGGATCTCGGCCGTCGCCGTCTGCCGCTCGAGCGCCTCCCTGGTCTCGTTGAACAGCCGCGCGTTCTGGATCGCGATCACCGCCTGGTCGGCGAAGGTCTTGAGCAGGCTGATGTCCTTGTCGGTGAACGGCTCGGGCGGATTGCGCACCACCTGCATCGCGCCGATGCCCTTGTCCTCCCACAACATTGGCGCGAACAGAACCGAGTGGTTGCCCGCGAGTTCGGTCGATCTGCGCAGGCCCTTCGGCACATCGGCGCCATGCTGCACGTCCGCATAGTGCAAGACCTTGCGCTTGTGAATAGCGTAGCCTTGAATGGAATCACGCACCGGCCGCGGAAACTCGGCCTGGATGCGGCGGGCGACCGTCCTGATCCGTTCGTCCGCGCTGTTCATGGTGTCGATGCCTTGGGTGAGATGCATCAACCCATCGTCACCAATCAGCGCAATGCCCGCATGCCCGCTGCGAAATAGCCGCTGGCAACTCTGGATGATCTTCTCGAACACGGGCGCGGTGTCGGCCACCGAACTGCTGATGACTTGCAGCACTTCGGCCGTCGCCGTCTGCCGCTCGAGCGCCTCCCTCGTCTCGTTAAAGAGCCGTACGTTCTCGATCGCGATCACCGCCTGGTCGGCGAAAGTCTGGAGCAGCTTGACCTGCTGGTCAGGCGTTTTACCCGGCTCCGGCCACGCGAGGACGATCGCACCGATTGACGCACCCTCCCGCAGCATGGGGACGCCCAACATCCGCCGCCAGCCACCGGCCACCGCCATGGCGCGCTGCGATTCGTGCGGCGAGTTAAGCCCGTCTGCCAACCGAACCACGTCGGCGGACAGGATGACCTGGTCCGTGATCACATCCGGATTGGGCGGCCGCGGGAAAAGAGGCACGCGTGTTTTAAGCGCTTTCCTGCTCCAGTTGTGCGTACCGGCGAGGTGGATCAGGTTGCCGTCGAAGCGGAACACTGCCCCTTCCGCGGCGTGACAAAGGCGTACCGCAGCGGCGAGGATCTTCTTGAACACCGGTTGCGCGTCAGTCGGTGACTCGCTGATGACCTTGAGGATCTCCGCGGTCGCGGCGAGTTGCTGACGCGCAGTCGCCTCCTCGCGTGCGCGGCTTACCTTCTTCGCGGGTGCCGCACTACGGCGTACCTTGGCGCGCGGTGGCGGGCGCTTGCGAGCTCTGGACTTGCTGGCAGGCCGCTTTGCGCCCATGCCCATCCCCTCCGTTACGGGCCTTGATTAGTCTAGCAGCCCGGTCGTCTCGTCAGCCCGACCTCTAATGCGTCAGGCGCGCTGATTGAGCGTCCAGTCGAACGCCTTGTAGATCAGCTTGACGGCGCCGCGCCGTGCATCGACCCGCTCGACGAGGGCATCGTCGTCGACGCGCGCCAGCACGAAGTCCATCACGCCCGCCTCGCCGCCGAAATCGTCCGCGTACCACTTGAACAGGCGCGGTACCGTGATCGACGCACCGTCGACGGCGATCGCCACCTCGCCTGCGATGCATTCCCGCACCGTGTCCTCGAGTTGCTCGTCCAACGGCTCTGCGCCAAAGACGCGCAGCGGCGGCGACGAACGACAGGCCGTAAACATGGCGAAATGCACGCGTTCATCGTACAGGAGCGGCGTGAACGCAAGCCGCGGATCCTCGCGCTCGAACGGTCCGCTCAGGCGTCCGTACTTGGGCGCATTGCCGCGCATCAGGCCGTGCTCGATGTCATCGAGCGAAAACTCATGTCCGGCGACCGTGAGTCGCGGTTGATCGAAAAACCCCTCGATGCCATTGATCGGCTCGCCCGGGGCGCAGGCGCGCGCCGCGAGCAGCGCGGCGGCGTTGTAGGCATTGAGCCAGAACGCAATCGGCCGCGAGATCGGCAGCAGCCGCGGATCGAAGTCGGCCAGCGCATCGAGCGCGGCTTCCAGGCGCCGCGCGTGCGCGGAATCGCGCAGGGCGACGAAGTCCCCGGCGCAGCCCGCCAAGTCGAAATGCGCCGCGCGCACGCTGACCAGCGCAGCATGCAGCTGCTCGGCTCGGTTCTTGGTATCCGACATCGCTCGTCCCAAAGGCATTCTAGAATAGCGCCGGAGCAGCGGATGCCTGAAACCACCGAAAAAACGTTCGGCACGTTTGACTACGTCATCATTGGCGCTGGCAGCGCGGGCTGCCTGCTTGCCAACCGGTTGTCGGCAAACCCCGAGCATTCGGTCCTGCTGCTCGAAGCCGGCGGTGAGGACGACTGGATGTGGATCCGCATCCCGATCGGCTACCTGTACACGATCGCGAACCCGCGCACCGATTGGTGCTACAAGACCACGCCCGACGAGCACCTTGCCGGGCGCTCGATTCACTACGCGCGCGGGCGCGTGCTCGGCGGCTGCTCGTCGATCAACGCGATGATCTACATGCGCGGCCAGAAGACGGACTGGGACCATTGGAGCGCGCTCGGCAACCGCGGCTGGTCGTGGGACGACGTGCTGCCCGTTTTCCAGCGCCTCGAGGACTATCAGCACGGCAGCGTCGACGGCTACGGCGTGGGCGGCGAGATGCGCGTCGAGGACCCGCGGGTCGCCTGGGACATTCTCGATTCGTGGCGCGCGGCGGCCGCCGAATGCGGGATTCCCTCGGTCAAGGCGTTCAACGGCGGCGACAACTTTGGCTGCGCCTATTTCCAGATGAATCAGCGCGTTGGACGCCGCTGGAGCGCGACCGACGCCTTTCTCAAGCCAATCCGCCAGCGCGCCAATCTCACCGTTCTGCCGCAGGCGCTGGTGCGGCGGCTGCGAATTGAAACCGAAACGCAGGACGGCATGCCACGCTGCACCGGCGTCGAATTCGTTCACCCCGAGCATGGCAGGCGGGTGGCGGAGGCCCGGCGCGAGACGCTGCTCGCGGCGGGCGCCATCGGTTCGCCGCAACTGCTGCAGCTCTCGGGCGTCGGCCCCGCCGCCTTGCTCGCCGAGCACGGCATCCCGGTCGTCAACGATCTCGCCGGCGTGGGCGAAAACCTGCACGATCATCTGCAGGTCCGCATGCAGTACAAGGTCAGCAACGCGCGCACCATGAACGAGCGCGCCAACAGCACCTGGAGCCGGCTGGCCATGGGCGCCGAATACTTCCTGCTACGCACCGGCCCGCTCACCATGCCGCCGTCGCAGCTCGGCGCCTTCGCGCGCAGCGATCCCGCGCAGCCGACGCCCAACATCGAATGGCATGTGCAGCCGCTCTCGCTCGACAAGTTCGGCGACCCGCTGCATCCGTTTCCGGCGATCACGCCGAGCGTGTGCAACCTGCAGCCGAGCTCGCGCGGCTGGGTGCGGATCACCTCGCCCGATCCGGACACGCACCCGGAGATCAAGCTGAACTACCTGTCGACCGAGGCGGACCAGAAAGTCGCGGCCGACGGCATGCGCTTCACGCGGCGCATCATGGCCGCGAAGGCGCTGTCGCGCTATGCGCCGGTCGAGTTCCGCCCCGGCGGAGGCGCGCAAAGCAGCGCGGCGCTGATCCGGGCCGCGGGCGAACTCGGCACGACGATCTTTCATCCCGTCGGTTCATGCAAGATGGGCAATGACGCCATGGCGGTGGTTGACGATCGCCTGCGCGTGCACGGCGTCGAAGGGCTGCGGGTGATCGACGCCTCGGTGATGCCGCGCATCACCTCGGGCAATACCAACGCGCCGACCTACGTGATTGCCGAGAAGGGCGCGGCGTTCGTGCGCCAGGACGCGTAGCGCGGCGTCGCGTGGCGTCGCGCGGCGGGCCGCTCGATGCGCTGGACTTGACCCGGACTGGGCGCCCGCAGAACATCGCTGCGTGCGGACCATCGGGGCCCGCCGGAGACGATGCATGCGACCCACGACGCTGACCCGGTTCCTCATCCAACGCCAGCGCGACGGCAAGATCGACGCCGACCTGCGCCTGCTCATCGAAACCTGCGCCCGTGCCTGCAAGGCGATCAGCATCCAGGTCAGCAAGGGCACGCTGATCGACGCCGGCGGGCTGGTCGGTACGCAAAACGTCCAGAACGAAGCGCAGAAAAAGCTCGACGTGCTGTCGAACGAAATCCTGATCGAGGCCAACGAATGGGGCGGCAGCCTGGCTGCGGTGGCCTCGGAGGAGATGGAGGCACCGCTGCCGATACCGCTACCGCACCCGCGCGGGCAGTACCTGCTGCTCATCGATCCGCTCGATGGCTCGTCCAACATCGACGTCAATATCTCGATCGGCACGATCTTTTCGGTGCTGCGCTGCCCGAAAGGCGTCGAGGAGCCCGACGAGAAAGCCTTCCTGCAGCCGGGTCGTGACCAGGTCGCGGCAGGATTCGCGCTCTACGGCCCGACGACTCTGCTCATCGTCACCGTCGGCGACGGCACCCACGGCTTCATGCTCGATCCCTACGTCGGCTCCTTCGTCCTCACGCGTCCCGACATCCAGATTCCGGCCGACACGGCGGAATTCGCGATCAACGCCTCAAACATGCGGCGCTGGGAAGCGCCGATCAAGCGCTATATCGACGAATGCCTCGCCGGCACCGACGGCACCCGCGGCAAGGACTTCAACATGCGCTGGGTCGCCTCGATGGTCGCCGACGTCTACCGGGTGCTCTCGCGCGGCGGCATCTTCATGTATCCGCGCGACTCGAAAAACACCGACGGTCGCCTGCGCCTCATGTATGAGGGCAATCCAATGGCGCTGATCGTCGAACAGGCGGGGGGCGCGGCGACCAACGGCAGGCAGCGCATCCTGGACGTGCAGCCGGAACGGCTACACCAGCGTATCGGGGTGGTTCTCGGCTCGAAGAACGAGGTCGAGCGCGTGACGCGCTACCACGCTGCCTGAACGGCGCGCGGGCGGTTCGAAGATCTTTTTGCGGGTCTCGCGAGTCGCGAGCCGTGAGACGAAACCCGCCGGGAGCAGGCTCCCGGCGGATGTGGTTTGCGTAGGACTACTTGAGGTGCCGGCTGACCAGCTTGGTCATGTCGAACATCGACACCTGCCCCTTGCCGCCGAACAACGGCTTCAGCTTGTCGTCAGCGTTGATCATCCGGCGGTTTTTCTTGTCCTGCAGGTTGTGCCGCTTGATGTACTGCCACATCTTCTTGGTGACCTCGGTACGCGGCTGTGGACTTGCACCGATCACTGCCGCGAGCGTTGCCGATGGGGTCATCGGCTTCATGAATGCTGCATTCGGCTTGCGCTTCGCCCCTGCGCGCTTCTTCTTGGGTGCAGCTTTCTTCGCAGCCTTCTTTTTCGCCATCTCGTGTTCTCCTCTGAACGATTCGGAATTCTAAGGTGATCCCGGATTCTTTTCCCGCAGTCAGTCAGCGGTTGCAGAAAGATGCCGAATCCTACGAGGCGTGTCAACGATTTTCAGAGGGCAGCGGGCGCGGCATGCGACACAAGTCGCATCGCGCCGACCGTAACCGACCGCACGCGGCCGTCGAACCAAGCGCTGTTAACGGTCATCCGCGCGGTCGCCGGCGTCGAGCCAGGCGGCCAATCCCTGCGCGTTCAGTTCGATGTCGATCTCGAATACGCGCATGAGATCAGTGGCATCCAGCGCCCAACCCTGTCGCGCGGCCTCCGACCGCACCAGTTCGGCAACCCCGTCCCTGAGTCGGCCGTGCCGCGCCTGCCGCCCCGGCCCCGCATCCCGGCAGCGCTCCGCGACCGCGACGTGCGCGTCGATCAGGCGATGCAGGTCCGCGCCAAGTCGCGGGACGTCCCGCAGCTGGCCGAAGTGGGCCACGTAGACCGCCTCCGGGCCAAGCCCGAGCAGTCGGTCGACTGTGTGATGCAGCGCCGCCGGATCGAACTGCGTGGGGCTCGTGGTCGGAAACACCGACTGGCGACCGTCACGGTCGAGCGCGCGATACGACAGGCCGAAGCTGTCGCCGGCGAACAGATGCCCGGTTCGCGTATCACGCACCACGACGTGGTGCCGGGCATGCCCGGGTGTGTCGAAGATCTCGAGCACGCGCCCCGCCAGCGTCAACGTGGCGCCCTCCCCGGTCTCGATCACGCGCTCCGCGGCCACCGGCACGACGTCGCCGTAGACCCGTGCCGTCGCCTGGGCGCCGTAAATGCCAACCGTCGCCGCCATCAGCCGACGCGGGTCAATCATGTGGCGCGCCCCGCGCGGGTGCACGGTGAGTCGTGCGTTGGGGCAGCGCGCCATCAGGGACCCGGCGCCGCCCGCGTGGTCGAGATGCACGTGGGTCAGCACCACGTAGTCAACCTGCTCTGGGGAGACGCCGCACTCGGCGAGCGCAGCCAGGATGCGCGGCGCGGCGTGCGCGGTCGCGGTGTCGATCACCGCGGCGCGGCCGTTCTCCACCATGATGTGCGCGGCGGTTTGCATTTCGTGCCCGTCGTAGAGTGCGTCGACGGTGCTGATCCCCGCGCCGCAGTCGAACACGCCGTGCGTCATCCGGGCGCCCCTGCGCGGGAAGATTTAGTTTTGTGCACCGAACCGCGCGGGTTGCGCCATGGCGGTCGAAGGTTATCAGCCGCCGCTGCGGCGTGCCTAGGCGAGTAGAATCTGGCCCAATGAAGCTCGCGGATCTGCGTCAGGAGTACATGCGCGCCGGACTGTCTGAAGGCGACGCGCATGCCGACCCCTTCCAGCAATTCGAATTCTGGTTCAACGCGGCGCTCGCTGCGTCGTTGCCGCTTGCGAACGCGATGACGCTCGCCACCGTACGCAAAGACGGGCGTCCGAACGGCCGCGTTGTCCTGCTCAAGGGCGTCGAGAACGGCGGCTTCGTCTTTTATACGAACTACGAAAGCGCCAAGGGCCGCGAACTCGCGGACCGCGCCGAGGGCTGCCTCGTCTTCCTGTGGTCCGAGCTCGAACGCCAGGTGCGCATTGACGGGCAGATCGACAAGGTCTCCGTCGAGGAATCGGACGACTATTTCGCCAGCCGGCCGCTCGGTGCGCGGCTTTCGGCGTGGGCCTCGGCACAGAGCGCGCGCGTGACCGACCGGGCGACGCTCGAGCGCGGGCTCGATGCCGCGCGCAAGCGCTTTGGCGAGTCGCCGCCGCGCCCGCCGCATTGGGGCGGCTACCGGCTGGTGCCCGCGGCGATCGAGTTCTGGCAAGGTCGGCCGGATCGCCTTCATGACCGGCTGCTGTACCAGCGTAATGGCTCAGGCTGGAACATCCAGCGACTCGCTCCCTGAACCGGTGCTCGCCTTCCTGCGTACGGCCACGCTCGTCGCGCCGCACGAGCACCCGCACGCGACGGCGCTGACCGGCGGCGTTTCCTCCGACATCTGGCGCGTCGACCTCGCGCGCGGGCCGATCTGCGTCAAGCGCGCACTGGCGCGCCTGCGCGTCGCCCAGCACTGGGAAGCGCCGGTCGAGCGCAACGTCACCGAGCGGCGCTGGATGGAGGCGGCGTCGGCCATCGTGCCCGGCATCGCGCCGCGCGTGCTCGCGCACGACGACGCCGGAATGTTTGCAATGGAATATCTGGACGCGGCGCGCTTTCCGTTGTGGAAGGCGGAACTGCACGCGGGGCGCGCCGATCCGGCATTCGCAGGCCATGTCGGCGACCGCGTCGCGCGCGTGCACGCGGCGACGGCGGACGACGCGGCGGTGGCCGCGCGCTTCGCGACCGACGCGAATTTTCACGCCATCCGCCTCGAGCCCTATCTGCTCGCCACGGCCGAACGCCACCACGATCTCGCGCCGACGCTCAAGGCGCTCGCCGCACGCACCGCAGCCACGCATCGCGTGCTCGTGCACGGCGACGTCAGCCCGAAGAACATCCTCGTCGGCCCGCAGGGTCCGGTGCTGCTCGATGCCGAGTGCGCGTGGTACGGCGACCCCGCGTTCGACATCGCGTTCTGCCTCAACCACCTGCTGCTCAAGTGCCTGTGGACGCCTGCGTCGGCAAAGGAATTCCTCGCCTGCTTCGACGCGCTCGCCGCGGCCTACCTTGACGGCGCGACCTGGGAACCGCGTGCCGGGCTCGAGGCGCGCGCGGCCACGCTGCTGCCTGGCCTGTTGCTTGCGCGCGTCGACGGAAAATCACCCGTCGAGTATCTGACCGAGGTGGCGGACTGCGACCGCGTGCGCCGGGTCGCGCGAACGCTACTCGTGCAACCGCCAGTCGCATTTGCCGAGATCCGCGACGCCTGGGCGCGCGAGGTCGGCGCATGACGCACTCGGCCATCGTCGGGGTACGCGGACGCCGGGTCTGGGATTCGCGCGGCCGCCCGACGGTGGAAGCAGAGATCGTCGTCGAGGGCGGCGTCTGTGGCCGCGCAATTGCGCCAGCCGGCGCATCGACTGGCGCAGGCGAAGCGAAGGACCTGCGCGACGGCGGCACCGCGCTCGGCGGATTCGACGTCCGGCGCGCCGTCGGCCACGTCAACGGTGAGATTCGCACCGCACTGCTCGGCATGGACGTGTTGGAACAGGCGGTACTCGATGCTGCGCTGGTTGCACTGGACGGCACGCGGGACAAATCGCGCCTCGGCGGCAATGCGCTCGTCGCCGTGTCGCTCGCTTGCGCCCACGCCGCCGCTGCCGCCGCGGGCGTGCCGCTCTGGCGCCATCTCGCAGGTGAGCGCGCCGTGGCGCTGCCGGTGCCGCAGATTCAGATCTTCGGCGGCGGCGTGCATGCGCGCGGGCGGGTCGACATCCAGGACTATCTTGTCATCTGCACCGGCGCCGGCAGCTTCGCCGAAGCGCTCGAATGGACCGCCGAGGTCTACGCCGCCGCCGGCGCGCGGCTGGCGAAAAAGGGCGCGCTCCAGGGCGTCGCCGACGAAGGCGGCTATTGGCCCGCGTTCCGCTCGAACGAGGAAGGGCTTGTCGAACTGGTCGGCGCGATCGAGGCGACGGGGCTGACGCCCGGCGCCGATGTCGCGATCGCGCTCGATATCGCGGCCACGCAGTTCTATCGCGACGGCCGCTATCACCTCGCGCTCGAGAACCGTACGCTGAGTGTCGGGCAGATGATCGCGATGCTCACGCGCTGGATCGACGCCTACCCGATCGTTTCGATCGAGGACCCGTTCGCCGAAGGCGATCACGACGCCATGCGCGCCTTCACCCGATCGGCCGGTGCACGCGTGCAGATCGTGGGCGATGACTATTTCGTCACCGACGCGGCGCGCCTGCGCGCGGGCGCCGCGCAGGGCGCCTGCAACGCAATCCTCCTCAAGCCGAACCAGATCGGCACCGTGAGCGAAACGCATCGCGCCTTGCTGGCCGCGCGCGACGCGGGCTACGGCGCGATCGTGTCGGCGCGCTCGGGCGAATCCGAGGACGTCTCGATCGTCCATCTCGCGGTCGGCTGGGGCGTACCGCAACTCAAGGTCGGCAGCTTCTCGCGTTCCGAGCGCATGGCGAAGTGGAACGAGGGCATTCGCATCGAAGAGGCGCTCGGCGCCAAGGCCCTGCCCTTCCCCGCGCGCAGGTTGTTTAAACAACCCAAAAGGGGTCAGACCCCGAAAGGCAAAAGGGGTCAGACCCCTGTGGATAAGTCATAGGAGTACAAGCGCCACATATGACTTATCCACAGGGGTCTGACCCCATTTCTGACCCCATTCGCGTTGTCTTCCGCTTCGACGCGAGCGACGCGCTCGTTCGAAAAGTCGAAGCCCTCTCCGGCGATCGCATCGAGATCCATTGTTGCCCTGAGCGCGACGACGCGGCCTACGACGCCCTCCTGCCGCAGGCCCATGTCCTCTGGCACGTACTCAAACCCGTCACCGAGGATCA
>JAQBBQ010000078.1:0-14424 GCA_032125995.1 Betaproteobacteria bacterium | reverse complement strand
GCTGCGGCGCGCAGCAACGCCCAGGTCGACGACGTTCTCGGCCGTGATTGGAAATACCAATTCAAGCTGGCGTAGGTCGTGCGCCAGCCCGACGCCGGCCTTGACGAGATCCGGTCTGGCCAACATTCCCACGAGCGCGGGGAATACTGCCACGTGGCGCAACGGGAACAGGTACACCGCGCCGGCCGTAGCCACCTGGACGAGGCAGGGCAGATGACTCTCGCCCTTCCTGAACGCGGGCCGTGTTTCGGTATCGAGGCCGACGAGGCGTTCCTGCGCAATGTCGGTTCGCGCGTCCTCCACGTCCTGCGGCGTTTCCACCAGGGACACCTTGCCCTCGTAGCGGCGAATCGGCAGGTCGGCTACCGCCTGCTTCGAGATGCTACGCATGGGAGCCGCACGGGGTCAGACCCGTGTTGATAACTCGAAAGGGGTCAGACCCCTTTTAGCTGTTTGAAGGCCTATGGTCATCTTAAAAGGGGTCTGACCCCAGTGTTATCCACAGGGGTCTGACCCCATTTCAGATCGGATCCCAGGAAAACACGTCCTGCGACCGGTCGAGCGGATAAAAATGCGCGCGCATCGACGGTATCGCGTGCTCGGCGATCGTCTCGGGAGACCAGCCTTCGGACCGATGGACGGCGCGTAGCGGCCGGTTCTGGCTGAAAAGGAAGATCTCGTTTGCGCGCACGCCGAAGATCTGGCCGCTCACATCCTGCGCGAGGTCGCTCGCAAGGAACACCGCGAGGGGCGCGATCTTGGCAGTTTCCATGCGCTTGAGTTTTTCGAGGCGCGCTTTCTGTTCCGGCGTATCGGCAGGAATGGTGCCGATCATGCGGCTCCAGGCGAACGGCGAGATGCAGTTGGAGCGCACCTTGAATTTCGCCATGTCGAGCGCCATCGACTTCGACAGGCCGACGATGCCGAGTTTGGCGGCCATGTAGTTGGCCTGGCCAAAGTTGCCGACCAGTCCCGAGGTCGAGGTCATGTTGACGTAGCTGCCGGAATTCTGGCTCTTGAAGTAGGGCGCGGCGGCACGCGCGACATAGAACGAGCCGTTCAGGTGGACGTCGATGACGGCGCGCCATTCTTCGATGGACATGTTGAAGAAGAACCGGTCGCGCAGGATGCCGGCGTTGTTGACCACGCAGTCGATTTGTCCGAAGGCGTCGATCGCGGTCTTGATGATGCGGTTGGCGGCGTCCCAGTCGGCGACGCTGTCGGTGTTGGCCACAGCGGTACCGCCGGCGGCCTTGATCTCTTCGACGACCGTTTGCGCGGGACCGGCGTCCTGGCCTTCGCCGGAAACGGAGGCGCCGACGTCGTTGACGACGACCTTGGCGCCTTGCGCAGCCATCGCATGCGCGAAATCACGCCCGATGCCGCCCCCTGCACCGGTGACGACGACGACTTTTCCTGTCAGCAGATTGGCCATCGTGTTCTCTTAATCTTTGTAGGACGGATCGCGCCGCTCGAGCATGCGCAGCATCGCGGGCCATTCGACTTCGGTGATGTTGCGCCGCTGGCCGGGTTTGTAACGATCGGCGGTGAGTTTGACGACATCGTCGCCCGGCCGATTGAGTTCGGCGTTGCAGGCCATCGCCATGAGCTGGGCCTGGCAGGCCTTCTCCAGCCAGTGCATGACGACGAAGGCCTCGCACACGGTGCTGCCGGCAGTGATGAGGCCGTGGTTGCGCAGGATGAGCGCGGCGTTACTGCCGAGATCGCGCACCAGGCGCGCCTGCTCGTCAAGATCGATCGCGGGACCCTCGTAGTCGTGGTAGGCGATCTCGCCGAAGAACATGGCGTTCTGGGTGAGCGGCAACAGGCCGCATTTCAGTGCCGAGACTGCCATGCCAGCGGGCGAGTGGGTGTGGATGACGCAGGCGACATCGGCACGCGCACGGTGAACCGCGCTATGGATGACAAATCCCGCATGGTTGACGCCGTAGCCGGTGCCCGAGTCCAGCACGACGCCGCCCTCGAAGTCGATTTTCACCAGGCTCGAAGCGGTGATCTCCTCGTAGGCATAGCCGTAGGGGTTGATGAGGAAGCGACCTTCCTCGCCCGGCACGCGCGCGGTGATGTGGTTGTAGACGAGGTCGTTCATCCCGAACAGCGCAACCAGCCGATAACAGGCCGCAAGATCGACGCGGGCCTGCCATTCCTCGGCGCTTACTTTGCCGCGCAGCGACGGAATGTCGAGATGCGAAAGATCAGTCATCGGGGTCTCCTGGAAAAGGTGTCAGGAACCTTTTCTCTGTAACAAGCCTTGCTTCGGCCAAACGGACAATCGAAAAGGTTCCTGGCACCTTTTCTTCAGGTGTCGAGCGTGACGGCGTGCTGACCCTCGGCGACCTCGTCGCCCTCGGCGACGTGGATGCCGGACACGGTGCCCGCCACCGGCGCGCAGAGCGGAATCTCCATCTTCATCGATTCGACGATCAAGATCGAATCCTCGGCTTCGACGCGAGCACCGACCGCTGCCTCGATACGCATGATCTTGCCCGCGACTTCGCACTCAAGCTTGCGCTGTGCCACGCAATCCTCCTTTGGATGAAGCCAGGATTTTCGCAGAGGGCGTCTGCCTTGGGGTCGCGTTTCGCAGGCACGGGGTCGTTTCGCTGGTCGCGGGGCGGTGCGGGTGCAAGAATCGGCGCTGGCGGGAGGCCATCATGGGCTGGGAAGCGGAAATCGAGGAGCTGCGCAGGCGCGAGGCGCTGGCACGGGAAATGGGCGGCCCGGACAAGGTCAAGCGCCAGCACGACGGCGGCAAGCTGACGGTGCGCGAGCGCATCGCGCGGCTGCTCGATGCGGATTCGTTTCATGAAGTGGGCGCGCTGACCGGCGTGGCCCGCTACGGCGAGGACGGCGAGATCGCCGAGTTCACCCCGGCGAACCTGGTGACCGGGCGTGGGCTGATCGACGGCCGCCCGGTGATCGTCGCGGGCGACGACTTCACCGTGCGGGGTGGGGCGAACGACGCCGGGATCAAGGGAAAGTTGATGCTCGTCGAGCGCATGGCGAGGGATCTGCGCCGGCCGCTCATCCGGCTCGTCGACGGCACCGGCGGGGGCGGCTCGGTGAAGAACCTCGAGATGCTCGGTTATTCGCCGATGCCCAAGGCCTTCCTGTGGGACACCTGGACCGACAACCTTGGCGAGGTGCCGGTGGTCGCGCTTGCGCTCGGCTCGGTCGCCGGCCTCGGCTCGGCGCGCGTGGTCGCGAGCCATTACTCGGTGATGGTGAAGGAGAGCTCGCAACTTTTCGTCGCCGGGCCGCCGGTGGTCGCGGTCACGCACCGGCCCTACGAGAAGAACGAACTCGGCGGCAGCCATATCCATACGCGTAACGGTGCGGTCGACGACGAGGCCGAGAGCGAGGACGACGCGTTCGCGCGCACGCGACGGTTCCTGTCCTACCTGCCGCCTTCAGTCTACGAACTGCCCGCGCGCACGCCCTGCGACGACCCGGTCGAGCGGCGCGAAGACTGGCTGATCGACGCGGTGCCGCGCGATCCACGCAAGGTCTACAACATGCGCAAGATCGTCAATGCGCTCGTCGATCGCGATTCGTTTTTTGAGATCGGTCGCCAGTGGGGCCGATCGGTGATCACCGGGTTCGCGCGGCTCGACGGCTGGCCGGTCGCGCTGTTGGCCGGGGATCCGCACCACTACGGCGGCGCGTGGACCGCGAAGGCCTCGGAAAAGATCACCCGCTTCGTCGACCTCGCACAGGTCTTTCATCTACCCCTCGTGCATCTCGTCGACATTCCGGGTTTCCTCATCGGCCCCGACGCCGAGCGCGACGCGACGATCCGCTTCGGCATGCGCGCAGCGACCGCGATATTGCAGTCGACCATGCCCTGGTGCTCGGTACTCGTGCGCAAGGTCTTCGGCGTCGCCGGTGCGGTGCACCAGAATTCGACCCGCTACTGCATGCGCGTCGCCTGGCCCTCGGCCGAATGGGGCTCGTTGCCGATTGCCGGCGGGCTCGAGGCCGCCTACAAGGCCGAAATCGAAGCGGCGCAGGATCCAGGCGCGAAGCGTGCCGAGATCGAGGCCCGCATACGCCGCTTCGCCTCGCCGATGCGCAGTGCAGAAAAGTTCGACGTCGAGGAGATCATCGATCCACGCGACACGCGGCCACTGTTGTGCGAATTTGCCGCGCTTGCCGCGCCGCTGCGCGAACCGGGTCGCGTGCGCTTCGGCGTGCGGCCCTAGGCGGGGTGGCGTCACCGGATCGACGGCGCTGGGCGGGCAGGGCATGAACCGACGTCACCATCGTCACGTTACGCTCGGCGCGATCGGTCTTACCCTCGGCCTCGCCTACGGGGTCTGGTACTCCTACAGCGTGTTTCTCGTCGCGCTGCTCCAGGAGTTCGGCTGGAGCCGCTCGGTGCTGGCCGGCGCGTTCTCGGTGTTCACCCTGGTGCACGGCGCCGCCAATCCGGTGATCGGAATGCTGTGCGACCGCATCGGCCCGCGCCGCCTGATCATGTTCGGCGGCGTTACACTCGGGCTTGCGCTGTACGGCAATAGCTTCATCGATTCGCCGGCGCAGCTCTACGTCGGCTTTGGCCTGCTGACGGCGGTGTCGGTGGCCTGCTGCGGCTGGGTGCCTGCGGTCGTACTGGTGCAGCGCCAGTACAGGGACCGACTCGGCTTATCGCTCGGTATCGTGAGTTCGGGGATCGGGCTCGGCATGCTCATCGTCGTGCCGCTGTGCCAGGCGCTGATCGAGTCGGTCGGCTGGCGCACCGCCTACCAAGTCCTCGGCGCGATCTGCGCCGGCTGGATCGTGCCGGCCACCTGGTTCCTGGTGCGCGACGTGTCGGTGCGTTCGATCGTAGTTGCAGCGGACACCGCGCCGCCCGAAACCGCCCGACCGGCGTCGAAGCTGCACGGCGCCGGCGCGCAGTCGCTCACCCTTGCTGGCGCGCTCCGTACCCAGCCGTTCTGGCTCGTCATGGCGGCGTTCTTCTTCGGCAATATCTGCTCACAGACCCTGCACGTGCACCAGGTCGCCTTCCTGGTCGATCACGGCATCGCGGCGATGGCGGCGGCGTCGGTGGTTGGGGTGGTCGGGGTTGCGAGCATCTTCGGCAAAACCGGCGGCGGCTGGCTGTCCGACCGGTTCGAGCGCGAAGTGATCTACGTCATCGGCATCGCGATCATGGTCGGCAGTGTCGGTGCGCTCGCATTCGTCGGGGTTGCACCCAGCCTTTGGAGCGCCTACGTCTTCGCAATGATGCTCGGCGTGGGCTACTCGGCCACGGCTTCGCTGATTCCCGCGATGATCAGCGACCGCTTCCGCGGCAGATCCTTCGGCGTCATTCTGGGGATGGGCCTGATGGGCAGCGCGGTCGGTAGCGCGCTCGGCCCTTGGCTCGCCGGGCGGTTGTTCGACGCGACCGGGAGCTATTCGATTGCCTTTGTCATTGCCGCGGTCTGCGGCACGCTCGCCGGCGTGGCCGGTTGGCGCGCGCGGACGCTGCGCCTGCGCACGGCCTGATCGCGGCGGCTAGCGTTTCGGCGGTGCGTCGCTCGGCGGTGCGGAACTCGGCGGCTTCGACGCCTTGTACCGCTTCATTTCGCGCTGCACACAGACGATGCCCGGATCGCTCGGCCAGCCGTTGAGGAATGCGCTCACCCCGGTGGCCCAGTTCTCCGGCGATACCTTGCCGAAGTACAGGCGTGAGGTCTGGTCGATGAAATAGCTGCCGGCACTCGAGCTGCTGCGCCGAATGAGGTAGTCGACGGTCGCGCTCGGTCAGATCTTTTGGTTTTCGCACGCCGTTTGCAGGCGCGTCAGGAAGGCGTTGTAGTCGGGCGACGGCCGGTAGGCGTCGGGCGCGCAGGCGGTAAGCAGCAAGCCGGCGCAGGCAATGGTCGTCAGATGCGCTTTCATGTGCGCAAGTTTATGCCGGGTGATGGAATAGCGCAGCCGCTGGGGCGGATCAACGCCGCGTGATCAACACCAGTCCTGCAGCAACGAGCAGCATGCCGCCGACGAGGTTCCCGCTGATGCGCTCGCCGAGGATCGCCATGCCGAGCAGCACGCCCGCGACCGGAGCGACGAAACTGAAGCTGATCATGACGCTCGGCGTGTAGCGCCGAATGAGGTAGAAGTTCACCGTGAAGGCGAGCCCGGCGACCACCACGCCCTGGTAGACGATGCCCGCGATCGGTGCGAAGCCGAGGTTTTCAGTGCGAATGGTTTCGAAGGCGAGGGCGCCGGCAAGAAACAGCGGCAGCGAGACGACCATCTGCCAGAAGGTGAGGCGCACATCGTTGACGCGTTTCAGCACGCGCCCGGAGAGCGCGAGACGCAGCCCGAGCAGGCTCGCGCTCGCGAGGACAATCCAGTCGCCGGGGCTTGCGCCGTCGACGGTCGCGGGACCGGCGCTGCGCAGGAGCACCAGCGCGGTGCCGGCGAATGCGGTCACCACCCCGAGCGCGCGCAGCGGACCGACGCGATCGCCCGGGACGAGGAAGTGCGCAAACAGCACGCCGAACAACGGATTGGTCGCGATCAGCACCGCGCTATTCACTGCAGTCGTCGCGCCGAAGCCGACGTTCATGACCCCGATCTGCAGCGTGAACAACAGCCCAAGACCGCCATACACCGGCCATTCCTCGCGCGTCGGCCAAAGGGAAATGCCTGCGACCAGCGCCCACAGTGCGACGCAGGCGCCGCCAAGCACAAAGCGCAGGAAGCCGCTCCACAACGGCGGAAACACTTCGAGCCCGAGCTTCACTGCGACGGGATTCGCGCCCCACAGCGTGTGGATGATGAGGGCAACGAGGACGGCGCGCGCGGGGATGGACCAGGTCAACGAAATCCTCTCGGCAACGTGGGCCGAGCAGCGTGCATCGCGTGCGCAACGCGCGCGCGGCGGGGGGGCGCAAGCGCGTCGCGGCGGCGATCCATCAATTCTTCAAGGGATTAGAAAATCACTAAACCCTTTGCACCTTCGATACGTGGGGAGATCGTGAAAGGCAGATTCGAAATCTGTTGTACGGTTATCCGTACCGGGGGTTCGACGCCGTCTCTCTCTCGGCTTCTCGCCCCATCCCAGGACTGAAATCAGCCGACTTTCTTGAGCATCGCGGTAGACGAATTCAACTGTTTGCGCATACCGGCGACCCGGCGGTCGATTGCATTCCTGCGATCCACACCGTGGCGCTCTTTCAACTCTTCGACGGTCGGAGGCTCGATGACGCCAGCTGCGACAAGCCGCAGCCATTCGCACCGTACCCTGAGCTCGGAGACCCGTTTGGACATTATGTCTACGTGCTCGTAGAACTGTCCGTGCGATCTGGATTTGGCGCGCTGAATGACTGCTGCGGTACGTGCAATCAACTGCTCTGCTTCGGCGATCGCCTCGCCAAATTCAGCTAGCTCCCGTGCGTCCATTGTCGACCTCCGCATTCTTACTGTAATGGCAGCCTACACTACGCAATTCTGCCTCATGCGCTTTCTTGCGTCCCGATGCGAGCCCGGCGCTGTAGCCCCTGCGGCCTTGCGCTACAGCCGACTGAAGATCAGGATCCCTGAAGCCACCCCGACGAACGCGCTGCCGAGCAGCATGATCAATCCGGCAATCCTGGGAGTGCGCAAGACCAGGTTGTCCAGCGACATGCGCATCACGTCTCCGCCCTCGACCCATTGCCGGGTCGAGACCCAGCGGTCCGTCCGCGTTTCAATTGCCCCGAGCACGCCGGGAAAGAAGATCAGCAGGATTCCGATCACGATCGCCGAGCTGCACCCCAGGATCAGAAACCATTTCAGTGCACCCAGCGCCCACAGCACATACAGGCTCGGACGGGCCAACTTCAGGGCGGCGGCGAACTCGGCGCTGCCGAACCGTACCATGAGGGTATAGAGCAGAACCGCGCCCGCGATGGCGAACGCCAGCCCGACCCAGCGCCGGTTGCGATGCGCTGCCCGGCCGACGTCGCGCGGCACCGTGAGCCACTTCGTCGCCTCGCGTCCCGATATCCAGCGGTTCCCGGTGGCGAAGATCGCTTGCATACGGGCACTCGCCACAATCAGGCTCGCGCCGAGGGCGACGCCGACGATGGCGACGACGAAGAACACGTGTACCACGAATGGAACCAGTATCTTGCCGAGCACGGTGCTGTACATAGTCGTTATCCCCTTTTGCGCCGGCGAAAGCCGTGGCGGCAATTGTACCGCCGCGCCGCGATCTCGAGGACCTTGATCGGCGCGGTTGCCCGCGTCGTGCTGCGGTAAGGGGCCTGAGCGAAACGCCGTCGGCGACGCGCGTGCGGCTGGCTAGAATGCCTCTCGGTTTTCTCAAGATGGCTAAGATCTCTCCGTGACACAGCCGACCGGCCTGCACGCCGCACTCGACCCGGCATCGATCGCGATCGTCGGCGCCTCCGACAATCCGCACAAGGTCGGCGGCCGGCCGATTATGTACATGAAGCGCTATGGCTACCGCGGCACGATCTATCCGATCAATCCAGCGCGCACCGAGGTGCAGGGGCTGAAGGCTTATCCGGCCCTCGCTGCGCTGCCCGCTGCGCCCGAAATGGCGATCATCGCGGTAGCGGGGGAGGAGGCGGTGCGCGCGGTCGAGGCCTGCGCCGCGCGCGGCGTCAAAGTGGTGGTCGTGATGGCTTCCGGCTTTGGCGAAGTCGGGGCTGAGGGCAAGGCCCTGCAGGACCACATGCTGGCGACCGCGCGCGCGGCCGGCATGCGCATGATCGGGCCGAATTGCCAGGGCATTGCGAACATTGCGACCGGGACGATCGCGAGCTTCTCGACCATGTTCCACGAGATCGAGGCGCAGGATGGGCCGGTCGCAATCATCAGCCAGAGTGGCGCCTGTGCCGCGGCGATCTACGTGCTCGCGCGCCAGCGCGGCCTTGCCGTGCGCCATGCGCATGCAACCGGCAACGAGGCCGACGTCACGGTCGCCGACCTTGCGCTCGAAGTCGTGCGTGACCCTGGGGTCGGGCTGCTGCTGTTGTACCTCGAGGCGATCCCGAGTCCCCTGGTCCTTGCGCAAGCCGCCGCGGAAGCGCGCGCGCGCAATGTCGCCATCGTCGCCGTCAAGGCGGGCCGCACCGCGAGCGGTCAGAAGGCGGCCAGCTCGCATACCGGGGCGCTGGCGAGCGAAGACCGCGTGGTCGATGCGTTTCTCGCCAAGCACGGTATCTGGCGCGCCGCCGATCCGCATGCGCTGGTATCCGCGGGCCATCTATACCTCAAGGGCTGGCGGCCAAAGAGCGAGCGCATCGTCGTCGTCAGCAACTCGGGCGCGAGCTGCGTCATGGCGGCGGACGCCGCCGAAGAGTTCGGCCTGCCGCTGGCGGAACTTTCAGCCTCGACCAAGGAGAAAATGAAAGCGGTGCTGCCCGGCTTCGCCACCGCAGTGAACCCGATCGACGTTACCGGGGCGCTGCTCGGCAATAGCGACCAGTTCGCGCGGCTGCTGCCGGTCATCGCCGATGGGATGGATGCCGACTTGATGCTTGCCGCGTTCCCGATCGCGGGCGCCGGCTACGACCTGCCGCGCTACGCGCGCGACTTCGCCGCGCATTCGGCCGCCACCGGCTGCGCGGTCGCAGTCGCGGCGACGCAAGCCGAAGTGCGGAGTGAATTCTCGCAAGCCGGATTACCGACCTTCGAACGCGAGCGTGAGGCGATGCAGGCGCTTGCGCAGCTTGCGCGCCATGCGGCGCTGTTGCGCGCGGTGCCGGCGTCTGCGGCGGCCACGGAGAAACTGCCTTCGGTGCCGGCACTGCAGCGCGACGCCAGGTTCATCGCTGAAGCGCAAAGCCTTGAATTGCTGGCTGGCGCAGGGATCGCGGTAATCGAGCACCGCCTGTGCGCGAACGAAGATGAGGTGCGCGCCGCGTTCGCGGCGCTCGGCGCAGGTGATGCGCCGGTCGCGCTGAAAGGCTGCTCGCCGGACGCGCCGCACAAGAGCGAACTCGGGCTGGTTGCGCTCGGGGTCGCCGATGTGGATGCCGCAGTGAGTGAGTTCGCGCGCCAGCGCGACACACTCGCCTCGATCAGAGCGCATTTCGACGGTGTGATCGTCGCGCGCATGGCCAAACGTGGGCGCGAGCTTGCGCTCGGGGCGCGCGTCGACCCGCAATTCGGCCCGGTGGTGATGATCGGCGACGGCGGGATCTATCTCGAAGCGCTGAAGGACTTCGTCCTCCTGCTGCCGCCGTTCGACGCCGCCGAAGCGCGCGCCGCGATCGGGCGGCTGCGCATCGCGCCGCTGCTTGCCGGACTGCGTGGCGAGGCGCCGCGCGACTGCGACGCCGTCGCGCACATGGCAGTGCGCCTCGGCGCGGCAATCGTCGCGTGGCAAGACACCGTCGCCTCGATCGACGTCAATCCGGTGATGGTCTATGCGGAGGGCGAGGGGGCGGTGGCGCTCGATGCGTTGATCGAAATGAGAATGGCGAAAAAGGGGTCAGACCCTTGTGGATAAGTCGTCGTCAAAATGGGGTCAGACCCTTGTGGATAAGTCGCTACGGTTTGCGAAACATTCAAACGAATCGCAACGACTTATCCACAAGGTTCTGACCCCACGAATAAGGTTCCTGACACCTTATAATCGCAGCCTCCGTTCAATCTCCCCGGTCTCCAGCGCATGAAAGTCCTCGTCAGCGTCAAACGCGTGGTCGACTACAACGTCAAGGTGCGGGTCAAATCCGACGGCACCGGCGTCGAGACCGCAAACGTCAAGATGTCGATGAACCCCTTCGACGAGATTGCGGTTGAGGAAGCGATGCGGCTCAAGGAAGCCGGAGTCGTGAACGAAGTCGTCGTCGTGTCCTGTGGGGTCGTCGCCTGTCAGGAAACCTTGCGTACCGCACTCGCAATCGGCGCCGACCGCGCGATCCTCGTCGAGTCGAACGAAGATCTGCAGCCGCTCGCGGTGGCGAAGCTGCTCAAGGCCGTGTGCGACAAGGAAAAGCCCGGGATCGTCATCATGGGCAAGCAGGCGATCGACGACGATTCGAACCAAACCGGCCAGATGCTGGCTGCCCTGATGGGCTGGCCGCAGGCAACCTTCGCGTCGAAAGTCACCGTCGCCGCCGGCAAGGCTGAGGTCACGCGCGAGGTCGACGGCGGCCTGGAGACGATCTCGATCAAGTTACCCGCGGTGATCACCACCGATCTGCGCCTGAACGAGCCACGCTACGTGACGCTGCCGAACATCATGAAGGCGAAGAAGAAGTTGCTCGAGAACCTGAAACCCGATGCGCTCGGCGTCGACGTCACGCCACGCCTCACGACGCTCAAGGTGACTGAGCCGCCCAAGCGCAAGGCAGGGATCAAGGTGCCCGATGCCGCGGCACTCGTCGACAAGCTGCGCAACGAAGCGAAAGTGATCTGACGATGGCAATCCTCGTAATTGCAGAACATGACCACGGGTCGCTCAAGAAGGCGACGCTGAACACGATCGCCGCGGCGCAAAAGATCGGCGGCGACATCCACGTGCTGGTCGCCGGTGCGAATGCGGGCGAGGCGGCGAAGGCTGCAGCAAACGCGGCGGGGGTTGCCAAGGCGCTGCATGCGGACGGTGCACCGCTCGGCGAGTTTCTCGCCGAAAACGTCGCCGCGCTGATCGTTGCCATGGCGAAGAACTATTCGCACATCCTCGCCCCGGCAACCTCGAACGGCAAAGATGTGATGCCGCGGGTCGCCGCGCTGCTCGACGTGCAGCAGATCTCGGAGATCGTCTCGGTCGAGTCGCCCGATACCTTCGTGCGCCCGATCTACGCGGGCAACGCGCTGGCGACGGTGCAATCGAAGGACGCGATCAAGGTCATCACCGTGCGTACCACCGGCTTCGACGCGGTCGCCGACGCGGGCGGCAGCGGCACGGTCGAGACGATCGATGCGCCGGCCGACAGCGGGCTGTCGTCGTTCGTGGGGCGCGAGGTGTCGAAGTCCGAGCGCCCCGAGCTCACCTCGGCAAAGATCATCGTCTCGGGCGGGCGCGGCATGGCGAATGGCGAAAACTTCAAGAGCGTGCTCGAGCCGCTTGCCGACAAACTCGGCGCGGGAATGGGTGCCTCGCGCGCCGCGGTCGATGCAGGCTTCGTACCGAACGACTGGCAGGTTGGCCAGACTGGCAAGATCGTCGCCCCGAACCTGTACATCGCGGTCGGCATCTCGGGCGCGATCCAGCATCTCGCCGGCATGAAGGACAGCCGCGTGATTGTCGCGATCAATAAGGACGAGGAGGCGCCGATCTTTTCGGTCGCCGACTACGGGATCGTGGGCGACCTGTTTCAGGTCGTGCCGCAGTTGGTTGAGGAGTTGAACAAATAGCGCCTGCCGTTGCGGCTTCGCGATTGCGGCGCGGGATTTAGGTTTTTAACGGTCTCCGAATATTGACCGACTTGGCGGTGATTCTTTGCCAAGTCGGTCAATATTCGGAGATTGATCTTCGCCATGCGTGCCGCCGCGTTTGACTGAGGTCACCGGCTCCGATGGTCGTCGTATCTTGGGGGGTATTTGCCATGAGCATCTACGTCGCACCGCTCAAGGACATGCGTTTCGTCCTGCAGGAGCTGGCCGGGCTCGCCGAGATCGCCAAGCTGCCGGGCTACGAGGATGCGAGCACCGACACGGTAGACGCGATCCTGGAAGAAGCCGGCAAGTTTTCAACCGCTGTGCTCGATCCGCTAAACCGTTCTGGCGACGAGGAAGGCTCGGTGTTGAAGGACGGCGTGGTAACGACGCCGAAAGGCTTCAAGGATGCCTATCGCCAGTTCGTCGAAGGCGGCTGGGCCGCGCTGCCGTTGGATCCGGAATGGGGTGGGCAGGGACTGCCAAAACTGGTGTCGACGCCGGTCACCGAGATGGTCACCTCAGCCAACATGTCATTTTCCCTCTGTCCGATGTTGACGCAGGGCGCAATCGAAGCGCTGCTCACCGCGGGTGCGGACGCGCTCAAGCAGCAGTTCTTGCCGAAGATGGTCGACGGAACCTGGACCGGGACGATGAACCTCACCGAGCCGCAGGCGGGTTCGGACCTTGCGCTGGTGCGCAGCAAGGCCGAGCGCGCGGGCGATCACTACCTGATCTCCGGGCAGAAGATCTTCATCACCTTCGGCGAGCATGACTTGGCCGAGAACATCGTTCATCTGGTGCTCGCGCGCACGCCCGACGCACCCGAGGGTGTGAAAGGAATATCGCTATTCATCGTGCCGAAGTTCCTCATCAAGCCCGACGGCAGCCTGGGCGAGCGCAATGCGGCGCTCTGCGCATCGATCGAACACAAGCTCGGCATCCACGCCAGCCCGACCGCGGTGATGGTGTTCGACAAAGCGGTCGGCTATCTCGTCGGCGAGGAGAACAAAGGCCTCGCCTACATGTTCATCATGATGAACGCGGCGCGCTTCGCGGTGGGCCTCGAGGGCGTCGCGATCGCCGAGCGTGCGTTCCAGCGCGCGCTCGCCTACGCCAAGGACCGGCTGCAGGGGCGCGACATTGGTGGCGGCGGTGCGAAGACCGTGCCGATCATCCAGCATCCGGACGTGCGCCGCATGCTGATGCTGATGAAATCGCAGACCGAAGCCATGCGTGCGCTTGCCTACGTGGTTGCGGCGGCGATGGATGTTGCCGCGCGCCATCCGGACAAGGCGATGCGCGCGCAGAACCAGGCCTTCGCCGATCTCATGATCCCGGTGGTGAAGGGCTGGTCGACAGAGACCGGCATCGAGATCGCCTCGCTCGGCGTGCAGGTGCACGGCGGCATGGGCTTCATCGAGGAAACCGGCGCCGCGCAACATCTGCGCGACGCGCGAATCACGACGATCTACGAGGGCACGACCGGTATCCAGGCCAACGATCTCGTCGGACGCAAGATTGCGCGCGACGGTGGGGCGACGATCAAGGGATGGCTCGAGCACCTCAAGGCCTTTGATGCCGAGCTCGCAAAGTCGAAAAACGCCGACGTACAGGCGATTCGCGCGCGCCTCACTGACGCCACGCGGGCGGTGGCCGAATCGGTCGACTGGCTGCTTGTGAACTTCGGCCAGGATGTGCGTGCCGCGTCGGCCGCCGCAGTGCCTTTCCTGCGCCTCGTCGGCATCGTCGCCGGCGGCTGGCAGATGGCGCGCGCCGCGCTGATTGCTGAGCAACGTCTCGCGAGCGGCGAGGGCGACAAGGCGTTCTACGAGGCGAAGATCTTGACCGCGCGCTTTTACGCCGATCAGTTGCTGGTGCAGGCGCCTGGTCTGGCGGCGACCGTGATGAGCGGTGCGGCGGGGGCGATGACGCTGGACGAGAGCCAGTTCCTCGCAGCGTAGGTCAAAAACGCGACAATGGGGTCAGACCCCTTTTTAGTTGGTTGAAGGCCACCAGTCATCTAAAAGGGGGTCTGACCCCTTTTTGTTTGACCCCTTTTTGCTTTTA
>JAQBBQ010000077.1:0-7966 GCA_032125995.1 Betaproteobacteria bacterium | reverse complement strand
TTGTCGACGATGTGGGGCGGCGTCGGACCGTCCGGATTGCCCATCGACAGGTCGATGACGTCCTCGCCCCGGCGCCGCGCCGCCATCTTCAACTCGGCAGTGACGTTGAAAACGTAGGGCGGCAGGCGTTTGATGCGTGCGAACTCTCGCATGGGGGGGTGGGGGGCGGTTGCGGCGCTGCGCAAAAGGTGGAATTCTACGGGAGCGGACGACCCCTCTCAATGCAACCCACGGTGCATGACCGCCTGAACCTCTGCTTGCGCGCACCATGAAACTCCAACTGACCCGCCCGGCAGGCCCCGGCAACATCATCTCGGGCTACGGCGACGACTATGTGCTGGTCAACGGCAAGCGCCACAGCGCGAGCCTGTTGCTGACCGTAGACGCGCTCGTCGCCTGGGAGGCGACGACCTTCGACGCGCTCACGCAGGCGCATTTCGAGGCGATCGCGGCGCTCGCGCCGGAGCTGGTGCTGCTCGGTACCGGACGGCGGCTGCGCTTCCCGGCGGCCGAGCTGAGCGCGCCGCTGTTGCAGGCGGGGATCGGACTCGAGGTGATGGACCTGCGCGCGGCCTGCCGCACCTACAACGTCCTCGTTGCCGAGAACCGCCGGGTTGCCGCGGCGCTGCTGTTCGACTAACGCCCCATCTTCGAGTAGGCCGTCGGCGCCAGGAAGCTGCTTTCAATCGAAGCGAGTAACGGGCCGTCTTTCTCGCTCTCGGCACGTTTCGCGATCCACTCGGGATCGGTGGTAAACGCATTGAAGCGCTGTTCGCGCTCGGCCATGTCCTTCCACTCGAGGAGGTAGTAGAGATCCTGGTTGCTCCCGCCGACGAGTACGGTCCAGAAGCCAACCGGCCGAATGCCGTGCTTCTCGAACAGCTTCAGCGTCATCGTCTCGAAGCGCTTGTTGAGCGCCGGGAGCTTCCCCGGCACGCAATGGTAGATCCGCAGCTCGTACATCATGGTCGCGTCGTCTCCGTCGTCTAGGTTGATGATCGCGTCGGATTCTACGCCGCGCAGGGATCGCAGGCGGGCGGAAAAAGGCCTTTCCTTTCATGGCCCTGAGTGGTCATCGCCCCGGTGCTTGCGGCTGCCATCTTTTTTGTGTTCAATGAAAACGTTGCACCGCATTGCTAACAAGGTATTTGAATAAACCCTCCCGCATGTTGGGTCAGCCAGTGGAGGACTTCTCGCTTCCTTCCACCGGCGGCAAGACGTTCCAGCTCGCGGGCGTGCGCGGCCGCACGCTGGTGCTGTACTTCTACCCCAAGGACAACACGCCCGGCTGTACTGCCGAGGGCGCGGCATTCCGCGACCGTTACGACGCGTTCTGTGCGGCCGGCTGCGAGGTGCTCGGCGTTTCGCGCGACTCGATCAAGTCGCACGAAAACTTCAAGACCAAGATGGGCTTCCAGTTCGAGCTGCTTTCGGATCGAGACGAAGTCCTCTGCAACCGCTTTGGCGTCATCAAGATGAAGAATCTGTACGGCAAGCAGGTCCGCGGCATCGAGCGCAGCAGCTTCGTGATCGACGAACACGGGGTGCTCGTGCACGAGTGGCGCGGCGTCAAGGTTCCCGGCCACGTTGAGGAGGTATTGCGTTTTGTTCAAGCCCGCTGATCCCGCCGCCGACGCCGTCGCGAACCGCGGCAACGAATCCACTCCACCCACCAAGCGCCGTCCCGCCGCCCCCATGCCCAAACCCTCGCAGTCGAAGAAGAAGCGCAGCGCAAAACTCTTCGTGCTCGACACCAACGTGTTGATGCACGACCCCACAAGCCTGTTCCGCTTCGAGGAGCATGACGTCTACGTCCCCATCGGCACGCTCGAAGAGCTCGACAACCACAAGCGGGGCATGTCGGACGTCGCGCGCAACGCGCGCCAGGCGAGCCGCTTCCTGGACGAGATCGTGTCGTCGGCGGCGGGCGACATCAAGGCAGGCATCGCGCTGGTGGCGAAGGCGGGTGAACGTCCCAGCGGACGCCTTTACCTGCAGACCGAGGCCATCGACGGGGACCTGCCGGCCACCCTGGCGATGGGCAAGACGGACAACCAGATCCTCGCCGTGGTTCGCTTCCTGCACAACCGCGACCCCAAGCGCCACGTGATCCTGGTGTCGAACGACATCAACATGCGCATCAAGGCGCATGTGCTCGGGCTGGTGGCGGAGGTGTACACCAACGACAAGGTGCTCGAGGACACCGACCTCCTTTACACCGGCGTGCGCGCCCTGCCGGCGGACTTCTGGGATGCGCATGCGCGCGACATGGAGTCCTGGAAGAAGGACGGCCATACCTACTACCGGGTGCGCGGCCCGCTGGTGCCGAAGCTGCTAGAGAACGAGTTCGTCTACGACGAATCGACCAACCGTCCACTCTACGCGATGGTCAAGGAACGCGCCGGTCGCAGCGCCGTACTCGAGACGCTACGCGACTACGCGCACGCGAAAAATTCGGTGTGGGGCATCACCGCGCGCAATCGGGAGCAAAACTTCGCGCTCAACTTGTTGATGAACCCGGCGGTGGACTTCGTCACCCTGCTCGGCCAGGCGGGCACCGGGAAGACGCTGATGGCGCTCGCCGCGGGGCTCACGCAGGTGCTCGACCACAAGCGCTACACCGAGATCATCATGACGCGCGTCACCGTCCCAATCGGCGATGACATCGGCTTCCTGCCGGGCACCGAGGAAGAAAAAATGCTGCCGTGGATGGGCGCACTCGAAGACAATCTCGACGTCCTCAACACCACCGACGAATCGGGCGGCGAATGGGGACGCGCCGCGACGCGCGACCTCGTGCGCTCGCGCATCAAGGTCAAATCGCTGAACTTCATGCGCGGCCGCACCTTCATCAACAAATGGCTCATCATCGACGAGGCACAGAACCTGACCCCGAAGCAGATGAAAACGCTGGTGACGCGCGCCGGCCCGGGGACCAAGGTCATCTGCATGGGCAACATTGCCCAGATCGATACGCCCTACCTGACCGAGGGCAGCTCGGGTCTCAGCTACGTCGTCGATCGCATGAAGGGCTGGTCGCACGCCGCGCACGTCACCCTCGCGCGCGGCGAACGCTCGCGCCTCGCCGATCACGCGGCCGAGGTGCTTTAGCGCGGCGCGCTCGCCTACGCTAGGGGCCCCGGCTTAAAGTTTCTTGTGGGTGCCGTCGCAGAACGGCGCGCCGCCGGTATGCTTACATCCGCATAACCAGACCTTCTTCGCCTCGGCGACGGTGAACTTCATCGGCGTGAATTCCGTCCCCTTGTGTGATCCGTCACAAAACGGCTGGCGCTTCGACTGTCCGCAGGCGCACCACCAATAGTCCCCGGGTGCGAGTTCCGCGGCGTAGGGCGATTTCTGTGCGATCGTCGGATCGGGCATCACGGTCTCCTCAGAGGGGCGGTGCGACGCACGCGGAAACCCACCAAGCCTAGTACGAACCCGGCTCGGCGAAGTTGCCAAAGCGCGTGTGCTGGCCAAGGAAGGTCAGGACGACCTTGCCGATCGGGCCGTTACGCTGCTTGCCAACGATCACTTCGGCCCGCCCCTTGGATTCCGGTTTCTCCGGGTAATACACCTCGTCGCGGTAGATAAACAGGATCACGTCGGCGTCCTGTTCGATCGCGCCGGATTCGCGCAGATCCGACATCATCGGCCGCTTGTCGTTGCGGCTCTCGACCGCGCGCGACAGCTGCGACAGCGCAACCACCGGGACATTGAGTTCCTTCGCGAGCGCCTTCAGCGAGCGCGAAATTTCGGATATCTCCGTCGCGCGGTTTTCGCCCGCGCGCGGATTGCTCGTCGACATGAGCTGCAAATAGTCAACCACGACGAGCCCGAGCTTGCCGCCGAACTGGCGCCACAGGCGCCGCGCGCGGGTGCGTAGTTCGAGCGCATTCAACGCCGCAGTCTCGTCGATGTAGAGCGGCGCATCGTGCAGGCGGCCCATCGCCTCGGAAAGGTCGCTCCACTCCTGGTCGTTCAGGCGGCCGGTGCGCATCTTGTGCTGATCGACACGCGCGATCGAACCCAGCATGCGCGTCGCGAGCTGCGCCGCGCCCATTTCCATACTAAACACCGCGACCGGCAGCAGGGTGTGCAGCGCCACGTGTTCGGCGATGTTGAGCGCAAGTGCGGTCTTGCCCATCGACGGGCGCCCCGCGATGATGATGAGATCGCCGGGCTGCAGCCCTGCGGTCTTCGAATCGAGGTCGGTGAAACCGGTGGGAATGCCGGTGACATCGGACGGATTGTCGCGGTGATAGAGGAAGTCGATGCGTTCCAGCACCCGCGCAAGCACCGGCTTGATCTCCTCGAGTCCGGCGCCATGGCGCGAACCGGTCTCGCCGATCTCGAGAATCCGCGATTCGGCCTCGTCGAGCAGCTGCCCGACATCCTTGCCCGAGGGATTTAGCGCGCTTTCGGCGATTTCGGTGGAGACCTGCGCGAGCCGCCGCTGCACGGCCCGCTCGCGCACCAGCTCGGCGTAGCGCCGGATGTTGAGCGCGCTCGGCGTGTTCTGGGAAAGCGCGGCCAGGTAGGCCAGGCCGCCGGTGCGGTCCTTGTCCTCGCTTGCTTCGATCGACTCCGACACGGTGACGACGTCGGCCGGCTTGGCGGCCTCGACCAGCCGGGCGACGTGGCGCCAGATACGCCGATGATCGTCGCGGTAGAAATCGTCGGCCGAGACCAGATCAGCGACCCGGTCGAAGGCCTGGTTGTCGAGCAAGAGCGAGCCGAGCAGCGACTGCTCGGCTTCGACCGAATGCGGCGGCACCTTCATCGCCAGCAGCTGCGGATCGGTGCCCTCCTGGCGCGACGCATTGCTGCTGTAGACGGCTGAATTCTGCTGTGCGAGCGCCATTCGGTTTCCGTGTTCCGGTGCGCCGGATGATCACCCGCAGCGCCTGGAAAAACAAGGGCCGCAATGCGGCCCCGCTGTGAATTACCTGTGACTAAGCTGTACGCAAGCTGTCGATAAATCAGCCTTCGCCGAGCACCGACACGGTGATCATGGCAACGACGTCGGTATGCAGCATGATCGGGATCGGAAACTCGCCCACCTGCTTGAGCGGGCCCTGCGCCATGCGAACCTGCGAGCGCTCGATCTCGATATTCTGCTTGCCAAGCGTCTCGACGATGTCGACGTTCGTGACCGAGCCGAACAACCGTCCATCGACGCCCGCCTTCTGCGTGATCTGGATCGTCAAGCCTTCGAGCTGCGCCGCACGCGCCTGCGCAGCGGCCAGCGAATCGGCCTGTGCGCGTTCGAACTCCCCGCGCCGCGCCTCGAACGCGGCACGGTTTTCCTGCGTCGCCCGCTTCGCCTTGCCCTGTGGGATCAGGAAGTTGCGCGCGAAACCGTCCTTCACTTTCACCACGTCGCCCAGATTTCCCAGGTTGGCGACCTTTTCAATCAGAATCACCTGCATGGCGCCCCCTCAGTGGGTGTCGGTGTAGGGCAGCAGCGCCAGATAGCGGGCGCGCTTGATCGCAGTCGAAAGCTGGCGCTGGTAGCCAGCCGAGGTTCCGGTAATACGCGCCGGAATGATCTTGCCGTTTTCATTGACGAAATCGCGCAGGATATCGAGGTCTTTGTAGTCGATCCACTCGATCTTTTCCGCCGTGAACCGGCAAAATTTGCGGCGCCGGAACAGCGCCCGCTGACCCTTGTCCCGCGTCGGACGTCCCTTGCCCTTACCCTTGCCCTTGCCTCTTCTCGGTGGTGGCATCGTCAAACTCCTTCCATAAATTCGAACTTCGTCACGTGCAATAGAAGCCGCTTCGAGCGCCGGCTCTTCGCACACAAAAACCCTTCGACCGCGAGCGCCGCATCCAGCGCGCAGCCCGCGAGGAGCCGTGCCTGGCCTTCGAACGCGACGGCATCAACTTCGGCGCGCACCTCGCGCATCCCGCCCGCTTCGGCCCGCGTCGATTCGTGCAGCATCCGGAACGCGATGACGTCGATTCCCGCCGGGGTCTGGCGCAAGGCGTCGCGCTCGATCAACCGGCCGTTCAACCGTACCCGATTCGCGTTGTCGTCCGTAGCGTGGGTAGCGTGCGTAGCGTGCGTAGCGTGCGGATCTAGCTTCAGGCCGCTGGCGCCGCGGTCGACTCTGCCGCCTCCGCCTCCGCCGACTGCGCCTCGTCCAGCTGTGCCGGCGCCGACTGCGTTTCCGTCGGCTGCGTTTCCGTCGGCTGCGCATCGCCGCCGCGCTCCATCAGCGACTTCGACTTCTCCTCTTTCATCATCGGCGAGGACGCGGTCCACGCACGCGTCATCTTGACGATCAGGTGGCGCAGAACGGCGTCGCTGAACTTGAATGAATGCTCGAGTTCGTCCACGGTCGCCTGGTCGCACTCGATGTTCATCAGCACGTAGTGTGCCTTGTGAACCTTCTCGAGCTGGAACGCGAGTTGGCGGCGACCCCAGTCCTCGAGCCGGTGTACCACGCCCTGGCGCGCGCCGATGACGCCCTTGTAGCGCTCGACCATCGCGGGCACCTGCTCGCTCTGGTCCGGGTGGACGATGAATACGATTTCGTAATGTCGCATGCAGGCTCCTTGTGGGTTAAGCCGCCCGTCATGCGATTACGGTACGGCAAGGTGGCGCGCCGCCGCCCGAGGGCGGCCCCGCTTCGCGGGTGCGCGTGACCTAACTAAGGTCAGTAAGGGCGCGGATTATATAGAGTAAATCATGCCTTGGGCAAGCCACGGCGGCGGCGCGATTCGTAGAGCACGACCCCGGCGGCGACCGATACGTTCAGACTTTCGACCGCGCCGCGCATCGGGATGCGTACCCGCAGGTCGCAGCGCTCGCGCGTCAGGCGCCGCATGCCCTCGCCCTCGGCCCCCAGCACCCAGGCGATCGGCGTCGGCAGGTCGACCTGGTGCAGGTCGTCGCCGCCCTGTTGGTCTGCGCCGACGACCCAGATCTCGCGCGCCTTCAACGCGTCGAGCGTGCGCGCCAGGTTGGTCACCATGAGATAGGGCGTCGCCTCGGCCGCCCCGCTCGCCACCTTAGACACCACGGGCGTAATGCCCGCCGCGCGGTCGCGCGGTGCGATCACGGCGTGCGCCCCGGCCGCGTTCGCCACGCGCAGGCAAGCGCCCAGGTTATGGGGATCGGTCACGCCGTCGAGCACCAGCAGCAGCGGCGGTTCGTCGAGCCCCGCAAGCACCGTGTCGATGTCATCGGCCAGGTCCTGCACCGCCACGCGCGCCACCACGCCCTGGTGCCGCCCACCACCATAGAAGCCATCGAGCCGCTTGGTCGGCACGCGCAACAGCCGCACCCCCGCGCGCTCGGCGAGGCTCGCCAGGTCGCGCGCGCGCGCATCGGCGCGCGTCTCGTCGAGGTAAATTTCGTGCACCGACGCCGGGTCGGCACGCAGGCGCCCGAGCACCGCGTGAAAGCCGAACACCACCCGGGGTTCACGCGGCCCGCGCCGGCTCATCCGCGCCCCGTGTTCATGCCGGCACGAAGTCCATCTTGCGCGTCTCGAGATCCACGCGCACGAGCTTTACCCGCATGCGGTCGGCGAGCCGGAAGCGCGCACCGCTGCGCTCGCCAACCAGCTGGTGATGCGCCGCATCGAACTGAAAATAGTCCCGCCCGAGCTCGGAGATGTGAACCAGACCGTCGACATAGAACCCGTCCAGGGTGACGAACACGCCGAACGGAACGACGCCCGTCACCACCCCCGAGAACTCGCCGCCGACCTGATCCTTCATGTAATCGCACTTCAGCCAGTTCTCGACGTCACGGCTCGCTTCGTCTGCGCGCCGCTCGGTCTCCGAGCAATGGCGCCCGAGCGCTTCCCAGTCGACGCCCTCGACCCGCGTGCGCGCCAAGCAGGCCTTGATCGCGCGGTGGGTGAGGAGGTCGGGATAGCGTCGAATCGGCGAGGTGAAGTGCACATAGGCGTCGAAGGCGAGACCGAAGTGCCCCGCATTGTCCGGGCTG
>JAQBBQ010000076.1:0-24103 GCA_032125995.1 Betaproteobacteria bacterium | reverse complement strand
CTCACGCCGCGGCACAGTGCGTACCTTAAAATTTCCGAAGGCTGCAACCATCGCTGCACGTTTTGCATCATTCCGTCGATGCGCGGCGATCTCGTTTCGCGCCCGATCGGCGAGGTGCTGGCGGAAGCCGAAACCTTGATTGGCGCGGGCGTGCGCGAATTGCTCGTCATCGCGCAGGACACAAGCGCGTACGGCGTGGACGTCAAGTACCGCACCGGCTTTTGGCGCGGGCGGCCGCTGAAGACGCGGATGCTCGAGCTGTGCCATGCGCTCGGCGCGCTTGCGCAGGCCTCGAACGCCTGGGTACGGCTGCACTACGTTTATCCGTATCCGCATGTCGATGCGGTGATTCCGCTGATGGCCGACGGCCTGATCCTGCCCTATCTCGACGTTCCCTTTCAGCACGCGAGTCCGCGCATCCTCAAGCAGATGAAACGCCCGGCGAATGCCGAGAACGTGCTCGTGCGCATCCGAGCGTGGCGCGCGCTGTGCCCCGAGATCACGCTGCGCAGCACCTTCATCGTCGGATTTCCGGGGGAGACCGAGCGCGAATTCGAGATGCTGCTCGACTTCCTTGAGACCGCCCAGCTCGACCGCGTCGGTTGCTTCGCCTACTCGCCGGTCGAAGGCGCGGTGGCAAACGCCTACCCCGGTCGGGTTCCGGACACCGTAAAGGAGCTGCGCCGGGAACGGTTGATGCAGACGCAGGCGCGCATCAGCGCGGCCCGCCTCGCGCGCAAGGTCGGGCGGGTCGAGCGCGTTCTCGTCGACGCGCCGGGTATCGGGCGCTCGATGGCGGATGCGCCGGAGATCGACGGCGTCGTCCATTTCGAGGGCGGGGTCGGCACGGTCGGCGAGTTCGCCAATGTCCGGATCGAACGTTCAGACGCGCACGATTTATTCGGGAGACAGGAATGAACACGAGAGAAGTGGTGGTGGTTTCGGGCGTGCGCACGGGGATTGGCGATTACGGCGGTGCGCTGAAGGACGTTCCGGCGACGCAGCTCGGCGCGGTCGCGATCAAGGAAGCGCTGAATCGCAGCGGGGTCGACCCGGCCACGGTTGGTCATGTGGTGATGGGCAGCGTCATCCACGGCGAGGCGCGCGACATGTACCTGTCACGCGTGGCGGCGCTCGATGCCGGTCTGCCGGTCGGCACGCCCTGCCTCACGGTCAACCGGCTGTGCGGATCAGGCCTGCAGGCGATCGTCTCGGCTGCGCAGCACATTCTGCTGGGTGACGTCGAGGTTGCGATCGGCGGCGGCGCCGAGAGCATGAGCCGCGCGGCCTACTTTCTACCGGCAGGCCGTTGGGGCCAACGCATGGGCGACGCAGCGGTGGTCGACGCAATGACTGCGGCGTTGCACGATCCGTTCGGTCACGGGCATATGGGTGTGACCGCCGAAAACATTGCGGCGAAGTACGGCTTCACGCGCGAGGCGCAGGACGCCTTCGCGCTGGAATCGCATAGGCGCGCGGCGCGCGCGCTCGAGGCGGGTCACTTCAAGGGGCAGGTCGTGCCGATCGAGTTGAAAACGCGCAAAGGTACGGCGCAGTTCGCGACCGACGAGCACGTGCGCAAGGACATCAAAGCCGAAGACCTGACGAAGCTCAAGACCGTGTTCAAGAAGGACGGCACAGTCACCGCCGGAAACGCTTCGGGCATCAACGACGCCGGCGCCGCGGTCGTGTTGATGGAGGCCAAGGCGGCCGAGCGGGCGGGCGCCAAGGTGATGGCGCGCATGCTGGGCTATGCGCACGCCGGCGTCGAGCCGCAGGTCATGGGTCTCGGGCCGATTCCTGCCGTGAAGCGGGTGTTCGAAAAGACCGGCCTCAAGCCCGCCGACATCGACGTCGTCGAATCGAATGAGGCCTTTGCGGCGCAGGCGATGGCAGTGACCCAGGACCTCGGCCTCGACCCGGCAAAGGTGAATCCGAACGGCGGCGCGGTGGCGCTCGGGCATCCGATCGGCGCGACCGGTGCAATCCTCACCGTCAAGGCGCTCTACGAGCTGCAGCGCACGCAGAAGCGCTATGCGCTGGTGACGATGTGCATCGGCGGCGGGCAGGGGATTGCGGCGATCTTCGAGCGCATCGGCTGAGGGGCGCGGCGACCGAACGATGAAAGATCCGACGCCCGGCATCCGCGTCGAGCGCAGCAGCGGTACGGCGCGCGTGGTCATTGATAACGCCGCGAAGGCGAATGCGCTCGGCGGCGCGCTGCTCGAGCAGCTGCGCGCCACCTTCGAAGCGTTGGCCGCCGATCCGCCGCGCGCAGTCGTGTTGACGGGTGCGGGAGAGCGGGCGTTTGCGGGCGGCGCCGACCTGACCGAGCTCGGATCGCTCGATGTCGAATCGGCGCGTCTGTTCATCACCAAGGTGCACGCCGCCTGCGATGCGGTACGCCGCTGTCCGGCACCGGTCATTGCGCGCGTACGCGGCCATGCGCTCGGTGCCGGGCTTGAGCTTGCCGTGTCCTGCGACATTCGCGTGGCATCCGATGACGCTGTATTCGGCATGCCGGAGGTGCGATTCGGCATTCCGTCGGTCGTCGAGGCGGCGCTCCTGCCGCGGCTACTCGGTCGCGGACGCGCCGCCTGGTTTCTGCTCACGGGCCGTAACATTGACGCGCGGCGCGCGCTCGAGTGGGGGTTGGTCGAGCATGTGGTGCCCGCCGCAGCGCTCGATGCCGAAGTCGATGTGCTGGTCGCGGCAATTCACGAAATGGACCCGCAGGCGGTGCGTGAGCAAAAGCGCCTGCTTGCGTTCTGGGACGAGCGGCCGCTCTCGGAGGGCATTGCCGAGAGTATCGAGTCGCTCGCGCAGAGCTATCGCGACGGCGTGCCCAATCGGCTGATCGGCGACTACCTCGCCGCGCGCAAGCGCGGCTGAGCGTTGTTCAACCGCGCGTGACCGCGAGGCGCTGGCGGTTGACGAGGTAAAGGCCTGAGACGACGATGATGGTCATGCCGCCGAGCGACCAGCCGTCGGGAAAATCGCCGAACACCACGTAGCCGAGGAGCATCACCCAAACGAGCTGGCTGTAATGCATCGGCACGAGCAGCGCGGCGTTCGCGTAATCGTAGGCGCGGATGAGGAGCAGGTGTCCGACCAGGCCAAAGAGCCCCATCAAGCCGAACAATAAAAAGTGGAGCACTCCCTCGGGCATGACCCACTGCGTCGGCAGGAAGGGCGTGAACAGCAGGGTCCCGACGAGCGCGCCCCAGAACAGCGACGTCATCGGATGTTCGATTCCCGCGAGTTTGCGCGTGAGGATCTGGTAGAGCGCGTTGCACACCGCCATGCCGAGGGGCAGCAGGGCGTAGAGCGTGAACACCGATGACCCTGGGCGCACGATCACCAGCGTACCGCCCAGACCCGCCAGCACGGCGATGAGGCGCGGTCCGTCGAGCCGCTCGTTCAGCATCGGTACCGCGAGCACTGCAGCAACCAGCGGCATGACGAAGCCGATCGCCGCTGCGTCGGCCATCGGCATTTGAGAGAGGGCGGTTAAGTAGAGCAGCGTCGCCGAGCCGAGCATCAGCCCACGTAGCGCCTGGATGCCGAGGTGCGCAGTACGCATCCGGCGCAAGCTGCCGCGCGCGATGAACCAGCCGACGAGCAGGCCGAGATTGACCGCGTAGCGCGCCCAGACGATGCCAGGCACCGCGTACCACTGCGTGAGGTACTTTCCGGTTGCATCGAGGAGCGAGAACACGCCGACCGCCGCGATCATCAGCGCGACGCCGCGTAACGCGGGATGCGAGGAAAAGAAGGATTGCCCGACCATGGCGAAAGGTCGCAATTCTAGTGCGTTGCTAAACTAAGCCGATGGAAATTCCGCTGACCGTGATGATTGCGGTGCTCGTCGCGGCCGTCTTGCACGCGGCATGGAACGCGATGCTCAAAGCGAGCCCGGACAAGGTGCTCGGCAACATCGGACAGGCCGTTGCGCGCGGCGTCATTGCGCTCACCATCGCGCCGTTCCTGCCAGCGCCCGCACCCGAGTCCTGGCCCTGGATTGCAGCCTCGGTGACCGTGCACATTGCCTACTTCTGGCTGCTTGCGGGCGCCTACCGCTGGGGCGACCTGTCGTTCACCTATCCGGTCATGCGCGGCGGCGCGCCGGCCATCGTGGCCGTGGTCGGCGTATTTGCGTTCGCCGAGGTGCTGCCCTGGGCTGAGACCATGGCGCTGGTGCTGATCTGCGCGGGCATCCTCGGTTTTGCGACCGGGCTGCATGGCGCGCTACTGGCGCAACGGCGTGCGCTTGCCTTCGCGCTTGCCAACGCCGCGGTCATCGCCTGCTACACGCTGATTGACGCACGCGGGGTGCGACTCTCGGGCGCGCCGATCAGTTACGCGCTGTGGTTCTTCGTCGGCAACAGCGTGGTGCAAGTGTCGCTCGGCCTCGGTGAGCGCCGACGCGCGTTGTTGCCCTATCTGGCGCGGCACTGGTTGCAGGCGACATTGGGTGGGGTGTTCATGATCGGCGCCTACGGGACGGCACTGTGGGCGATGACGCAAGCCCCGGTCGCCCTGGTCGCCGCGTTGCGCGAGACCTCGGTCATCTTCGCGGCGCTGCTCGGTGCGCTTTTCCTCGGCGAGAAGATGACGCGGCGCAAACTGCTCGGCACCGCGCTGGTCGTCGCAGGTCTGATCGCCTTGCGCCTTTAGCCGCGGACCCTGAGCGAGTCGCGGTCAGCCTTCGGGCCGCATGTGCGGGAAATAGATCACGTCACGAATTGACGGACTGTCGGTCAACAGCATGACGAGACGATCGATGCCGATGCCCGCGCCGGCCGTCGGCGGCAGGCCGTACTCGAGCGCGCGCACGTAGTCCTCGTCGTAATACATCGCCTCCTGGTCTCCGGCGTCCTTCAGGCGTGCCTGCTCGCGGAAGCGCTCGGCCTGGACCTCCGGGTCGTTCAGCTCCGAAAAGCCGTTGGCAATTTCCTTGCCATCGATGAACAGCTCGAAGCGTTCGGCGATCTCGGGGTCGACGTCGTAGCAGCGCGCGAGCGGCGAAACTTCAGCGGGGAATTCGAGAATGAACGTCGGCTCAGTCAGATTCTTCTCGACCGTCGCTTCGAATAGCATGAGGTGCAGCGCGCCCCAACCCGCATTGGCGTCGAACTCGACGCCGCGCTCGGTGAGCTTGGCGGCGAGGAAATCCCGGTCGCGCAGTTGCGCCTGCGACCAGTACTCCGGCGCGTACTTGCGAATCGCCTCGGACATGGTGAACTTGGCGAAGGGCTTGCCGAAGTCGAGGTCACGGCCCTGGTAGGAGACCTTGGTCGTGCCGAGCGCTTCCTGTGCCGAGTGGCGCACGAGCAACTCGACTAACGACATCATGTAGGTGAAATTGGTGTACGCGCAGTACACCTCCATCATCGTGAATTCAGGGTTGTGCTTGGTCGAGATGCCTTCGTTGCGGAAGTTGCGGTTGATCTCATAGACCTTCTCGATTCCGCCGACCACCAAGCGCTTGAGGTAAAGCTCTGGCGCGATCCGCAGGTACAAGTCCATGTCGAGCGCATTGTGGTGGGTGCGGAACGGGCGCGCAGTGGCCCCGCCGGGGATCGGCTGGAGCATCGGCGTTTCGACTTCGAGGTAGTTCATCCTCGACATGTACTGGCGAATCGCCTGCACCGTGCGCGAGCGCACCGCGAACACCCAGCGCGAGTGCTCGTTCACCAGGAGGTCGACGTAGCGCTGGCGGTAGCGTTGCTCGACGTCAGTCAAGCCGTGCCATTTCTCAGGCAGCGGTCGGAGCGACTTCGACAGCAGGCGCAGGTCGTGCACGCGCAGCGTGAGCTCGCCGGTTCGCGTCTTGAATAGAAAGCCCGTCGCGCCGGCAATGTCGCCGATGTCCCAATGCTTGTAGGCGGCGTGATTCGCCTTGCCGGTGTGGTCATCGGACACGTAAATCTGGATACGCCCCGTGTGATCCTGCAGAACGCCGAAGCTCGCCTTGCCCATCACGCGCTTCAGCATCAGGCGGCCGGCGATTGTCACCTTGATCTGGCGCGCCTCGAGATCCTCGGCGGGCAACTCGCCGAACTCCGCGTCCAGGCGCTCCGCCATCTGATCGCGTGCGAAGTCGTTCGGGTAGGCAACGCCCGCGGCACGCAGCGCAGCAAGTTTCGCGCGCCGCTCGGCGATGATCTTGTTTTCATCTTGCGGCGCGGCCTGCTCGGCGGCGTCAGCCTTTGTGTGTTTCTTCTTGTCCTGCATTGCTACACTCCCTGCTTGAGGCTGGCGGAGATGAACTCATCGAGGTCTCCGTCGAGCACGGCCTGCGTGTTCCCGCGCTCCACACCGGTCCTCAAATCCTTGATGCGGGACTGGTCGAGGACGTAGGACCGGATCTGGTGACCCCAGCCGATGTCGGTCTTGGCGTCCTCCAGCTTGTCGCGCTCAACCTGGCGTTTGCGCAGCGCGAGCTCATACAGCTTCGCCTTCAGCATCACCATGGCCTCTGCACGGTTGCGGTGCTGCGAGCGGTCGTTCTGGCACTGGACCACGGTGTTCGTCGGCAGGTGCGTGATTCGCACCGCGCTGTCGGTCCGGTTGACGTGCTGCCCGCCGGCGCCCGAGGCGCGGTAAGTGTCGATGCGCAGATCCGCTGGATTGACATCGACCTCGATTGAATCGTCGACCTCGGGGTAGACGAAGACGCTCGCGAACGACGTATGGCGTCGAGCGTTCGAATCGAAGGGCGATTTACGTACCAGGCGGTGGATACCGGTTTCGGTGCGCAAGTGGCCGTAGGCGTAATCGCCCAACACCTTGAGCGTCGCCGACTTGACGCCCGCGACCTCGCCTTCGGTTTCTTCGAGGAACTCGACCTTGAAATCCTTTTGATCGCAGTACTTGACGTACATGCGCTCCAGCATCTGCGCCCAGTCCTGGGCTTCGGTGCCGCCTGAACCCGCCTGGATGTCGATGAAGCAGCTGTTGGGATCGAGTGGGTTGGAGAACATGCGCCGGAATTCGAGCGTGCCGACGGTCTTCTCAAGCTTGCTCGACTCGCGGCCGATCTCCTCGAGCGTTGCCAGGTCAGCATCCTCCACAGCCAACTCGAACAACTCCCTGGCATCGGCGATGCTGCCGCCGACGCGCTCGATCGTCTCGACGATCGCCTCGAGCGATTTCTTTTCTCTGCCGAGTTCCTGTGCGCGCTGCGGGTTGTCCCACAGCTTGGGGTCTTCGAACGTGCGGTTCAGCGTTTCGAGACGAGTCTTCTTGGTCTCGTAGTCAAAGATACCTCCGCAGCTCGACGGTTCGCGTGGCGAGGTCCGCGAGCAACGAGGCGATCTGATTGGTGCGTTCGGCGTCCATGGCGAGGGCGAAAGACGAGAATTATACGGGACGCGCAGCTACACCCGTCGCGCCGTGTACTCCTCTGCGATCTTGTCATCGAAATAGGACGTGGGGTTCGGCGCCGCCATGAAGCGGCGGTGAATCTCGGGCGAAACGCGTGTGTACTGGTAGACATCGCCGTTCGAGAGTTCGACTTCGAGCAGCTGGTTGCGCTCGTCGTAGCCGATCGAGCGAATGCGCGAGGAATTTACGCGTTTGCGTTCCATCAGGCGGCCTCGACGTTGACGCGTTCGCCAGATTTCACCTGCGCGAGCTGCTGCGCATCGCCGAGAATTTTGCCGATTACGTTGCAGGGACTGACGAGCTTGGGTCGGGCGTCGGTGGAGATCGGGGTGCGGCCCCAGGGTAGCGCAAGCGCGCTGCCCTCGACCCAGAAGCACACCGTCCCGGGTTCAACGGTCTGGCGTGCCTCGGGCTCAAGGTCCGCATTGACTGGGACTTCGAAGTAGACCTCTTCGCCCCAGGTTTGCGCGACCGACTCGAAGGGCAGCGCCTCGAGTAGCGCCTGCACGGTGGGGGTGTCATCGAGCGCGACCTCGAACTGGGCCTTGCCTGCGTGAATGCGGATCTTTGCCATGGGTCAGCGTCCCTTTTTCAGTTGGCTTGCGCGCCATGCTGCGCGCCGGCCGGAGAATACGACCACCCCAGTCACGGCGCCGTCGTGCAGCGTACCTTCGAAGGCGTGAACTCTGCCCCCCGTCGTGAACGCGAAGCTGAGCGTTTTGCCCCGGACGCGCCCGTCGACGATGGGTGTTCGCACGCCCTTGACCTGTGCGTCGCCCGAGACACGGGTGTACGCCTGCCTTAGATCGAGCTCGATCGCATTCGCGTCGATTGTCGCCGGCACCGTCGCCCGCCACCGGCCCGCGACGTTCGCCGGCACGAGGTAGAGATAAATCAGGGTCGTCGTCACGCCGCTGATTTGAATCTTGTCGGCGAGATCCAGGTGCTTCATCGCGATGTGATCCCAGCCGTCTAGCGGATAGTCGTGCGAGATCACGCGCGTGCCCGGCTTGAGCTCGGCAAGCAGTTTTTCGCGCAACAGGTTGACGGTCTTCGGCAACAGATACAGGGTGAGAACCGTCGCCTGCGAGATGTCGATCGTGAACAGGTCGGCCTTCATGAAGCGCACGCGCCCGGCGAGCCCCTGCGCTGCTGCGGTCGCATTCGACTGCTTGACCAGTTCGTCCTTGATTTCGACGCCAAATCCGCGCGCACCAAAAACCTTCGCCGCGGTCAGCACGATGCGCCCGTCGCCCGAGCCGAGGTCGATCACGAAATCGTTCGGTTTGACGTCCGCAAGCTTGAGCATGTCCGCGACTACGCTCTGCGGCGACGGAACATACGGCGCCGCGTTGATCGGCCGGTCGGCGCCAAGCGCGGCAAACGATAGGCATGCAGCGGCGGCGACCGGAGCCCATCTGACGGCAGCGCGACGCGTGAGGATCATCGAATCTTGCAAACCCGTTGGACCGAGGATCAGGTTTCGACGTGCTCAACGGTCAATTGCACGCTTTGCAGGCCATTGAACTCGTTTACGCTGAGCCGATAGGCGGCGCGCGCGCGGGCGGGCAGCGGATCGAGGCAACCGAAGCGCATCGCCTGGTAGCTGCGGCCGTCCTTTACCAGTTTCAGCTTCAGGTGCCGCTCGCCGACGACGCGCTGGTTTTGCACTGTAAACGTGTCGCAGAACATCGGTTGGGGAAAGCCCTGCCCCCAGATCTGGCGTTCGATCAACTGCGCCACGTCGAGCGACAGGTAAGCGCCGTCGAGCGCACCATCGGTCTCGACGATCGGCGCAAGCGCACCGGGTGGCATCAGTTCCTCGGCCGTGCGCTCGAACAGGTCGGCAAAGCGCGCGAGGTCGGCTTCACGCAGCGTGAGGCCCGCGGCCTGCGCGTGTCCGCCGAAGCGCAGGATTAGGCCCGGCGCGCGTTTGGCAACCAGATCCAGGCAGTCGCGCAGGTGAAAGCCAGGAATCGAACGCCCTGAGCCACGCAGCAGTCCCGGATCGGCGGGGTTCACATTCCCCTCGGTGCCGCTGTCGGCGCGCGCGAAGCAGACGACCGGTCGGTGCAGCCGCTCGCGCAGGCGCGCCGCGAGGATGCCGACGACGCCCTGGTGCCAGCCGGCCTCGAAGAAGACCGCGGCGGCGCCGGGGGTCTCGCGCGTCGTCAACAGCGTCTCGAGCGCGCCGAGCGCCTCGTCCAGCATCGCGGATTCGATCCGGCGCCGCTCGCGGTTCAGCGCGTCTAGCGTCTGGGCGTAGTTCGCCGCACGCGCCTCGTCGTCGGTGATCAAGCATTCGATGCCGATGCCCATGTCGGCGAGCCGACCCGCGGCGTTGAGCCGCGGCCCGAGCACGAAACCGAGATCGAAGGCACTCGCCTTGGCGGGGCTGCGGCCGGCGACGCGCAACAGTGCATTCAATCCGGCCTTTGCACGTCCTGCGCGCAGGCGCTTCATGCCCTGCGCGACGAGCACGCGATTGTTGGCGTCGAGCGGCACGACGTCGGCGACGGTACCGAGCGCGACCAGATCAGTGAGTGCGCCGAAATTCGGTTCGGCTGCGTCGCGGAATGCGCCGCGCGCGCGCAGCTCGGCGCGCAGCGCGAGCATGACGTAGAACATGACGCCGACGCCGGCGAGCGACTTGGACGGGAAGCTGCAGCCCGGCTGATTCGGATTGACGATGCACGTCGCCGCCGGCAGCTGGTCGCCGGGGAGGTGATGGTCGGTGATTAGGGTGGCGAGGCCGAGCGCATTGGCGCGCGCCACGCCTTCGACGCTCGCGATGCCGTTGTCCACGGTGACCAGCAGGTCGGGCGCGCGCGCGGCGGCAAGGTCGACCAGCTCTGGCGACAGGCCATAGCCCAGCTTGAAGCGGTCGGGCACGAGGTAGTCCACGGTCGCACCGAGGCTGCGCAATGCGCGAATGCCCACCGCGCAGGCGGTGGCGCCGTCCGCGTCGTAGTCGGCGACGATGAGGATGCGCTGCTTCGCGGCGATCGCATCGGCGAGCAGCGTGGCCGCGCGGCCCGCGTTCGCCAGCGCCTCCGGCGCGAAGAGCTTGGCCGTGTCGTCGTTAAGCTCGTCGACTGAATGTACCCGCCGGCCGGCGTACACGCGCGCGAGCACCGGGTGCACGCCCGCACGCAGCAGCGCCTGGCGGTCGACCTCGTCGTAGGTACGCTCGACGATGCGCATCAGTCCTTCCACGGTGCGAGCGCACGCGGACGCCGCCAGAAGCGGCGCAGGTCGCCGCGCACGATTTCGATCGACAGTGCCTCGGGTGCGTCGGGCGCCTGCAGCGTAAGCATGCCGATGCGCCGCACGCGCAGCGCCTCCAGGAGCGGCGCAAACCAACGGGCCTCGAGCGCTTGCAGGCCGGCGAGAAAGGCGTCGACGTCGACGAGGGCGTGGGGCAGGCGCAGCCCATCGAGCACGATGAGATGGTGGCCGTCCTCTGCCGCGCGCGCCAGCCAGCTGTCGGCGGAGGTCTCGAGCGCGCGGTGACGGATGCCGGCGATGCGCGCCAGACCAAGCACGAGCGGCTCGTCCGCGCTCACCGAGTGCCACGCCCCCTGTGCCGTGCTCGGCACCGGCCCGGCGCCCCAGAACCAGACGCTGTTCACCGCGGGTTCGCCGCGCGCTTCGCGTGCCGCGTTTACCGGGTGTTCGTGCAGCAGCATCTGCAGTTCGTTTAGCAGCGCGTGGGCACGGGCCGCCTTGGCAGCGTTGGCAACGTTGGCAGGGTCGGCCGCGTTCGCCGGTGCACGCAAATGCGTGTCGACGTCGTCGGCCGTCGCCTCGAGCAACGGTACGTTGAATGGCAGCTCCGTATCCTCGAGCCGCGCGCACCAGCACTCGAGACGCACCGCGCTCGGTGTCAGCGTCAGTCTGCCCGCGAAGTGCTGGTTTAGCGTCTCGCACAGTGCATCGACCTCCGCGCGCGTCAGGCTGAGCGCTGCGCCGGGTACCAGGGTCAGATGCTCACGCGCGAGATGCAGGTGGACTGGGTCGGCGCGCGTCCAGCGTGCCGTGCCTACCGCGGAATCGCCGCCGTCGGCGAGCACCGTCAGTGCGCCCGCCGGCAGCGCGAGATCGGTGACGTCGTCTAGCCCGAAGGCCTGCACGAGCCAGGTCTCGAAGCGTTCGCGCGGTTCGTGGGTGACGCGTCCGCGCGCGACGAGCAGCTCGAGCGTCGGCAGGCGCGATTCGTCGAACGCGTTCTGCAGCGCTTCGCGCGTCGGAAACAGCGCCGGGACGACGAGTTCTACGTGCATGGTGCAGCGGCGAGGTCGACGACGCGCGCCTTGCCTGTGCCAAGGTGGCGCGCGAGGATGCGGTAGTTGTCGAGATCGAACTGCGGTCGCCGTGCCTGCTCGAGCAGCTCGGCGACCTCGATCTCCGAGCGCGCCGTGCCGAGCCAGCACCACAGATGCACGACATGAACGTCAATGGGGTCAGACCCCACTTCGGGGTCTGACCCCTTTTTCGTCTTCTTCGACTCGGTGCCGTGCTCAACGATCCCAATCGGTCCCTTCCACGGCCACGCCAGTGATTTCAACTGGGCCAGCGCGGCCGTCAGCCTCGCCTGATGCGCGGCGAGCGTTTCGCGTCCTGCGCAAACGCCTGCGCAGCGCTGGATCTGGTTGCGAAAGCACGCGCCTTTGCCCCTGCGCGCGGTCTCGAAGCCGAGGGTTTGCAGGCACAGCCCGTGCGCGTCGGCGAGGCCGCGCAACGCGGCGAGTGCGGCGCGCTTCGAGCGGAACACGCCGCGCAGCTCGGCGACGAGCGCCGCATCCAGCTCGGTCGCGCCGACCAGGTGCAGCGCGGTTGCTGGATTGCCCGGTGGATCGCTGTGCGCCGCGAGCACGAAGCCGCACAGATCATTTACCCGGCGCAGTTGCCGGTTGAACACCGGCGCAAGCTGCTTGACGAGCTGCGCCTCGCGCAGCAGCGCGCCGAGCGCACCCGCAGTACGCTCAAACTCGATCCGGCGCACCTCGTGCGAGAGCTGAAGTTCTTTTGCCGAATGCAGGTTGTCGGCGAAGTGCGAGAGCACGCGCGAGCGCATCGCGACACTCTTGCCGACGTAGAGCGGTACCTCACGCTCGCCGTAAAACAGATACACCCCGGGCGCCTCGGGTACCGCATCGACCGCGTCGCGCGAGAGCTGCGCAGGCAGCGACGGCTGCTTGGCGATCTGGCGCGCCGCCGTGCCAACGACCGCGTTGCCATGCTCGCGGAGCGCGAGGCAGAGGAACTGCCAGACCGCTTCGGCGTCGCCCAGCGCGCGGTGGCGCGCCCGGCATTCGATGCCGTGGCGTGCGATCAGGCTGTCGAGGTTGTGCCGCGCATGCCCCGGATAGAGGCGGCGCGACAGCCGCACCGTGCACAAGGTCTTCGCGTCGAAGCGGATTCCGCTGCGCTCGAACTCGTGACGCAGAAACCCATAGTCGAAGCGCGCGTTGTGCGCGACGAACACGCGCCCGTCGAGGCGCGCGTGCAGCGCCTCGGCCAGCTCGGCGAAGCGCGGCGCGTCGGCGACCATCTGGTTGGTGATCCCGGTGAGTGCCTGGATCGCCGCCGGGATCGGCGTCCCCGGGTTGACGAGTGTCGACCATTCGGCGGTGATCTCGCCGTCCTTGGCCTCGAGCACCGCGATCTCGGTGACACGATCCCAGGCCGGGTGCCCGCCGGTGGTCTCGAGGTCGACGATGGCGAGCGGCGCGGCGAGTAGTCCGTCGGGGCGCTGCATGGGGTGGCGTGGATATCCGTCCAGTGCCCGAGAATATCAGACGCGGTGCGCGAACGGCCAGCGCGCAAAGCCGAGGAAGGTGCGTGTCGAGACGATGCTGTAACTGCCCGTGCAGGGCGCGCGCCGCGCTCAGACTTCGAGCCACTCCTGGCGGATCGGCTCGTTGGCGCGGAGTTCATCCGGGGTGCCTTCGAATACAACCTGCCCGTGCCCCATCACGAACAGGCGGTGCGAGATCTTCATCGCGATGGTGAGTTTCTGCTCCACGAGCAGGATCGATACGCCGCGCTTCGCGATCGTCTCGAGCAGCCGTGCGACCTGCTCGACCAACTTCGGCGCCAGGCCCTCGGTTGGTTCGTCGATCATGATGAGGTCCGGGTCGCCCATCAGCGTCCGACACATGGTCAGCATCTGCTGCTCGCCGCCCGAGAGCACACCGCCCGCGATATCCGCCCGCTCGCGCAGGTTGCCGAAAATCTCGAACATGTCGGCCATCTTCCAGCGCCCCTCGCGCCGCGCGTGCTTCTGCCCGAGCAGGAGATTCTGGCGCACCGTCAGGGTTGGGAAAATGTCGCGGTTTTCAGGCACGTAGCCGAGTCCCCTGCGCGCGATCTCGTGCGCCTTCAGACCGACGATCTCCTCGCCCTTGAATCGAATCGAACCCGAGGGCGGTACGTCGCCCATGATCGCCTTGCAGGTCGTCGAGCGTCCGACGCCATTGCGCCCGAGCAGGCTGACGATCTCGCCCTCGCGCACGTCGAAGCTGACGCCATGCAGGATGTGGCTCTTGCCGTAGTACGCGTGCAGATCCTGGACGTGCAGCATGGCTCAGGCGACTTCCTCGCCGAGGTAGGCCTCACGCACGGCGGGATTGCCGCGAATCGCGTCGGGCGGACCACTGGCGATGACCTCGCCGTAGACCAGCACCGAGATGCGGTCGGCGAGGCCGAAGACCACGCTCATGTCGTGCTCGACCATGACCAATGTCTTGTTCTCGGTGATCCGGCGCACCATGTCGACCGTCTGTTCGGTCTCCGAGCGGTTCATGCCGGCCGTGGGCTCGTCGAGCAAGACGACATCCGCGCCGCCCGCGATGGTGATGCCGATCTCGAGCGCACGCTGCTCCGCGTACGAGAGCACGCCGGCGGGGATATCGCTGCGCGCGGCCATGCCGATGTCATGCAGAATCTGCAGGCTGCGTTGGTTGACATCGTCCAGCTTGTCGACGTCCTGCCAGAACGAGTGGCGGTAGCCCATCGCCCACAACGCGCCACAGCGCACGTTCTCGAACACGCTCAGACGCGGAAAGATGTTGGTGACCTGGAAGCTGCGCGCAAGCCCCATGCGGTTGATCTCGTACGGCTTGCGGCCGGCGATATCCTGTCCGCGCAGCCGGATGCGGCCGGCGCTTGGTACGTACTTCGCGGTAATCAGGTTGTAGAGCGTCGATTTGCCCGCACCGTTCGGGCCGATGATGGCATGGCGCTCCCCCTGCTCGATGGCGAGGTTGACGCCGCGGATCACCGCCGTCGCACCGAAGCTCTTGTGCAGGTCGATCAGCTCGATCGCTGCGGTCACGGGCTGCGCCTCGCATAGGCATGCTGGTTGGCCGCTTCCCATACTGCGACCACCGCCGGCGCCATGCGCCGCGCGACGACGAAGCCGCCGACTGCGAGCGCGGTGAAGATGATCCACGTGACGGGCTGCTCGACGTTGACCGTCATCCAGAACAGTCGCTTGGACATCTGGCCGACTGCACGTTCGCTTAGAAAGTGCAGCATTTCGAGTAGGCCAATGACGCCGATCGCGCAGCTCAGCACCGGCACCCCGATGCGCAGATACGGCAGCGCCAGCGAACGGAGCTTGCCGGCGCGATAGATCGGCACATGCATCATGATGAGGCCGGTGAGCCCGGCGGGCGCGTACATCACCGTCGCGACGAATACCAGCCCGACGTAGAACGCCCAAATCCCGGTGTAGGTCGATAGCAGGGTTTGCAACAGCGTATACACGATCGCGCCAACGATCGGGCCGGCGAAGAAGCCCACGCCGCCGATGTAGGCCTGCAGCAGCACCGTGCCCGAGGTGACGAGGTTAACGGTTTCCTCGGTCACGATCTCGTAATTCAGCGCGAACAGGCCGCCCGCGATCCCGGCAAAGAAGCCGGCGCCCATGAACGACAGGAAGCGGACCTGCTTCTGGGAATAGCCGACGAATTCGGCGCGCTCCGGATTGTCGCGCACCGCGTTCGCCATGCGGCCCAGGGGCGTGCGCGAGAGGCGGTACATCAGCCAGGCCGAGAGCATCATCCAGACCGCGATCAGGTAGTAGATCTCGACTTCACCGCCAAACTTCACGCCAAAGAAGGACGTGAGCTGGGTTCGATTCGCAGTGATGCCCTCTTCGCCGCCGGAGAATTTGGTGAAGATCAGTGACGACGAAGCGATCATCTCGCCGATGCCGAGCGAAATCATGGCGAAGACAGTCCCGGCGCGGTTGGTCGAAAAGCTGCCGAAGATCAGTCCGAACAACAATCCAGCGAGGCCACCGGCGAGCGGCACCAGCGGCAGTGGCATGAAGAACGCCCCGCCGCCGGCCATCTTCATGAGATGGATCGTGAAATAGCCGCCAAGGCCGAAATAGACCGCGTGTCCGAACGACAGCATGCCGCCCTGCCCGAGCAGCATGTTGTAGGACAGCGAGAAGATCACCATGATGCACATCTGATTCAGCACCGCGATACCGATGCCCGAGCGCGTCACTTGCGGCAGCAGCAGCACGATCGCCAAGGCCGCGAACCAGATTGCATTGCGCCTCAGAAACGCGCCGTTCGCCCGCGCTGCCGCCGGCGCGACGGCACTCATAGCTCGCGCTTCCCGAGTAGGCCGGTCGGACGGAAGATCAGAATCATCACCAGCAGCAGGTAGGGCAGGATCGGCCCGATCTGCGCCACAGTGACCGTATACAGGTCGCTCAGGGCACTGGTCGACCGCGTCGTGAACCCCAGTGCACCGAACAGATCCGCAAGCGAATAATCCACCGCGACCGCGAAGGTCTGCAGCATGCCGATCAGCAGTGATGCAACGAACGCACCGGCGAGTGAACCCAGCCCGCCGACGACAATAACGACGAACACAATGCTGCCGAGCACTGCAGCCATGCCGGGAAAGGTGCCAAGCGCCGGGCCGGCGATTACGCCGGCCAGGCCGGCGAGCGCCGCGCCGGTGCCGAACACGCAGGTGAAGACGAGTGGCACGTTATGCCCGAGCATTGCCACCTGGTTCGGGTGCGTGATCGCCGCCTGGATGATCAGCCCCACGCGCGAACGCGTAAGCACGAGCAGGAGGGCGATGAAGATGCCGATCGAGATCGCCAGCATGAACGCCTTGTAGGCCGGAAAGTCCGTGCCCCATAGCGTAAACAGGGGAAAGGTCAGAATTTCGGGCTCGCGGTAATCGACGTTCTGCTTACCCCAGACCAACTGGACGAACTCCTCGAGAAGGAATGCGACACCGAAGGTGAAGATCAACTCAGCGACGTGGCCGTAGCGATGGACGTGGCGCAGGCCGTAGCGTTCGATCAGCGCGCCCACCGCACCGACGAGGAGCGGCGCAATGATCAACCCGGGCCAGAAGCCGATCTTGGTGCTGATCGAATAGGCTAGGTAGGCGCCCAGCATGTACAGGCTTGCGTGGGCGAAATTGAGCACGCCCATCATCGAGAAGATGAGCGTCAATCCGCTCGAGAGCATGAACAGGAGCAGCCCGTAGACCAGGCCGTTCAGCAGAGAAAAGGTGATCAGCTCGAGCACGAATGCGGATTCCCGTGGGTCATCACGTTTGAAGCGATGGAACGCCGTCGGGGGGCGCGGCCGAAACCCGCCCGGCGCCCACGCGGGGCGACCGGACGCTGCCTAGGGATGGTTTCGGCTTCGCGCGGGCGACTACGGGCGCTGCATCTTGCAGGTCGTCGGCGTCGACGCCTTCTTGGCGCTGACCGTCGACTCGGCCACTAGACCAAAGCCCGAGTTGTCGAGGTCGATCTCGATGCCCTTGTTCGTGTGCACCATAATGCGGATCGGCATCTGCAGCTGGTGGTCGGATTTCCGCATCGTCACCTTGTCGCCCCAGTAGGTGGTGTAGCGCATGCCTTCGAGTGCAGCAGCCACTTTGGCAGGATCGGTGCTCTTGGATTTCTTGATCGCCGCCGCAAGCATATGGATCGTGTTCGAGATGCGCGGTTGCGTAAAGTCCTCGTCCGGATGCTTCGCCTTGAAGCGCTTGTTGACGTCGCGCCACGAGTTGGTAAGCGCGCCATTCGCCGGACCTTCGCCAACCAGGCGTACCTTGCCGACACCACCGGCGCCGATCGCCTTCGTGATCCCGTTGGCGGCCGCGTAGTAGGTGTAGAACGGGGCGTCGAGGCCGGCGTCGTTCGCCGCCTTGGCGAGCCCCAGCATGTCTGCTCCCCAGTTCCCGGTGATCACGGCCTGCGCGCCGGAGGCCTTGATCTTGGCGATGTAGGGCGAGAAATCCTTTACCTTGCCGATCGGATGCAGCTCATTGCCGACGATCTTCATGTCGGGCCGCTTCTCGCCGAGATAAAGCACCGCGGCGGCGGCAACCGCCTTGCCGAATGAATAGTCCTGCCCGATCAGGTAGATCGACTTCATTTTCTTGTTTTTGGCGATGACGTCGGTCAGGGCGTTCATCTTCATGTCGGCATTCGCGTCGAAGCGAAAGTGCCAGTAATTGCACTTTTCGTTCGTCAGGCTGGGGTCGACCGCGGAGTAGTTTAGGAACAGCACGCGCTTGCCGGGTTCGCGCTCGTTGTGTTTATTTACCGCGTCGGTGAGGGCGTTTGCCACGCCCGACGAGTTGCCCTGCACGATGAACTGGATGTTGTCGCCGATCACGCGCTTGAGCTGAATGAGGCTTTCCTTCGGCGAAATCTTGTTGTCGAAACCAATCACCTCGAGCTTCCTGCCGCCCAGAACGCCACCAGCGGTGTTGATCTCGTTGGCGACGAACTCGAACTGCTTCAGGCCGCTCGCGCCCACCGCGGCGAACGGACCCGACAGCGGGTCGATAAAGGCGATGCGGACAGGGTCGGCCGCCTGGCTGGAAAGGGCGGCGAAGCTGGCGGCAAGCGCCGCGGCAAGCCGCGTGAACTGTCTGCGATCAAACATCGGACTCCTCCTGTGGTGTGTAAGGCGTACGGGCCATCCTCCGATGACCTTCGCCAGATGTTGTACAACGTGTCCTACTAGGTTGTCCAGTTTCCGGCGACGCCGCGCTGCGGCGGCACGCGGCGGGGACCTGGCCTTCGAGAGCGAGTCCGCGCCCGAGTGCGACGGGCTAGCCGCTGTTGCGTAGGCCTGCCGCGACGCCGTTGATTGTGAGGTGGATCGCGCGCTTGGTGCGCTCGTCGGTGTCGCCCGCGCGGTAGCGTTTGAGCAGCTCGATCTGCAGGTGGTTGAGCGGGTCAAGGTAGGGGAAACGGTTGCGGATCGAGCGCGCGAGGGTCGGATTGTCTTCGAGGAACTCGCCGCGACCTGTAATTGCGCGTAGCCAGGTGCGCGTACGCTGCCATTCTGCCGCGATCTGGCCGAAGACCCGCGCGCGCAGCGTCGGGTCGGGCACGAGCTCGGCGTAGCGCGCCGCGATACCGAGGTCGGTCTTGGCGAGCACCATGTCGATGTTCGAGAGCAGCGTACGGAAAAACGGCCAGCGCGCGTGCATCGCCTGCAGCACGTCGAGGGAGCCGCCCTCACGCTCGACCCAGCTTTCGACCGCGGCGCCGACGCCGTACCAGCCGGGCAGCATCACGCGGCACTGGCTCCAGCTGAAGACCCAGGGAATTGCGCGCAAGTCCTCGAGCCGCGCCGAACCCTTGCGCGCCGCCGGACGGCTGCCGATGTTCAGGTCGGCGATCTCGGCGATTGGCGTGGAGGCGCGGAAGTACTCGAGGAATCCTGGCGTCTCCTGCACCAGCGCGCGGTAGGCCTGCAGCGCGAGCGCAGACAGCGACTCCATCGCCTGCGCGTCGTGTTCGCGTTCGGCATCGCTGCGCGGCCGCTCGGCGAGACTCGCCTCGATGACCGAGGCCACCAGGATCTCGAGGTTGCGCCGGCCCGATTCCGGATCGGCGTACTTGCTCGCGATAACCTCGCCCTGCTCGGTCAGGCGCAGCGCGCCATCGACACTGCCCGCCGGTTGCGCGAGGATTGCGTCATGGCTCGGTCCGCCGCCGCGGCCGATCGTGCCGCCCCGGCCGTGGAACAGGCGCAGCCGCACGCCGTGGCGACGCGCCACCTCGACGAGCGCGATCGACGCCTTGTGCAGCGACCAGTTCGAGGTCAGGTAGCCACCGTCCTTGTTGCTGTCCGAGTAGCCGAGCATGATTTCCTGTTCGTTCCCGCGGGCGGTGACCCAGGCGCGGTAGACCGGCTGGCGCAGGGCGGTATCGAGCACGTCGTGCGCACGCTCAAGGTCGGCGATCGATTCGAACAGCGGGACGATGTCGACGGCGAGCCGCGGCGGGTCGCCCGGTCGGAGCAGGCCCGCTTCGCGCAGCAGCACCCCGACTTCGAGTAGGTCGGAGACCGAGGTGCAATGCGAGATCACCGTGTGCGGGATTGCGCCCGGCCCGAAGCGCATCAGGCCGTCGGCGGCGGTCGCAAAAATCGCGAGTTCGCTGCGCACGAGCGGGGAGTACTCGAGATACGGCAAGCGCAGCGGACGTGGTCCCGCCAACTCCTGTGCGAGGAGCGCGATGCGTGCGGCTTCGTCGAGCTCGGCATAGCCTGCCTCGACCCCCGCCTGCCCGAGCAGTTCCGCCACGACCCGTTCGTGTTCGCCCGCGTCCTGGCGCAGGTCGATTGGGGCAAGGTGAAAACCGAACACGCTGACCTGCCGGCGCAGGTCGCGCAGCGCACCCTGCGCGAGGCGGCCTGCGCCCTGCGCCTCGAGCGCGCGTGCGATCGCGTCGAGATCCGCGGCGAACGCCTCGGGGCCGGGATAGGCGGGCTGCGCAACGATTGGCGGCGTGCGTGGCTGCATTCCGATGAAGGACTCGGCGCTTGCCGCGAGGCGCGCGTAGATCAAGCTGAAGGCGCGGCGGTAGGGTTCGTCCGAGCGGTAGGGCGAGTCATCGCCCGACGTTTCCGCGAGCGCGACGATCTCGGGTGGTGCGGACTTGATGCGAGTTGATACCGACAGCGCCTTGCCGAGGGCGTCGACCCGGTCGAGGTAGAAGGCGAATACGCGCTGCGCATGCTCGGTCAGCGCGTGTTTCAGCACCGCTGCGGTGACGGTGGGATTGCCGTCGCGGTCGCCGCCGATCCAGGTGCCGATCGACAGGAACGCGGGCAGCGCAAACGCATTGTCGGCGCCAAATCGCGCCGCGAGCGCGGCCTCCAGCTCGGCGTAGACCTGCGGCAGCACGGTGAAGAACGTCATCTCGAAATACCTGAGCCCGTTCGCGATTTCGTCCTCTACCTTGAGCTTCGCGATCCGCAGCATCGAGGTCAGCCAGAGGCGCAGTACCTCAGCGTGCAGTGCGTCGTCGCGCGCGGCGTCCTGCGGCAATTCGATCAGGCGTGCGATCTCGCGCTCGCAGTCGAGAATGCTTTGGCGCTGAACCTCGGTCGGGTGCGCAGTGAGCACGGGGCTGACGCGCGCGCGCGCGAACCAGGTGCGCAGGGCATCGGGCGATACGCCCGCCTGCGCCACGCGCTCCAGCGCGTGCGTAAAGCTTCCCGGTCGAGGTGGCGCGTGCGCGGCGGCATACGCGCGACGGCGGCGATGTTGCTGCGCGTCCTCGGCGATGTTGAGCAGATGGGAAAAATAGCTGAATGCACGCACGACATGCAACGTCTGCTCGATATCGAGTGCATCAAGCTGGCTTTCGAGCTCAACCTGTACGCGAGCGGTGTCGACGTCGGGATCGTCTTCCGAACGTCTGAAGTTCACCGCGGTCTGACGGATCGACTCGATCCGCGCGAACATTGCTTCGCCGACCTGCTCGCGAATCACCTCGCCGAGCAGCCGCCCGAGGAGCCGGCGGTCCTCGCGCAGCTGATCGTCCTTCGCGTCGGAGAGTCCGTTCGCTTCGGCGGCGGGCATGGCGCGCCGATTATAGGGGCCCTCGGCCCGCCGCCGGCTACACTCGAGCCTCGTCGTAAACGCGAGAACGCTGCGCATGAAAATCACCGCGATCGAAACGATCACGCTCGAAGCCTATCCGAACGTGCTCTGGGTACAGGTCCACACCGACGAAGGCATCGTCGGGCTCGGCGAGACCTTCTATGCCGTGGAGCCGGTAATCGCGCACCTGCATCAGACGATCGCACCCTACCTGCTTGGGCAGGACCCGGGCGCGATCGACCGCCACAGCCGCCACATGCTCTACAACTACCTCGGCTTCAAGAGCGTGGGCGCCGAGATGCGCGCCGCCTCGGCCGTTGACATCGCGCTGTGGGACATCCTCGGACAGGTCACGGGGCAGCCGATCCACCAGCTGCTCGGCGGCGCTTCGCGCGAGCGCGTGCGCACCTACAACACCTGCGCGGGCTACGAGTATGTGCGCGCCAAATCCGAGCAGGGCACGGCGAATTTCGGTCTGCCGGGCGACAGTGGCCGATACCAGCCCTACGAAGACCTGGTCGGCTTCATGCGCTACCCAGACGAGCTCGCGCTGTCGCTGCTCGACGAGGGCTATACGGGAATGAAGATCTGGCCGTTCGATGCCTATGCCGAGGCGACGAACGGCACCGACATCACGGCCGCCGAACTCAAACAGGCGCTGGTGCCGTTCGAAAAGATCCGCAAGGCGGTCGGCGACAAGATGAACATTCACGTCGAGTTCCATTCGCTGTGGAACCTGCCCGCTGCGATCAAGATCGCCAAAGCGATCGAGCCGTTCGACCCCTACTGGTACGAAGACCCGATCAAGATGGACAACCTGGACGCAATCGCCGAGTACGCACGGCGCACCGATGTCTGGGTGACGGCGAGCGAAACGCTCGCTACGCGCTGGGCATTCCGCGACCTGTTCGAGAAACGCGCGGTGTCGGTGTGCATGTTCGACGTTGGCTGGTGCGGCGGGCTGTCGGAGGGCAAGAAGATTGCGACCATGGCCGAGGCCTACCAGCTGCCGGTCGCGCCGCATGATTGCACCGGGCCGGTGCTGCTCACTGCGTCGGTGCACCTGTCGCTCAACTGCACCAATACACTGGTGCAGGAGGTCGTGCGCGCCTTCTACAGCAGCTGGTACGGCGAACTCGTCACCCAGCTGCCGCCGCTCGAGCAGGGAATGATCTCGGCGCCGCCGGGGCCCGGGCTTGGCACGCAGCTGCGACCCGAGGTGCTCAAGCGCAGCGACGCGCGAATCCGCCGCAGCAGCCTCTGAGCACAGGCGGTCTCAGGCGTCGCGCCACTCCGCGACCGCGTCGAGCGCGGCGCGCGTGGTGCGGAACTGATTCGCGGGATGCTTGGGGTCCTCGAAGCCGAATGAAATCCCGCACACGATCTGGCGGTCCTCGGGCAGGCTGAAGAATTCGCGCGTGAACTGCGGGTGGCGCGCGAGCGCCGCCTGTGCGATCGAGGCGACGCCAAGGCTCTTGGCGGCGAGCGTGAAGTTGTTGACGTAGGCGCCGCAGTCGATTGCACCGTAGACCCCGAGCGCTTCCTCGGTGGTGATGATCGCCACGTGCGGTGCGCCGAAGAGATGAAAGTTCTCCATCGTCTGGCGGTTGCCGCCTTCGCGATCGCCGCGCTGAACGCCGACCGCGGCGTAGAGCTGGAAGCCGCAAGCACGCCGCCGTTCGAGGTACACGCCACGGTATTCGCGCGGAAACAGATAGTCGGGTGTCGCGTCGTGCGTTGTCGCGTAAGCAAACAAGGCTTTGCGAAAGCGCTCGGTCGCTGCGCCCGAAGTGATCACGACCTTCCACGGTTGCGAGTTGCACCAGGAGGGCGTGCGCTGGGCGAGCGCGAGAATCTTGTCGATCGTTTCGCGCGGCACGGGTTCGGGCAGGAAGCCGCGGCAGCTGTAGCGGTCGGCGAGGAGAGTCGCGAAGGCGTTCATGTTCGTATCCGGTGCGAAGGCTTCGAAAACATCCGCGCTTGGGAACGGCGGCGGGTCAGATTCCGGAGATTAGAACGTCGATGGCCTCGACGATCTCGGGCGCGCGCTCGGCGAGCGAAGCCGTCTTGGCACCGAGCAGCGACACGGGCACCGCAGCCATCGCGGCGGTGTCCATCACGTAGTTGCGCGCGCCAATGCGAAACACCGGATTCAACCGCGCCGCGGGTGGCCCGAATGCCGCAGATGTCACGAGCGGCGCGACCAAGCGTGTACTCAGTGTCGAGAGCAAGTCGGATTGGATCTCGAGAAGCAGAGGCACGCGCGCGCGCGACGTCTTGTTCATGTTCGCGCGGACGTCGAAACGTGCCATCAGAACGTGCGCAGCCCGTCGCTCCACAATCCGTCGCGCTCGACGCGCGCGTTGTAGGCATCGAGCGCCTTGCGGTTGTCCTCGAGCCAACGTCGCCCTTCGGCCTCGCGCACCAGCTGCTCGAGACGCGCCTCGAGCGTCTGCGACAGGTTGATATTGAGGGCCTTCGCGCGGGCGAGGAGCGCCGCGCTGATTGTCACGTTCGCCGGGCGCTTGCCGGCGATCGAGTCGCGTCCACCCATGGGTGCCTCGTGCGGGTCAAAGATGCGCATAGATTACGCGCATCGAGCTTCGAGGGCAAATGAGCGGCGCGCCTTGAGGGACGTGATCTAATCGGGCGCATGCTGGACCCCAGCCAAATCGAGACGCGCTACGCGAAGAGCGGCGCCCTGAACATCGCCTACCAGGTCTTCGGCGACGGTGCCATCGACCTGGTGTTCATTCCGGGCTGGGCGTCGAACGTCGAGAACATCTGGACGCTGCCCGAATTCGCG
>JAQBBQ010000075.1:0-12606 GCA_032125995.1 Betaproteobacteria bacterium | reverse complement strand
AAGAAAAGGGGTCTGACCCCTTCTACCAAATCACCAGGTCTTCCGGGTAGGGCTTGACGTCTGGCTGCAAGGTATTCGGCGGCGCACGGCGCAATTGCCTGCCGGGCACCGCCGCAGCATATTCGACCGCGTAACGAATGTTCTTCTCCATTTCGTCGACATACAGGTTCTGGCCGTCGAAGTGACGCGCGGCGTAGGTGTACGCGCCCGCGAGCTGCTGTTCGAGGCGCCGCATGGCGTTGACGAAAAAGCCCGGCGTTTTTTTGACCAGATCGTCTCCCGAACTGAATACGACCTCAACGCTGCCGTCGACGCGCGTCTTGCGCGCAATGCCCCCGAGCACGAATTCGGGATACAGGCGATCGCGGCATTTCTCGAGATAACAGCGATCCGACATCTGGGCGATGATGTCTGCGCTACCCAGCATGGTGCCGACGCGCTGCATCATCGGGTCTGGAATCCGAATCGTGGCGACCCGTCGTTCGTAGCCGGTGAAGTGCAGGAGTTGCGCGGCATCGTCGGCGTACTCGGATAGGCCGCGCGCCTGAAGATAGCCACGCAGGAACTTTGCCCCACGCGAGACGTGCGTACGTGTGTACTCGGATCCGTAGTGATGCCGGCGATCCTGCCTGTGCCGCAGGTAACCGATGTCGTGAAATAGCGCGGCGATCACGCCGTCGGTAAAGAGCTTGGCGGGAAGCTGAGGCGAGCCGTTTACGCGGTCGCGCTCGAAACCATTCATGAGCCGCGCCGTCGCCAGTGTGACGTCGAGCACGTGCTGCAGATCGTGATACTCGGTATCGCAGGGGTGAAAATCCGGATGGCCGCCGTCGTACATGCGAACGGCATCGGCAAACGCGGTCTCGATGGCCTTGCTCGAGGCGCCGGCGTAACGGTCGCGGTACAGACGCAGGATCTCGCCTCGAACCGCGTCGGCGTCGGTGGTCTGGATCTGGTCGGTGACGTCGTGATCGTTACGGCGCATCGTGACGTTGGCCGGTGGGGCCGCCCGGAATCCGGGCAGGGCCGCCGTGCAGGTCCGTGGACGACTCCCAAGTTGCTATTTTTCTTATCATTCTGTGCCGAAGAAATTCCACGGCGCTGCGTCTCTTTTCCTGGCTGCCGTCTGGCGCTAGGATGGCACAGGCGTACGCGGCGGGATGCGTCGTATTTCACGTTTCGCGCAACGTAGAGGGGTCCCAGGGACCGACTGCTTGGATCGTTCGAATCGTTTTGATTGATCGGATTGTTCGAGCGGCTCGGATTGGGCGGAGAGGGCGCAACAGCAGCGCGTGGGCAACGTCTCATTGACCGACGAAGAGAAACAGGGGATCCGCGCGCGGATCACCGTGCTCGACCTGGAGCATGGTGATCTGGATGACATCATCGATCGCATCGCGCTTGATCCAGTGCTGGATCAATTGCAGTTGCGCCGGCTGAAAAAGCGCAAGCTGTACCTGAAGGATCAGATCACCCGTCTCGAGATTCGGCTGATACCCGACATCATGGCGTGATCGCGCTTATCCAGCGCGTGACCGAAGCGTCGGTAACCGTGGACGACGAGCGGGTCGGACGGATCGGACGCGGCATCCTGGCGCTCGTCGGCGTCGAGCGCGGCGACGACGAATCGGCTGCCGCGCGCCTCGCCGAGCGCGTGCTCGGCTACCGCATCTTCGCTGATGCCGAAGGACGCATGAACCGGTCGCTCGCCGACATCGACGGTGGTTTGCTCGTCGTGCCGCAGTTCACCCTTGCGGCGGATACGCACAAGGGCATGCGCGCCGGATTCTCGCGTGCCGCGCAGCCGGCAGAGGGCGAGTGGTGGTTCGAGCGCTTCGTCGCGCTTGCGCGCGCACGCCACCCGCGGGTGGAAACCGGGCGCTTCGGCGCCGACATGAAGGTCGGCCTCATAAACGACGGCCCGGTTACCTTCTGGCTGCAGGTGAAACCGCAGGCCGAATGAATTGGCGCGACGGGGTGAAACCGCTAAGCTAGCCCCGACGCGATCTGCGGCCTTCCTCAGCAATCCACATGTTTGACGAGTTCGTCGGGACCAAGCCGGTCGAGGCGCGCCATCGTTTCGACGTCGGCGCGCTCGAGGCCTATCTGCGCCCGCACCTGCCGGCGTTCAGCGGTCCGCTCGAGGTCGAGCAGTTCAAGGGTGGTCAGTCGAACCCGACCTATCGCCTGACCGCGAACGGCAAACGTTATGTGCTGCGGCGCAAGCCACCGGGAAAGCTCCTGCCATCGGCGCATGCGGTGGACCGCGAGTTTCGTGTCATCAGCGCCCTGTACAAGACCGGTTTTCCGGTCGCCCGCTCCTACGTTCTATGCGAGGACGAATCCGTCATCGGCACGATGTTCTACGTCATGGACTGCGTCGACGGACGCGTGATCTGGGACCAGTCGTTGCCCGGGATGTCCGCCACCGCGCGCCGCGCGATCTGGGCCGAGCTAAACCGCGTGATCGCGCAGTTGCACATGACCGATTACAAGGCGGCGGGCCTGGAGGGCTTCGGCAAGCCGGGAAACTACATCCAGCGCCAGATCGACCGCTGGACGAAGCAATACCGCGCCTCCGAACTCGAGCATATCGAGCCGATGGAAAACCTGATCGCCTGGCTGCCGAAGAATATTCCGCCGCGCGACGAGACGACCGTGGTGCACGGCGATTACCGCCTGGACAACACGGTTTTCCATCCGACCGAGCCGAAGATCCTCGCCGTGCTCGACTGGGAGTTGTCCACGCTCGGGCATCCGCTCGCGGACTTCGCTTACCATTGCATGAGTTGGCATATCCCGCCGGGCAAGTTCCGCGGTATTGCCGGGCTCGACCACGCGGCGCTCGGCATTCCGACCGAGCGCGAATATGTCGAGACGTACTGCAAGCGCACCGGCCGCGACGGCGTGGCGGAATCGGACTGGGATTTCTACATGGCGTACAACCTGTTTCGGATCGGCGCGATCCTGCAGGGCATCGCCAAGCGGGTGGTCGACGGCACCGCGGCATCAAACCACGCCGCCGAGACGGGCGACCGGGCCAAGGTTATGGCCGAGCTCGGCTGGCAGCAGGTCGAGAACATTTTGCAACGCACCGGGTAGGGAGACTCATCATGGATTTCGCATATTCACCGAAGGTCGAGGAATTGCGTCAGCGGCTGCTCGCCTTCATGGACGAGCACATTTATCCGAACGAGCACAAGCATTTCGCGCATGTGCGCAGCGACAAGCGCTGGGAGCCGGTGCCGATCATCGAGGAACTGAAACCCAAGGCGCGCAAGGCGGGCCTTTGGAACCTGTTCCTGCCGCGCTCGCCGCGTGCGCCCGAGGGGCTGTCGAACCTCGAATATGCGCCGCTGTGCGAGATCATGGGTCGTGTGAGCTGGGCGCCCGAGGTGTTCAACTGCTCGGCCCCCGACACCGGCAACATGGAGACCATCGAGCGCTACGGCTCGGAGGAACAGAAGGACGAGTGGCTCGAGCCGTTACTGCGCGGTGAGATTCGCTCCGCTTTCCTCATGACCGAGCCGCAGGTTGCGAGCTCGGATGCGACCAACATCGAGTGCCGCATCAAGCGCGAGGGCGACGAATACGTCATCAACGGCCGCAAGTGGTGGTCGAGCGGCGCCGGTGATCCGCGCTGCAAGGTCTACATCCTGATGGGCAAGACCGACCCTGACAATACGTCGCGCCACGCGCAGCAGTCGATGATCCTGGTGCCGGCCGGCACCAAGGGCGTCAAGATCCTCCGTCACCTGAACGTCTTCGGCTACGACGATGCGCCGCACGGGCACATGGAGATCGAGCTGAAGGACGCACGGGTGCCGGCTTCGACCATTCTGCTCGGTGAGGGTCGCGGGTTCGAAATCGCCCAGGGTCGCCTCGGACCGGGCCGCATTCATCACTGCATGCGCCTGATCGGCCAGGCGGAGCGCGCACTCGAAAAGATGTGCAAGCGCGCCACCGAGCGTGTCGCCTTCCACCGCACGGTGGCGGAACAGGGCGTCACGCGCGAGCGCATCGCCGAGGCGCGGATCATGATCGACTCGACGCGCTTCATGGTGCTGCACGCGGCGTGGAAGATGGATACCGTGGGCAACAAGGTTGCGAAACAGGAAATCGCGATGATCAAGGTACTCGCGCCGAACATGGCCTGCCAGGTCATCGACTGGGCGATGCAGGTTCACGGTGGCGGTGGCGTATCGGACGACTTCGGCCTCGCTGCGGCCTACGCACATGCGCGCACGCTGCGCTTTGCCGACGGCCCCGATGAGGTACATCGCAACGCCATCGCCAAGCAGGAAATCGCGCAGCAGACCACGATCGCGGAATCGCTCGCCAAGGCAAAGCGCGCCTGAGCGATATGACGATCGCGAAGCTCGAATGCGGTCACTACCGCATTCCGCTGCCGGTGGTGCTACAAACTGCGGCGGCGTGACGGTGTTCATGAAAGTGGCGCACCTCGCCGAAGCGTGGAACCTGCCGGTCACCTCGCACGGCGCGCACGACATCACCGTGCACCTGCTCGCCGCGGTACCGAACCGCTCGTACCTCGAGGTGCACGGATTCGGGCTCGATCGCTACATCGCCGCGCCGCTTACGATCGAGCAGGGGATGGCGGTTGCGCCCGAGCGGCCCGGGCATGGGCTCGAGGCCTTGCGCGTCTAGCGCTGCGGTCCCGCGAAACGGCGGCTTGACGGCGCGCGCACACGGCCCAGAATGGCGGCAGCTGTAGGAGGCCGCAATGGCAATCGAAATCGTCCCCATCACGCCCGAGTTCGGCGCCGAGATTGGCGAAGTCGATCTCGCGCGCCTCTCGCCCGAAGATGTCGAGGCCGTGAAGCAGGCGTTCTGGACTTACGCCGTACTCGTCTTTCCCGAGCAGCGGCTCGATGTCGAGCAACATCTCGCCTTCGCGCGGCACTTCGGCCCGCATGAAACCTCGATCGCCGTCTACCGTCCTGCTGAGGACAAGGCGCTGCGGGTGCAGAAGGAAATCGCGGACGTCTCGAACCTCGATGCCTCGGGCGCAGTGTGGGCGCGCGACAGCCGCACCCGCATGTTCCAGATGGCGAACCGCATCTGGCATACGGACAGTTCTTTCAAGCAGCTTCCGGCGCTCGCCTCGCTACTGTACGCGCGCTCGATTCCGCCGATCGGCGGCCATACCGAGTTCGCCGATGAGCGCGCGGCCTACGACGCGCTGTCCGCGGCGACCAAGCAGCGGCTGGAGGGACTGGTCGCCGAGCACTGCATCGCCCATTCGCGCGCGCGGCTCGGCTTCACCGCGTTCACCGATGAGGAGCGCCAGAACATGCCGCCGGTGCCGCAGCTCCTCGTTCGCACGATTCCGCAGAATGGCCGCAAGACCCTCTATCTCGCCTCGCATGCCGGCCGCATCGTCGGCATGCCGGAGGCTGAAGGGCGTGCGCTGATCGATGAACTGATCGCGCACGCGACGCAGCGCCAGTTCGTCTATACCCACCGCTGGCGCGTGCACGACCTGGTGATGTGGGACGACCGCTGCACGATGCACCGCGGCACCGAATTCGACGATGTGCGCTGGCCGCGCGACATGCAGCGCGCGACCGTGTCGGACGTCGCGAATTCCTGCGAACAGGAAGGCGTGCAGGCGGCGATCGCCTGAGACCAGACGCGCCGCGTGGCGGCGCGTCTGGTCTTCAGGTTTTCAGGTTCTCTCCGATCAGGCGGCGACGGGCAGCCCGGCAAGCGCCATCGCGAGTTCCTTCTCGTCGTAGTTCTGGTCCACCAGCTTGCCGGCGTTGTAGTCCATGTACGCCTGCATGTCGAAGTGGCCGTGGCCGCAGAGATTGAACAGGATCGTCTGCGCCTTGCCTTCCTTCTTGCAGCGCAATGCCTCGTCGATCGCGCCCTTCACCGCGTGATTGGCCTCCGGCGCGGGCAGGATGCCCTCGGCGCGCGCAAACAGCACGCCGGCTTCAAAGCACTCCTTCTGGTGGTAGGCGACCGCTTCGAGCAGACCGAGCTCCTTGCAATGCGAGATCAGGGGCGCCATGCCGTGGTAGCGCAGGCCGCCGGCGTGGAAGCCCGGCGGTGTGAAGGTCGAGCCGAGCGTGTGCATCTTGACCAGCGGGGTCAGGTGCGCGGTATCGCCGAAATCGTAGGCGTACTTGCCGCGCGTGAGGGTCGGGCAGGCGGAGGGTTCGACCGCGACCAACCGTACCTTCTTGCCGCCGCGCAGCTGCGCGCCGAGGAACGGAAACGCCAGCCCCGCGAAGTTGGACCCACCGCCGGTGCAGCCGACCAGCACGTCGGGATAGTCGCCCGCCATCTCGAGCTGCGTCATCGCTTCCTGCCCGACGATGGTTTGGTGCAGGAGCACGTGGTTTAGCACCGAACCGAGCGCGTATTTGGTGTCGTCATGGGTCGCTGCGACCTCGACCGCCTCCGAGATCGCAATGCCGAGGCTGCCCGGATGGTCCTTTCTCTGCGCAAGGATGGCCTTGCCCGACTGCGTTTCGTTCGAAGGCGATGCGATGCAGGTCGCACCGTAGGTCTCCATCAGCGCACGCCGGTAGGGCTTCTGGTCGTACGACACGCGCACCATCCATATTTTGATCTCGATGCCGAACAGCGCGCCGGCGAAGGCGAGCGACGAGCCCCATTGGCCGGCGCCGGTCTCGGTGGTGATCTTCTTGATCCCCGCCTCCTTGTTATAGAACGCTTGCGCAACTGCCGTGTTTGGTTTGTGGCTGCCCGCGGGGGAGACGCCTTCGTACTTGTAGTAGATCTTTGCCGGCGTCTGCAGCACCTTCTCCAATCGCCGCGCGCGATACAGGGGCGAGGGACGCCATTGGCGGTAGATCTCGCGTACCGGCTCGGGAATCTCGACCTCGCGCTCGGCGCTGACTTCCTGCGCGATGAGCGCCATCGGGAACAGCGGCGCGAGGTCGTCCGGCCCCACCGGCTGCTTGGTGCCCGGGTGCAGGACCGGCGGCGGCGGGGAGGGCAGGTCCGCCACGATGTTGTACCAGTGCTTTGGGATATGGGTTTCGTCCAGGATGTACTTCACCGTATCTGTCATGGTCTCCTCCTCGCTCCGTCTGTTGTGTCGCTGTGGAAATCGTCTCGTCTGTTCGCTGCGTTCACTGCGTTCGCTGCGTGCGGCGCAAACTGCACCGGGCTGTGCGCGCTCAGCCTAACCGAGAGCCGAGTCGCAGCTGCCGGTCAGCCTCGCGATCGATTGCGCTGGATCAAATTCTCGCTGTCTCGTCTCCGCTTCGCATCACCACAGCACCCAGCTCGACCGCAGCGCCGGCGTCGAATGCGCGGGCGTTCAGCGTGCGCATCGGGTGGTCTGCCGTAAAGCGCTCGAGCAGTGTCCGCTTAAGCGCGGCGGGCGAAAAGGGGAGCCGCGCGGCGGCGGTACCGAGCATGATCGTGTTCGAAAGCCGCCGGTCGCCGAGCGCCTTGGCCATTGCATCGGCGTCCACGGCGAGCACTTCGGCGCCCGCGGCTGCGGCGTCCTCTAGCGGCGCCGCGGGATAGGTGGCCGCGCCGCTCGCGACGATCGGCGGCACCGCCTGGAAGGTATTGACGTAGGCGATCCCGCCGGGCGCGAGCCAATGGCTCCAGCGCAGGCCCTCGGCGACCTCGAGTGCGATCAGCAGGTCGGCCTCGCCCGGCCGGATCTCGCTCGCCATGATCTTGCGACCGATGCGCACCTGCGAGCAGACGATCCCGCCGCGCTGCGACATGCCGCTCACCTCGGTCTTCGAGGCATCGAAGCCGCTCGCCAGCGCCGCGCGCGCGATGACCTCGGCTGCGGTCATGACGCCCTGGCCGCCGATGCCGACCACCATGACGTTCGTATGTGCGGCGGCGGCTTGCATTCAGTGCGCCAGTGCCGCTTGGCGTGGAACGATGGCGTCCTGGCCACAGGCCTTCGCACAAAGGTCGCAGCCGGTGCAGGTCGCGGGGTCGATCGTGACGAAGGCGAGCTCGACGACAGCACCGCTCGCGCGCGTCTGCTGCTCGCGCCGCGTGACCCCGATGGCCGGGCAACCGAGGTCGAGGCAGCGCGCGCAGCCGTTGCATTTCTCGTCGATCACTTCGAGCGGGTTGAGGCGCTCGAAATCGGACGACAGCACGCAGGGCCGCGTGGTGACGACGACCGAGGGCTCGTGCGCCTTGATCTCCTCGCGCAGCGCCTTGAAGAAGGTCGGCAGCTCGTAGGGGTCGACCACGCGGATGCGCTCGCGCCGCACGCCGAGCGCCTCGACGAGCTTGGCAAAGTCGACGCGCGAGGCGTCGGCACCGCCGAGCGCATGGCCGGTGGCGGGGTTGTCCTGCCCGCCGGTCATCGCGGTGGTTCGATTGTCGAGCAGCAGCACGGTGACGTTCGCCTGTTGGTAGACCATGTTCGCGAGCGCCGACATGCCCGAGTGCAGGAAGGTCGAGTCGCCGATCGTCGCCAGGATCGCCTTGGGCTTTTCGTCGCCGGCGCTCACTTTTGCCATGCCGTGCGCGACGCCGAGCGAGGCACCCATCGAGATGACCGTGTCGATCGCATCCCACGGCGGGTTGCAACCCAACGTGTAGCAACCGATGTCGCCGGTGATGATCACGTCTTTGAGATGACCGAGCCAGAAGTACACGCCGAGATAGGGGCAGCCGGCGCACAGCGTCGGCGGGCGCGGAAACAGTGCAACGGCTGGGCGCACCTTGCTGGGCGCGAGCGCGACGCCGTTGAGCCGCGCGACCGCCTGTTCGATTTCGGCGACAGTGATCTCGCCGCGCAGGGGGAGTACGTCCTTACCGTGCACAGGAATGCCGGCCGCGCGCAGTTCGGTCTCGACCAGCGGGTCGACTTCCTCGACCACCAGGACGCGTTCAACGCTCGCCGCGAAGCGCCGAGCGAGTTCGACCGGCAGCGGGTGCGAAAAGCCGAGCTTGAGCACCGGCGCGTCGGGAAGGGCTTCGCGAACCGCCGGGGTAGGCGCGCCTGAAACGATGAAGCCGATGCTTGCGTCGGCGCCGCCGTGGATCACGTTCCAGGGCGAGGCGGTCGCTTCGCGCGCAAGCGCGGCGTCGCGTTCGGCGCGCAAGTCGATCCGCTTGCCGACGTGATTCGGCGTGATGATCCAGCGCTCGGTATCGCGTTCGTAACCGTGGCGCGACCGATCGAGCGGTGCACGGTCGCCGACCGTGACCGCGCGGCGCACGTGCGAGACGCGCGTCGTCAGGCGCAGCAGCACCGGAACCTGGAACCGTTCAGAGAGTTCGAACGCGTCGCGGGTCATGCCGTAGGCTTCCGCCGCGTCGCAGGGTTCGAATACGGGAAGGTGGACGAAGCGCCCCCAGACGCGCGAATCCTGCTCGTTCTGCGACGACGAAAAGCCGACGTCGTCGGACACCGCGAGGACGAGCCCCGCCTTGACGCCGACCAGGCCCATGGTCATGAGCGAGTCGGCAGCGACGTTTACGCCGACATGCTTCATCGCGCAGATCGCGCGCCGCCCCATCATCGAGGCGCCGAGCGCGACTTCGAGCGCCACCTTTTCGTTCGTCGACCACTCGGCATACACCCCGGGCAGTTGCGCCAGCGTCTCGAGAATCTCGGTAGACGGCGTGCCGGGATAGGCCGCAGCGACCTCGACGCCGGCCTCCCATGCGCCGCGCGCGGCAGCTTCGTTGCCCGACAGGAACGCGCGTTCAGCATCGATCCGTTCAGCGGGAAGTGACATCGTCTGCCTCCTTCGCGGTTGCAACCGCATAGCCGTACTCGCGCACGGCCGCGGCGCGGCTCACCTTGCCCTCGGCGAGGTCGCGTTCAATGGCCGCGCGGTCGCGGCGGTTGGGATCGCCGTAGCCCCCGCCACCGGCAGAGTCCATCACCACGCGGTCCCCCGGCTTGAGTTGGGTCAAACCATAGGGGTTTCCGGGCTTGCCGTTGACCAGAAACTGCGCGCAGGCGCCGGGACGCCCGCCGTCCAGACCGTCGGGCGGCAGCCGAAAGCGGCCTGATTGCAGGGCGAGCTGTACCGGCGGGAGCGGCGCCTGGTCGTCGTCGGGCACGCGAATCACCTCGCGCCGGCCGAGCGCGCCGCGCTGGCGTCCGGGGCCGCCGGAATCGGTGAGCAGTTCGCGCCGCTCGACGACGAGCGGCGCATCGCTTTCCAGTATTTCAACCGGTGTATTCGCGCCATTGGCGGGAAAAATGAACGAGCCCGCGCCGTCGCAGGCTGCGGTGGCGCCGAGCCCGCCGCCCCGAATCAGCACGGCGTGGAATGGCCGCCCGTTGGCGCGCCGACCGTACATGACCTGCATCGTCGCCGGCGTGCCGCCGCCCCCGGCCACGACGCGGTCGGGCAGCGCCTTGGCGAGCGCGCGGTAGACGATCTCGGTCATGAAATGGCCGACCTGCATGCGCGCGGCGACCGCGGCCGGGAAGCGGCAGTTGACCACCGTACCCTCGGGCGCGGTCAGCCGAATCGGTGCCGCGGCGCCATCGTTGTTTGGCAGCTCGGGGTCGAAGATGCTTTTCACCGCCATGTGGACATAGGCGTAGGTGAAGTTGTAGACCACGTTGCCGCCCCAATCGACCTGGGGGGAAGACCCGCTCAGGTCGACGTGGATGTCGCTGCCCTCGATCGTCACCGCGCAGCGGATCACGATGTCGGGCTGTCCCTCGACCTGCTCGATCACTGCGTCGGCCCGATAAGTCCCCGAGGGCGTTTTGGCGATCGCGCTGCGCAGGCTCGCTTCGCTCCGCGCGAGAATCTCGTCGGCGAGGCCGTCCAGGTCCTCGAGCCCGTGCTCGTCGAGCATGCGCAGCAGCTGCGCGGTACAGACGTGATTCGCTGCGACCTGCGAGCGGATGTCGCCGTTCACCTCCTCGGGCGTGCGGACGTTCGCGAGGATCATGTCGAGCACGCCTTGGTTTAGCGTGCCGGCGTCGTAGAGCTTCACCAGCGGGATGAACAGACCTTCCTCGAACACGTCATGGTTGTCCGAGGCGACGCGTCCGCCGATGTCCGAATGGTGCAGGATGCAGGCGGTAAACCCGCAGAGCTGGCCGCGATGGAACATCGGGCTCAGCACGCAGACGTCGTTCAGATGTCCCGCGAGCGCCCAGGGATCGTTGGTGATGTAGACGTCGCCGTCGCGAAACGCGTCCGCCGGCAGGCCTTGCACCAGCTTCTTGATGCCGAGTGCCATAGCGCCCGATTGGCCCGGCGTCGCCAGCGTGCCCTGCGCGAGCTCGCGCCCGCGGCGGTCGGTAAACATGCAGGTGTAGTCGTGCGCATCGCGCAGCAGGCTGGAGAACGCGGTGCGCGCAACGGTGGCGTCGGCTTCGTCGACGACCGAGATCAGCCGCCGCCAGAGGATCTCGAGCGTGACCGGGTCGAAGGCGCTAGCCATGGCGGTCCGCCGGTGGCAAATCGATCCAGAGAAATCCGTAGGCGTCGACGCGCGCACTCGCATCCTCGCCGAGCAGCACCGTCGACTCGCGTTCCTCGATGATTGCGGGCCCCGCAATCTGCGCGCCCGCAAACAGACGATAGCGGTCGTACACGGCGTGTGCGATGAACTCGCGCGCGATCGGCGAATAGGCGCGTCGCTCGCCCTTCTTGGCGTCGGCGAGGCGCGCGCCCGCAGGCGCAGCATGCTGCGGCAGTTCGAGCGGCTTCACCGGCAGGCTTGCGCGGACGCGGAAGTTCACGAATTCGACCGGCGACTGCGGGTAGGTGCGTCCGTAGAGCCGCTGGTAGGCCTCGTCGAAGCGGCGGCGCAGTGCCGCCGCGTCAAGCGTGCGGACGTCGCGCGCGTCGATCGGCAGGTTGGTCTCCGAGCCCTGACCGATGAAGCGCGCATCGATCGAACGCGCGAATTCGATCGGGCCTTCGGCGCCGGCCTGGCGCAGCGTGGCTTCGCCGTCGGCCTCGAGTTCGCGAAACAGCGTCTCGATGGCGGCGAAGTCCGCGCCGTCGAGCGCTGTCTTGTGGCTGCGCGCGAGGTCGAAGGCGCGCGGCGCGGTGAAAAAGCCAAGCGCCGAACCGACGCCGGCGTTTGGCGGTACCGCGAGCCGAGGGGCGCCGAGCTTCTTCGCCAGGCCGTAGGCATGCACCGGTCCCGCGCCACCGAAGGCGACTACGGTGAGCGCCTGCGGATTGCCGCCGCGCTCCGCGATGTGGGTCTTGGCCGCGGCCGCCATCGTCTCGTTGATCAGGTCGTGAATGCCCCACAGCGCATGGAGGTACGGCACGCCGAGCGGTTGCGCGACGCGTGTTTCGATACCGCGCTGCGCAGCCGCGGCGTCGAGGGCCATTGCGCCGCCGAGAAAGTAATCGGGATCGAGGTAACCGAGCAGCAGGTCGGCATCGGTCACCGTGGGCTCGGTGCCGCCGCGCCCGTAGCAGATCGGTCCGGGTTCGGCGCCCGCGCTTTCGGGCCCGACTTGCAGCGTGCCGAGCCGGCTTACGCGCGCGATGCTGCCGCCGCCCGCGCCGATTTCCATCAGGTCGACGACCGGCACCTGGATCGCAAGTCCGCTGCCCTTCATGAAACGCTGCACGCGCCCGATCTCGAAGGTCGGCACGACACCGGCGGCGCCGCCCTGGA
>JAQBBQ010000074.1:0-4215 GCA_032125995.1 Betaproteobacteria bacterium | reverse complement strand
CGTTGCCGGGGCGCCGGCGGCACGCAGTTTGACGGTCAGGGTCTGCGCGAATCCGGGCTTGGGCGTGACCCAGAGCTGGGCGGGCTCGAAGCCGTCGCGCGTAATCTCGAGCAGCGTCGGCGCCGCGGGGAGCGAGTGCTTCCCATTGGCCGCTCCGATTGCCCGTCCCTCGATGCTCAACACCGCGTCCGGCGGCTCGACCTCGAGCGCGACCTCGCCCAACTCGGCGCTCAGCGCGACGCGCAGGCTGCGCTTCTGCGCGGGCTTCAGGCGTATTGCTCGGCTCGTGGTTCCGAAGCCACGCTTGGAAACCGTCACGCGGTGTTCCCGGCCTGGACTGAGGATGAGCGTAGCCGGGGTCGTTCCGGCGTAGCGGCCGTCGATCGCGACGCTCGCGCCCGCGGGCTCGCTCTCGACACGCAGTTCGCCGTCTGCAGGAGCGAGCGTCACCGGTCCGATGGTCTGGGGCTGACCGGCGACGACCAGGATGCGCTGCTTCGACGCCTTGTAGCCGGCGGCGCGAATCTCGATGTCGCGGGACCCGGCGGCGAGTTCGGTGGTGAGCGGAAGCGGCCCCAAGCGCTTGCCATCCACGTACAGCGTGGCGCCGGTTGTTTCTGACCGGACCGTCACGGCGGCCGAGGCGCGTATAAGTGCTGCCACGAGGCTCTGGCGACGCCCGAGCCCCTCGATCCGGATCGTCGTGGAAAAGTCCGCATAGCCGTCGGCGCGTATGGCGACCGGGTATTCGCCCGCAGCCAGTTCAATTTCGGCAAGCGGCGTCTTGCCCTTGACCTCGCCGCCGGCTGACACGGTCGCCCCGGCAATACCTGGCGTGTCCACCGAGAGATAGCCGGGTAATTTCTCGAGCGCCAGCGCGATGCGCTGATGGGTCGCGCGCGTGATCTCGATCTCGCGCACCAGACGGCGGTAGCCGTCGCGTTCCGCTTGCAGCCGATAAACGCCGGGGAGCGCTAGGTAGCCCTCAGCGAGCCCGAGTGCCGGTATTGCGCCCTCCAGGCTTACGCGATCGGGTCCGGGCTGTATGTCCACGTACAACATGCGCGCCGAGAACACGAACCACAGCGCGATGGCCAGCGCCGCCAACGCGATCAGCACATACGTTGCGCCAATGCGTCGCCGTCGGGGAACCGGGTCGGGGGGCGGCGGAGCCAGCTCGATCGAGCCTGATGGGGACGCGAGACCCACATCGGCTTCGGTTTGCAGCCCGAGCCCGTTCCCCGTGACGTGGACCGTGAGCACGTCTGCGCCAATCCGCACGCGGTCGCCATCGCGCAGCCATTGCGAAGCGGCGAGGCGATGATCGTTCAGAAACACCGGTGCTCCGCCTTCGAGGGGCTGCAGGAACGGCGCGCCGTTCGCGAGCGCGAGCGCGGCGCTGGCATTCGCGCTCGCTGTCGTGATGACAAGGGGGCCTGCGCCAAGGTCTCCGTCGTCAGCGCCACGAGGGCCGTCGAAACGGACCTTCACACGCGTTCCTCGCAGGCGATAAAGATTCGTGGCGGAGCCGAATCCGGCGCCACGATCAGCTCGACGCGTACGTCTTTGTAGCCGGGACGCGAGCCGACCAGCGTATAGGTTCCGGGCGTCAGCGTGACCTCGCGGTCCTGAAACCGCCCGAGCCGTCCGACTCGATAGACCGTGATTTCGGTCGCGTTGTCCGACGTCAGCCGGACGGTGACCCTGGTCGTAGCGCGCTTGAGGGCCGTGGCCAGACGTTGCTTGCCCTGTGCCAAGCGGGCCCCGCCTGCCGTTTCGTTATCGAGCGACGCGAGAAACTGCCGCGCCTCGTCGCGTACGAATGCAGAATACAATCGCTGAGGTTCGGCCAGGTAACCGTCTATCCGCGCATGGAGCGCGATCATGCGATTGCTGCGCGCGATGCCCTGTCTTGCAAAATCGACCGTCGGATCGATTGCCTCGGCGCGCCGATAGGCGGTGAGCGCCTCGTCCCAGCGCTCCGCTGCTCCCAGTTCGCCGGCCTCGCGTTGCAGCCGGGCGAGACTGTCGCGCTGCAGGCTCTCCTTCGCGCGGGCGAGGCCGTCCGCCGCGGAGGAATGACCGGGGCGCATTTTGAGCGCAGCACTGAAAGAGCGCTCGGCACCCGACCAATTGGACCGTTCCAGGTGCGCGAGGCCTTGCGTCATCAGCTGGTCGAATCGCCGGGCCGCGAGGCGGTCGTTGACGCGCGCCAATGCGGCCTTGGCGGGCGCGAATTCGGGGTCGAGTGCGACCGCCGCCGCATACTCCGCGCGTGCCAGCTCCAGCGCGCCGGCGCTTTCCGTCGACTCGCCTGCGGCGAGCCGCTCGAGGACCTCATCCAGCCGCTCGGCTCGGACAAGGCCGTGCTGGGCTTTCTTATCCTCCGGTCGGATCGTGAGTGCTAATTGAAATGCCTTGGCTGCCTCGGCGGACGCGCCGTCCTGAATGGCGGCCTCGCCGGCCGCGAGTGCGCGCGCATAGGCCGCCGCGGCCTGTCCGGCGATCGCGGTCAGCTGCCGGCTGGCGTCATCGTAGATCTTGATCGCACGCGCATAATCGCGCGCCACGACTGCCGTCGCGGCCTCGTCGCCCCGGGCGGTGGCCGCCGCCCAATCCTCGGATGCCCACATCGCCGCGCCTTGCTGTGCAAGCGCTTGGCTCTTTTCCCGGTAACGTGACGCAGCCTCTTCTGCTCCGAGGCGCTGACGGACCGTCTCTGCCGGGTCAGTCGTGCGGGGTGCCGCCGGTGGTGCCGGCTTTGAGACCACGACCGGCGGCAGCTGGGTGTTGTCCGGAGGCGATAACCATGCCGGCAACAGGAAGAACACCAGCGCCGTCAGGCCAAGCGCCGCGCTCAGCGCAACCGCCACCCACCGTCCCGAGACGACGGCGTGGGTACGCACGCCAATCGGGATGGAGGGGGGCAGGGATGCATCGCGGTTGGACCCGTTTTTCGCGGGCTGCACACTCGACATGGTGCCGGGCGGTTGGCCTTACTGTTTGTTGTCCGGCTCCGGCGACTTGTCCGGCGGCGTCGACGCCACCGGTGACAATCCCGTCTCCTTGGCGAACAACTCCCGCAGTGTTCTGCGCCACTCGGCGTACTGCGCGTCGACTGAACCCGAAAGTTTGACCGTGCGGCCCTCGACCTCGTCGAGCACGGGCGCCACATCGCCTTCGAATGAAACACCCAGCTCCTTCAACGCCTCTTCGTGAACCTTCGCGTCGTTCGCGAACTGTCCGCCCGAGCGAAAGACCTCATAGCCGCCGAGCACCATGACAGTGCTGCCTGCCGCGCCTCCCGATGACGCGCTGTTGGTGCCGAGCACGACACCGCCGATGATCGCCGCGATCCCCAGCAGGCGACGCTCCCACGCTTTGCGCTCCAGCGCGCGCTTCTGGTTGAGTTCCTCCAGCGAGGACTGGCGCCACTGCCCGTAGGGCTGCCGCATGTCGTCGTAGAGGTTGCCATAGTAGAGGTTCACTGTGTCTATGAACATGTACTCCCGGGCACGAATCCGGTTCACGCGTTCGAACATGGGGTCGTTGTCGGCGGGCAGTCTGCTCACCTTGAAAATTCCGTCGCCGTCCTTGGTCAGGTAGCTGTCGAAGGCGTGAGGTGCGATGCTGCGCGCGAATTTGAGGAGCGCAACCTGGCGGATGGCGGAGAGATCCCTCGTGCTCAACTGCTCGCGGTAGGCGAGCATGTCGTTCGCCACGCGGTTGTAGAGATCCTGGTACGGATCGCGGTCCTTCTTGTCGAGTGTCTCGTAGCTCTTTTCAGTGGCCTCGGCGTCGTACTCGTTGTGAAACCAGACCCGGCCCGTGGCATCGACGACCTTGACCGCCATCTTCAGCGTCTCGCCGTTCGACTCGAGCAGCGTGCCGGAGACGGTCACGTCCACTTCTTCTGCCCGCGCCGGCACGACGCGCACGGCACCCCACTGGCCCGTTTGCTGCAGCGTTTTCTTGAGGTGGAACGGAATGTATCGGGCCTCGGCTTCCAGGATCTTGGGATGCGTGCCTTGCTCCTCGGCTTCTGCGGCGTCGATCTTCACCGTCTGGAAAACCTGAATGCCCACGTCGAGCAGCGTCGCTTCGGGCGGCGCCTGGTCGGCGCGGATTGCCTCGGTGGGCGACACGCTCTGCACGGCAGGACCCGTCGCGCAACCGAAGAGCCCGAGCGGCCCGAGCGCCACCAGGAGCAACCAG
>JAQBBQ010000073.1:0-7751 GCA_032125995.1 Betaproteobacteria bacterium | reverse complement strand
TGGATTGGCTGCAGCACGCGGTCGCGCGCATAGTCTTCGAGGTCGAGTCCGAGCGCGCCGACCACCGCGGGCGTGATCCAGCCCGCGCAGATCTTGTCGCGCGGAAAGCTGCGCTTGTCGAGCACGCTGACGCCGAGCCCGCTGTCGTGCAACGCGCGCGCGAGCGTCGAGCCGGCCGGCCCGCCGCCTACGATGACTACGTCGCGCGTTTCCATTCGGGCCGCCGTCGGGTCTGCGCGGCGCTCAGCCGTAGAGGTGCGCGCGCGTCGCCGGTACCGCGTTGCTTCTGCCGCGCGCGAACACCACCTGGTAGAGCTGCAGCGATCCGGTGGAAAAGCCCGCAATCGCGCCGGCGAGGTACAGGTCCCAGGCGCGCGTGAATGGCAGGTCGTACATCGCGTGGATGGTGTCGAGGTTCGCCGTATAGCGCTCGCGCCAGTCGCGCAGCGTCTGCGCGTAATGCAGGCGGAGATTTTCCACGTCGAGCACCGAAAAGCGCAGCGGCTCGAAGATCGCCATCATCTCGCCGAGCGACGGCGGATAGGCGCCGGGAAAAATGCGCCGCTCGATCCAGCCGTTCAGCGGCCCCGGCGCGTTGCGTCCGATCGTATGCAGGAGCCCCAGGCCATCGGGCGCCAGGCAGCGCCCGATCACCTTGCCGAGCGTGCCATAGTTTTCCACCCCGACGTGCTCGAGCATGCCGACCGACACGAAGGCGTCGCAGCGCCCGTTAATGTTGCGATAGTCGTCCTCGACGAACTCGACGCGATCCGCGAGCCCTTCGCGCGCGGCCCATTCGCGCGCGTAGCGCATCTGCGCGTTGGAAATGTTGAAGGCGCGCACCGTCACGCCGTAGTGCCGCGCCATGTGCAGCGCGAAGCCGCCCCAGCCGCAGCCCGCTTCGATCACGCGCTGCCCGGGGCGCAGCCGCAGCTTCCTGCACACGTGGTCCATCTTGGCGCGTTGTGCGGCTTCGAGCGTGGTCCCGGGCGCAGGGTAGTAGGCGCAGGTGTACTGCATCGCCTCGGTGTCGAGCCACAGGCGGTAGAAGTCGTTGCCAAGGTTGTAGTGATGATGGATGTTCTCGCGCGCGGTGTTGAGTGAGCCGGCGCGCGGCCGCTGGTCGTGCCACAGCCACCACCAGGCCGAGGCCCGTCCGCGCTGGCCGGCGGAGAGTGCGCGGTACAGGCGCTCGAGAAAATCGACAAGCTCGCCCTCGACCTCGATGCGTCCGGCGCTGTACAGGTCGCCGAACTGCACCAGCGGGTTGCGCGCCACCCGCCACAGGGCGCCGCGGTCACGGAAGATGACGCGGACGCCCGTTTCCTCGCCGAGCGTCGTGCCGTCCCAGAGCATCGCCGCGAAGCCGCAGCGCGGCATCGCCGCCATGATCGTCGAGAGCAGCCAGCGGTCCGCTGCCGTTGCCGCGCCGCTGGCACCGCCCGGCGGGATGCGCGCCGCGTCCGGGCGATGGTCGGACAGATCGAATGTTCGATTGGCAGGTCTCGTCATCGTGACCTCTTACGTGGTTCCGGAGTCCCAACGTGCCGACCGTGAATTGTAAACACCTAATTCCATGCAGGGGGTGATCCAGCGCAACGCGAGGCAGCCGCAGGGACTCAAGCCGCCAAGGAGGCAGTGCGTTGACGCCATGTTGCAGTGCGGCCACACTGCGCCCGCCGCGCGCGCGCACGAGGGGAGGCGCAGAAGGATGGATACTGGAATCTGGCTGGGCCTCGCGCTCCTTGGCGCGATACTTGTCGCGGCGGTCGTTTTCTACAACCGCCTGGTTGCGGACCGCAATCAAGTCCGCCAGGGCTACGCCGACATCGATGTCCAGCTCAAGCGGCGCGCCGACCTCGTGCCGCGACTGGTCGAGGCCGTGCGTGGCTACGCTGCCTACGAGAAGGCCCTGTTCACCACCGTGACCGAGCTGCGCGCGAACGCCCTCGCGGCGCGGCCGGTGACCGAGCGCTTCGGTCTCGAGCGCACGCTCGGTGAGCGGCTGCAGCAACTCGTTCTCCTGCAGGAGGCCTATCCGCAGTTGAAGGCCGATGCGAACTTCCGCCAGCTGGCCGACGAACTGGTCGAGATCGAGGACCACCTGCAGTATGCGCGCCGCTTCTACAACGGCGCGGTCAAGCAGTACCGCACGCGGATCGAGACCTTTCCGGATCTGGTCGTCGCGCGCCTGTTGGGCTTCGCGCCGGAGCCGTTTTTCGAGACCGACGACCGCGCGGCGGTGCGCGTAACCTTGTAACGCGATGAGACGTATTCTCGTATTCGCCGTGCTGCTGGGATGGGGTGCCTTGGTCGGGGCGGCCGCGGCGGCCGAGCGGGTGCTCGATTTCCATAGCGCGGTGCAGATTCACGCCGACGGGTCGCTCACCGTACGCGAGCGCATCAAGGTCCAGGCCGAAGGCCGCGTCATCAAGCGCGGCATCTTTCGCGATTTCCCCACCGAGTATCGCGACCGCTTCGGCGCACTCGTGCGCGTGCCGTTCGAGGTAATCGAGGTCACGCGCGACGGCCGGCCCGAACCCTACGCCGTGCAGGGCCAGCGCAATGGCGTGCGCGTTCGCATCGGCAGTGCAAACGTGTTTCTCAAGCGCGGCACCACCAGCTACGAGATCGTCTATCGAACCGCGCGCCAGCTCGGGTTTTTCGACGATCACGACGAGCTGTACTGGAACGTGAACGGCAACGGCTGGGTGTTCGCGATGGATCACGTGTCGGCCGAGGTGAAGCTTCCCCGCGCGGTGGCGGCGAGCGAGTTGAAGGTCGAGGCCTACACCGGCCGGCAGGGTGCGCGCGGACGCGACGTCGACGCAGAAGCCTTCGACGGTGGCGCGCGTTTCGCGACCAACCACATGCTCAGGCCCTACGAAGGACTGACGATCGTGATGGCGTTTCCGAAGGGCATCGTCGCCGAGCCGTCATGGCGCGAACGTGCGGGCTGGTGGTTTGGCGAAAACCGCGGTGGCGCGGCTGGCTTCGCCGGGTTCGTCTTGCTGCTCATCTTTCTGTACTGGCGCTGGACCCTCGTTGGGCGCGACCCGCGCGCCGGACCGCGCTTTCCGCGCTACGAGCCGCCGCCCGGCCTCGGGCCCGCAGGGGTGCGCTACGTCGATCGCATGGCTGCGGACGAGCGCTGTTTCGCCGCGGCGCTGCTCGGACTGGCAGAGCGGGGCTATCTGCACATCGACAGGGCGACCGGCGAGGGACATTTCGAGAAGGTCGCGGCCGAGCTACGCAGCGCGGCGAAGGCGATGGGCTCGGTTGCTGAGAGCCTGCTCGACATGGTGGCCGAACCGCTCAAGGCCGCTGCGCGCCGACAGACCGACTACGCCATCACGCGAAGCGGGCAGGCGATGGAATGGCTTCCCGGCGAGGCGCAGCTTGCGCGCACGCTGCTGCCGGGCGGGACGACGCAGCTCCTGATCGGGCGCCGGCACGATCCCACGGTGCAGAAGGCGCGCGACGCGCTGCACGAGGACCTCGAGCGCCAGCTCAAGGCGCGTTGTTTTTCGCGTAACCGCGGGTCATTCGCCGTTGGCGTGGTTATTGCGGTCCTCAGCTTCGTGGCGATGATCATCCTCGAGGCGCCGGTCCTGTTCATCGCCGTCGTCGCGGTGTCGATGGCGGCGGTGCTCGTGCTGTTCGCGCGCTGGCTTCCTGCCTACAGCGTGCAGGGCCGTAAACTGAAGGACGCGATCGACGGTCTGCGTCAGTATCTTTCGGTCGCCGAAGCCGACGATCTGAGGCGCATGAAGGCGCCGCCGCAAACGGCTGACGAATTCGCTCGGTTGCTGCCCTACGCATTTGCGCTCGATGTCGAGACCCCATGGGCCGACCGTTTCGCAGCGACCCTTGGCGTCGCAGCGGTGGCCGCGGCCATGAACAGCCACTATGGCGGTGGCGCTGGCGGATTCGCCGATGGCCGTCGCGCGGGCGATCTCGCGGGCTCGCTCACTGACCTTGGCTCGACGATCAGCGCGGCCTCGACCCCGCCGGGCAGCTCATCGGGTGGCAGCTCGGGCGGTGGCGGAGGAGGCGGCAGCTCCGGCGGAGGCGGGGGCGGCGGAGGTGGGGGCGGATGGTAGGGCCGGCGCGGGTTTCGATCCCCGAGGGCGAGATCGAAATCGTCGCCATCCGCGCGGGCGGTCCCGGCGGACAGAACGTCAACAAGGTGTCGAATGCGGTGCACCTGCGTTTCGATGTGCGTGCCTCGTCCCTGTCGGACACCGTCAAGCAGCGCCTGCTCGCGCGCGGCGACCATCGCATGACGCGCACCGGCATCGTCGTCATCAAGGCGCAGCGTCATCGCAGCCTGGAGCTCAATCGTGCCGAGGCGATCGAGCGGCTGGAAGCGCTCGTCGCCACGGCGGCTCACGTGCCGAAGAAGCGCAAGCCGACGCGCCCGTCACGCGCGGCGAAGAAGCGGCGGCTGGAGGGCAAGACGCGCCGCGGCCAGCTCAAGGCTACTCGCGCTAAAGTGATGGATTAGGAGCCCCGATGCCGCGCATCCTGCTTGACGAATCCCGCATCCATCCCGCGATTCGAGAAAAGATCTCGACGCGACACGCCGACCTCATCGGCGACGTGGAGGCGGCCATCGCGGCGAACGACATCGTCGTGCTTGGCATGGCGCAGAACCCGTTCGTGCGTCGCGCGCGGCGCATGCTCGAGTCTGCCAAGTTGCCGTTCAAGTACCTCGAGTACGGCAGCTATTTGAACAAATGGCGCCGGCGCAACGCGCTCAAGATGTGGGCCGGCTGGCCGACCTTTCCGATGGTGTTCGTGAAAGGCGTGCTGATCGGCGGCGCCGACGAGCTCAACCGCCTGCTGCACAGCGGCGAGCTCGGCGGCAAGCGCTAGCGCCCCTGCTCAGCGGTCGTCGATCGGCACGGTGACGACGATGAACACGAGGTCGACGAGGCCCGTGTTGTAGATCGCGTGCTTGACGCCGGGCGGAATGAAGATGACGTCGTGCCGGCGTACCACCTGGCGCTTGACGCCGATCTGCATCAGGCCTTCGCCCTCGAGCACGTGGTAGACCTGCTCCTGCACCTTGTGCGTGTGCGGCTCGACGTAGGCGCGCGGCTGGTAGCAGGAAATGCGGTAGTCGATCTCGTGCGAGCCCGTCGTTTCCGGGCGCACGAGGAACTTCGAGAACGCGCCGCCGAAATGCGCGGGCAAGTCCTCCCAGTCGACTTCGGCGATGTTGCGGATAATGGGCTTGCGCGCTTTTGCCTTGGCCATTGCTTGCCTCCTTGAAAAAGGTGTCAGGAAAAAGGTGTCAGGAACCTTTTCGGACTAGAGCCTGGCATTACCTATTACGAAAAGGTTCCTGACACCTTTTTAGTCGTTGATAAGGTGCTTGGCGCCGAACACCGGCTCCTTGTGCGGAATCGGCGGCAGTGCCCAGGCGCCAGTCGCGGGCGGGCGGATGTTGGCGTCGACGTGGACGTCGATCAGGCAGGGCTTGCCGAGTTTCACTGCATGCTCGAGCGCGCCCTTGAAGTCTTCCGACTTCGTCACCGTGTGACCTTCCACGCCCGCGGCGCGTGCCCAGGCCGCGAAGTCCGGGTTGTAGGGCTTGCCTTCGGGGCCTTCATAAAAGGCGGTGCCGTACTCGCGCCCGTCGAAGAGGCCGTATTGAATGTCGCGAATCGCCGCCCAGGAAAAGTTGTTCCACACCACCCACACCACGGGGATGTTGTACTCGACCGCGGTGCACAGCACGTGCGGCACCATGGTGAAGCCGCCGTCACCGCAGATCGCGATGCAGGGCCGCTCGGGTGCGGCGAGCTTGGCGCCGAGGATCGCGCTCGGGCCGAAGCCCATGCCCGAATAGCCCCAGGTGTTGAGCATGGTCTGCGGGCGGCGCGCATTCCAGAATTGCATGTACCAGTTGTGGTGCACGCCCGAGTCGAGCGAGATGATCGCGTCGTCGGGCAGCACCGCGCGGCAGTCGGCGACCACGCGCTCCGGACGCAGGGGCGAGGCGTGGATCTCGAAATTGGGGCGCACGTAGGCCTCCCATTCCTTCTTCCAGCCCTCGATCTGCGCGTGCCACTCGGCGAGGCGCGGTGCGCCGTCGCGCTTGCGCCCCGCGAGCGCGGCGAGCAGCTGCTGCAGGTAGGCGCGTGCATCGGCGAGGATGGCGAGGTCGGGCGGGTAATTGCGGCCGAGCTCGGCATTATCAACATCGACGTGGATGAGTTTCGTATGCGGGAAGTTCCACGAGTAACCCGGCATCCACGACGACGACGAGCGGTCGTCGAAGCGGGCGCCGATCGCGATGACGAGATCGGCGTAACGCCCCGCCTGGTTCGCGGGATAGGCGCCATTGCGGCCGATGAAGCCGAGTGAAAGGGCATCCTCCATGTCGAGGCAGCCCATGCCGTTTGGCGAGCTGATGACTGGAATCCGCAGCCGTCGGGCGAATTCGGTCAGCTCGAGCGCGGCTTCCGAGAGCGTCACGCCGTGACCGATGAAGAGCGCGGGGCGCTTGGCGGCGAGGACGAGGTCGAGCGTGCGCTTGATGTCGTCGTTCGAAGCGCCGCTCCTGCGTGAAAGGTAGCCGTCCCAGGGCGCTTCGAGCTGTGCGTCGGTCGTCTCCTGGAAGACATTGAACGGCACGTCGAGGTTCACCGGCCCCGGCCGGCCGCTGGTCATCGTGGTGACCGCCTGGCGCATCGCGAGCGGCAGCATCTCGGCGCGCGTGGGCTGAAAGCTGCGTTTCACCACCGGGCGCACCACGCTCGGGTAGTCGGCCTGGTAGTGGCGGTTCAATTCCTGGAACGGGCCGCGGTTGAACTGCGAGGTCGGCACGTTCGCGGTGATCGCGAGCAGCGCGGACGAATCGGTCTGCGCCACGGCAAGCGCCATGATGAGGTTCGCCGAGCCCGGCCCGGTCGAGGTGAGGGTCGCGGCGGGCCGGTGGCTGACGCGGAAAAAACCGTCCGCCATGTGGCCCGCGACCTGCTCGTGGCGCGGCGAGACGTACTTCACCTCGTCGGCGACATCGTGCAGCGCATCGAGCAGGCCGACGTTGCCATGCCCGCAGATGCCGAACACGTAGGGGATCTTTTCTTTCACGAGGAATTCGGCGATCAGTTCGGCGCCCTTTTTGTTTGCCATGGTTGTTCCGACTCCTAGGTATTCGGTGGTTTGGCCGCCGCGCTCGTTCCGGCGATCTTGCCGAAGACGGCGCCGTTGGTGAGCCCGGTGCCGCCGGGGTAGTTGAAGTAGAAGATGCCGCCGACCAACTCGCCCGCGGCGTAGAGGCCGGGAATCGGCTCGCCGTCGGTCGACAGGACCTGGGCGTCGGTGTTGATGCGCAGGCCCCCGAACGTGAAGGTGATGCCGCAGGTGACTGCGTAGGCTTCGAACGGCGGCGTATCGAGGGTGTTGGCCCAGTTCGACTTCGGAATCGCGAGCCCTCCGGTGCCGCGCCCGTCCTTGATGTTCGGATTGAAGGGAACGTCGGTCTTCACCGCGGCGTTGTACGCCCTAAGCTCCGCCAGGGCGGCCGCGGCATCGACGTCGTCCAGCTTTGTGACGAGTTCTTCCAGGGTGTTGGCGGTTACCTTGGTGACTTGCTTGATCTTGTATTCGTCGCGCAGCTGCGCCTTTACCTTGGCATCGAAGATCTGCCAGGCGAACTGCCCGGGCTGGCCGAGGATGACGCCGCCGTACTTGGCATAGGTGTAGTTGCGAAAGTCCGCGCCCTCGTCGACGAAGCG
>JAQBBQ010000072.1:0-2817 GCA_032125995.1 Betaproteobacteria bacterium | reverse complement strand
CGCGCATGTGTTCCTCGAGCGCCTTCTGCTCTGCCTCCAGCGCCTCGATCTCCCCCGGCAGGGCTTCTAACGCCCGCTGCTCCTTGTAGCTCAGCTTCACCCGCGCCTTCTCCCGCGCCGGCGCCGGCGCCGCGGGCTTCTCCTCCACCGCCGCCGCAGGCCGCTGGCGCAGCCAATCCGCATACCCGCCCGCGTACTCGTTCCACTTCCCATCTCCCTCCGGGGCGAGCACGGAGGTGACGACGTTGTCGAGGAACGCGCGGTCGTGGCTCACGAGCAGCAACGTCCCCGAGTAATCCTGCAGCGCCGCCTCCAGCAGCTCGAGCGATTCGATGTCCAAATCATTCGTCGGCTCGTCGAGCACGAGGACGTTCGCTGGCCGCGCAAACAAACGCGCGAGCAGCAGCCGGTTGCGCTCGCCGCCGGAGAGCATGCGCACGGGCGAAGCGGCGCGCCGCGGGGGAAACAAAAAGTCCCCCAAGTAAGTCATGACGTGCTTGCGCCCGCCCTCGAGCTCGACCCAGTCCGAGCCCGGGGAAACGGTTTCCGCGACGGTCTTCGCGGGGTCCAGGGCCTCGCGCATCTGGTCGAAGTAGGCGGGAACGACCTTGGTCCCGATCCGCACCGTCCCAGAATCGGGCGGGAGCGTGCCGAGGATGAGCTTGAGCAGGGTGGTCTTCCCAGCGCCGTTCGGCCCCACGAGCCCGAGGCGGTCGCCGCGCGACACGAGCAGGCCCAACCCCTTCACCACCGCCCGATCGCCGAATGACTTCGACACCCTGGCGAGCTCCGCGACGAGCTTCCCAGAACGACGCCCCGTAGACAGCGACAGCTTCACCGCCCCCAGCCGCTCGCGCCGCGCAGCGCGCTCCTCCCGCAACCGCTCGAGGCGCCGCACGCGCCCTTCGTTCCGCGTGCGCCGCGCCTGGATCCCCTTCCTGATCCAGGCTTCCTCCTCCTTCCAGAACGTGTCGAACTTCCGAGCCGAAACGGCCTCGGCGGCGAGCTCGTCCGCCTTCACGCGCTCGTAGGCGGACCAGTTCCCCGCGTACGAGTGCAGCCACCCGCGGTCGAGCTCGAGGATGCGCGTGCATACGCGATCGAGGAACGCCCGATCGTGGGTGACGACGATCGCCGCCGGGATCCTGGCGAGCAGCCCCTCGAGCGTCTCGATCCCGCCGATGTCCAGGTGGTTGGTGGGCTCATCGAGCAGCAGCAGATCCGGCTGCAGCGCGAACGCGAGCGCGAGCGCCGCGCGCTTCGCTTCGCCCCCCGAGGCCACCTGGGGCGAGAGATCCTCCGACAGACCGAAGCGATGCAGGTATTCCGTCAACCTCGCCTCCGCCTGCCAGCGCTCGCGCTCATCCGCAATCGACGGAACGTGCCCGTGCAGGAGCAGCGCCGCGCGCAGCGACCCCGCATGCGGCAGCGAAGGCTCCTGCTCCACGAGCACCACGCGCGCGCCCTCGCGCAGGCGTGCCTCGCCCTCGTCGAGCGAGGCGCGCCCGGCGATTACCGAAAGGAGCGAAGACTTCCCCGTGCCGTTGCGGCCGATGAGGCCGATGCGCTCGCCGCTTTCCATGGAGAACGCCGCGCGGTCGAGGAGCGGCTGATCGCCGTAAGCGAGCTGGGCGTCCAGCAGCGTGAGCAAGGCCATGGAGGGCGGAGTCTACGGGAGGCGTAGGGCGTCAACCGTGGGCGCGCGCGACTGCGCGCCGTCGAGAAGGCCTGACCTCGGCCCGCCGGGAAGTGGCGGGGGGCGTCTTGACCCCCGCGCTCGCCGGCTAGACTTCGCCGCGAAGGAGAGCCGCCATGCCGCAAACCCATCTGACGCTCCGCGAAATCCTCGCCGCCGGCGAATTCATCGTCGCGCCGGGTGTGTTCGAAATGTTCTCCGCGAAGATCGCCGACCGCATGAACTTCAAGGCGCTCTACATGACCGGCTACGGCATTTCGGCCTCGCACCTGGGGCTCGCGGACGCGGGCCTGGTCAGCTATCGCGACATGGTGGAGCGCGCGCGCACCATCGCCCAAGGCACCACCACGCCGCTGATCGCCGACGCGGACACGGGCTTCGGCGGCCTGCTCAACGTGCGCGAGACGGTGCGCGGCTACGAGGCCGCCGGCGTGCAGGCGATCCAGATCGAAGACCAGGAGATGCCGAAGAAGTGCGGCCACACGCCCGACCGTCGCGTGGTGCCGCTCGAAGACGCGGTGAAGCGCGTCGAGGTGGCGGTGGAAGCGCGCCGCAGCAGCGACTTTCTCATCGTCGCGCGCACCGACGCGCGCACTGCCCTGGGCCTGGACGAGGCGATCCGGCGCGCGCGCGCGTTCGCCAAAGCGGGCGCCGACATCCTGTTCGTGGAGGCACCGGAGTCCGAAGCCGAGTTCGCGAAGATCGGCGCCGAGCTCGCCGGCGAGGCGAAGCTGCTCGCCAACATGGTGCCGACCGGCAGCTCGCCGATGCTGCCGGCGGCGACGCTCGAGCGCTGCGGCTTCTCGATCGCGATCTACCCCGCGGCGGGGATGACCGCCGCCTGTGCTGCGCTGGAATCTGCCTACGCCTACCTCGCGAAGAACGGCTCGCTCGAAGGCTGCCCGGTGCCGGCATTCGACATGCAACGGCTGCATGCGCTGGTCGGCTTTGCTGACGTCTGGGAATTCGAGCGGCGCCACGTCGCGCCGCAGGACTGACGACACGGGAGAACCCCAGGCCGGAGCGTCCTCATCACCAGCGCCGCGCGTCGCGCGCAAACCGACGTCGCCGCGACGCGACAGAACTCTCCGAAAATTTAGCTTGCCGTCCTGCCTGTCCGG
>JAQBBQ010000071.1:0-8134 GCA_032125995.1 Betaproteobacteria bacterium | reverse complement strand
ATCAAGGGGGTGTTCTTCCCGCTGTCAGCTGCAAGCTACAAGTCGATGGCCAAGATGAAGCTGGTCACGCCCCGCCTGACGAAGATGCGCGAGATGTACGGGAACGATCGCCAGAAGCTGAACCAGGCGATGATGGAGTTGTACAAGACCGAGAAGATCAATCCGCTTGGTGGTTGTTTTCCCATTCTGGTGCAGATTCCCGTGTTCATCTCGCTGTACTGGGTGCTGCTTGCGGCGATCGAGTTGCGCCACGCGCCGTTCATTCTCTGGATCAAGGATCTTTCGGCACTCGATCCGTTCTACGTGCTGCCGATCCTGATGGCCGCCACGATGATTCTGCAGACGCGCATGAACCCGAAGCCGCCCGATCCGGTGCAGGCGAAGGTGATGCAGTTCATGCCGTATATCTTCAGCGTATTCTTTTTCTTCTTCCCGGCCGGCCTGGTGCTTTACTGGCTGGTGAACAATTGCCTTTCGATTGCACAGCAGTGGCAGATTCAGCGCATGTTCGAGCGCGAAAAGACTGCCCATGCCAGACGCTGAAACGACCGCCGCGGCGCGCGACACGATTGCGGCGATCGCGACGCCCGCCGGGCGCGGCGGGATCGGCGTGGTGCGCGTATCGGGCCCCGGGGTGCCCGCTATCGCCTGTGCGCTGACCGGATCGCTCCCGGCACCCAGGCGTGCGCGGCTGAGCGCTTTTCGTGGCGCAACTGGCGAGACAATCGACGAGGGGCTCGTGGTCTTCTTTCCCGCGCCCCATTCGTATACGGGCGAGCCGGTGCTCGAGCTGCAAGGCCATGGCGGGACCGTGGTGATGCACGCCGTGCTGGGTGCCTGTCTGGATGCCGGTGCGCGGCTGGCGGAGCCGGGCGAGTTCACGCGGCGTGCGTTCCTCGAGGGGCGTATCGACCTTGCGCAGGCCGAGGCGGTCGCCGATCTGATCGACGCGGCGAGTCGCAGCGCGGCGCGCTCGGCACTACGTTCGCTAAAAGGCGAGTTTTCGGCCGCAATCGAATTGCTGGTGAAGCAGCTGGTCGACTTGCGTGCGCTGACCGAGGCGATGCTCGACTTCCCCGAAGAGGACGTGGACGCACTGCACCGGGGCGATGCCGCACGGCGGCTTGAACGCGTGCGCGCGGCGCTTAATGCGGTCTTTGACAAGAGCCGGCAGGGCAGCCTGCTGCGCAGCGGAATTCACGTCGTGCTCGCCGGCCGTCCCAACGTCGGCAAGTCGAGCCTGCTGAATCGCCTCGCGGGCGAGGAGCGGGCGATTGTGACTCCGGTCGCGGGCACGACGCGTGACGCGCTGCGCGAGTCGATCGAGATCGACGGCGTCCCGCTGATCATCGTCGACACCGCGGGATTGCGCGAGTCGCGCGAGGAAGTCGAGCGCATCGGCGTCGAGCGCGCGCATCAGGAGATCGCACGCGCCGACGTCATCGTGTTTGTGTTCGAAGCTGGCGTCGGGCTCGGTGCGGAGGAACGTGCACTATTTGAGGCGCTTCCGGCCGGCGTGCCCTGTGTTCGCGTTGCGAACAAGATCGATGTTGCGCCCGCGACGACAGATCGAACGGACAGGGTGGTGGCGGTATCCGCGAAGTCAGGCGAGGGGCTCGACGCGCTACGCCGCGAGATCCTCGACGCTGCGGGCTGGCACCCCGGTGAAGGGTCGGTATTCCTCGCGCGCGAGCGTCACCTGCGGGCGCTGGCGGCGGCGCGCAGCCATCTCGATGCAGCATACGAGGAATGCGCCCGCTGGGAGTTGTTCGCCGAGGAACTGCGCCTTGCACAGGTCGCCCTCGGCGAGATCACCGGCGAATTCAGCGCGGACGACCTATTGGGTGAAATCTTCGCGCGGTTTTGTATCGGAAAGTAGACATGCAACCGCGCGGCGCCATCTGACCCCATGCGCTGGAATCCGCAGGCCTACGAGGCCTTTGCCGATCACCGTACGCGGCCGGCGATCGATCTGCTGGGTCGTGTTGTACTCGATGCACCACGGCGCATCGTCGATCTTGGCTGCGGGAGCGGAGGCGTGACGCGTCTGCTCGCCGAGCGTTGGCCGCAGGCGTCGATTCTTGCGCTCGACAGCTCGGTCGAGATGCTTGCGGCCGCGCGCGAAAAGACCCGCGCAAAGGGCATCGAGTGGCAGCAGGTCGAGCTCGCCTCGTGGTGCCCGTCCGAACGTTTCAACCTCGTGTTCTCGAACGCGGCCTTGCACTGGCTCGCAGATCATCCGAAATGGTTTCCGCAGCTCGCCGACGCAGTCGCGCCGGAGGGCGTGCTCGCGGTGCAGATGCCAAGCAATTTCGCCGCGCCCTCGCATGCGAGGATGCACGAACTCGCCCTCGAACCGCCTTACCGCGCGCATTTGGAACGTGTTGTGCGCCCCGCGCCGGTGCTCGACGCGCAGACCTATTACAGTCTGCTCGCCCCGCGCTTCGAAACGATCGACATCTGGTCGACCGAGTACCTGCAGATCCTGCGTGGCGAGAACCCGGTCGCCGACTGGACCCGCGCCACCTGGCTGGGCGGCTTGCTCGAAGCGTTGCCGCAGACGCTACGAGCGCCGTTCGAAGCCGAGTACCGCCGTCGCGTGCTCGGCGCCTACCCGAAAATCGCCGACGGGAGTACGTTGTTCTCATTCAAGCGCCTGTTCATCGTGGCGACAGCGGCGTGAACCCGGTGCTAGAATAAGCGGCCTCGAAATTGCCTCTTATCGCCGCCTCGCGGCGCCTTGGAGCCGAGGCCATTCCCGGTTCCGTGGCCCTTGCGCCAGGCACCGGAGACCCAGACATGAACATCCCCCGTTCGGAGCCCCCCACTTCCTCCAGCGCACCGAATTGGGTCCGGCATGCCGGCTTGCGCCAGTGGGTTGCCGAGATTGCGGCGCTGACGAAACCCGAGCGCGTTGTCTGGTGCGATGGTTCGGACACGGAATACGACCGGCTGTGCGAAGACATGGTGCAGTCGGGCACCTTCATCCGGCTGAACGAAAAACTTCGCCCCAATAGCTTTCTCGCGCGCTCCCACCCGGGCGATGTCGCGCGCATGGAAGATCGCACGTTCATCTGCAGCGCGCGCGAGGAGGACGCCGGGCCGACGAACAACTGGATCGACCCGCGCGAGATGCGCAAGACGATCCACGGCCTGTTCGACGGTTGCATGCGCGGGCGCACGCTGTACGTCGTGCCGTTCTCGATGGGACCGATCGGCTCGCATATCGCGCAGATCGGCGTCGAGCTATCCGATTCGCCCTACGTCGTCGTCAACATGCGCATCATGACGCGCATGGGCCGCGCGGTGATCGATTGGCTGGGCGAAGATGGCGATTTTGTGCCCTGTGTCCATTCGGTCGGCGCGCCGCTTGCGCAGGGTGTGAAGGACGTGCCGTGGCCGTGCAGCGCGAAGGAAAAATGGATCGTTCACTATCCCGAGTCCCGCGAGATCTGGTCGTTCGGCTCGGGCTACGGCGGTAACGCCCTGCTCGGCAAGAAGTGCCTCGCCCTGCGCATCGCGTCGGTGATGGCGCGCGACGAAGGCTGGCTCGCCGAGCACATGATGGTTCTCGGAATCGAGTCGCCGAGCGGCGAGAAGGGCTATGTCTCGGCGGCGTTCCCGAGTGCCTGCGGCAAGACGAATCTCGCCATGTTGATCCCGCCGCCGGGATTCGACGGATGGAAGGTGACGACGATCGGCGAGGATATCGCCTGGATCAAGCCGGGGCAGGATGGACGTTTCTACGCGATCAATCCGGAAGCGGGATTCTTTGGCGTGGCGCCCGGCACCTCGGAGGTCACCAATCCGAATGCGATGAAGACGATGCATGCGAACACCATCTTCACGAACGTTGCGCTGACGCCCGACGGCGACGTGTGGTGGGAGGGCATGAGCGATTCGCCGCCGGCCAAACTGATCGATTGGCGGGGCAAGGACTGGACCCCCGGCTGTGGCCGTGTCGCCGCGCATCCGAACGCACGCTTTACCGTGCCCGCGGCGCAATGCCCCTCGATCGATCCGAAATGGGAAGACCCGGGCGGTGTGCCGATCTCGGCATTCGTGTTCGGCGGGCGGCGTTCGACGACGGTGCCGCTCGTGGTGGAGGCGCCGAGCTGGGAGGACGGCGTGTACATGGGCGCCACACTCGGCTCGGAGACGACCGCCGCGATCACCGGCAAAGTCGGCGTGGTGCGCCGCGACCCGATGGCGATGCTCGCGTTCTGCGGCTACAACATGGGTGATTATTTCGCGCACTGGCTGAAGATGGGGCAGGCGGTGAACCACCCGCCGAAGATTTTCCGCGTCAACTGGTTCCGCCGCGATGCGGACCGGAAATTCATCTGGCCCGGGTTCGGCGAGAACATGCGGGTGCTGACGTGGATCGTCGATCGGTGCCACGGACGCGCGCAAGGCGTCGAATCGCCGCTCGGCATCATGCCGCGCTTCGCGGATCTGCCCTGGCAGGGGCTCGAGTCTTTCACCGCCGAGCAGTATGCGCAGGTCATGCGCGTCGACCTCGATGACTGGAAGGCCGAACTGGCGTCGCATGACGAGCTGTTCGGCAAGCTCGTCGGGCATCTGCCGCAGACGCTCGAAGCCCGTCGCAGCCGCATGCACGAAAGGCTGGCTGCGTAAGCAAGGCAGGCGCGCATCGCCTGGGATGCCGTGACGCACGTCTTTCATCGGGATCCACGTCTGACCTACCCCGTTGCGGTGCGCGGCGAGGGCGCCTATCTGTTCGATGCCGAAGGCAAACGCTACCTCGATGCCTCGGGCGGTGCGGCGGTTTCCTGCCTCGGGCATTCGGATCGCGCCGTCGTTGAGGCGATCCAGCACCAGCTCGACGCGTTGCCGTTCGCACATACGTCGTTCTTCTCCAACGAACCGATGGAGCGCTTGGCCGATACGCTCGTCGCGCGCAGCGCGGGCGCATTCGACAAGGCGTACTTCGTCTCCGGCGGCTCGGAGGCGATCGAGGCGGCGCTCAAGCTGGCGCGCCAGTACTTCGTCGAGCGCGGCGAGCCGCAGCGTCGCACTGTAATCGCGCGCCGCCAGTCCTACCACGGCAACACGCTGGGTGCGCTCGCGATCGGCGGCAATCTCGCGCGGCGCCGGCAGTACGCGCCCCTGCTCATCGACGCGTGCCACGTTTCGCCCTGCTTTGCCTACCGTGGCCTGCGCACCGGTGAGACCGAGGCGACCTACGGCGAACGGCTTGCGCAGGAGCTCGAGCTCGAAATTCAGCGCCTCGACGGCGACACGGTGATTGCCTTCGTTGCCGAAACGGTCTCGGGGGCGACGCTCGGTGCTGTGCCCGCGGTGCCGGGCTATTTCCGCGCCGTACGCGAAGTCTGCGACCGCTACGGCGTACTCCTCATCCTCGACGAGGTGATGTGCGGCATGGGACGTTGCGGAACGCTTTTCGCCTTCGAGCAGGAAGGCATTGTTCCCGACCTCGTCGCCGTCGCCAAGGGCCTGGGTGCGGGCTACCAGCCGATCGGCGCCGTGCTGACGTCCAAGGCGATCTTCGACACGATCAGAGGCGGCAGTGGCTTCTTCCAGCACGGGCACACCTACCTGGGCCATGCCGCCGCCTGCGCGGGAGCGCTCGCGGTGCAGCACCGCCTGCACGAGGACGGACTGATTGCGCGGGTCGCGCCGCTCGGGGAGGCGCTCGATGCACGCTTGCGCGCGGCGTTCGGCGCGCATCCGCACGTCGGCGATATTCGCGGCCGCGGATTGTTCCGGGGCATCGAGCTGGTTGCTGATCGCGATGCGAAAAGGCCGTTCGATCCGGCGCTGCGTGTGCACGCACGGCTAAAGCAGGCCGCGCTCGCGCAGGGCCTCTTGTGCTACCCGATGGGGGGCACGGTCGACGGCGAACGCGGCGACCACCTGTTGCTCGCACCGCCGTTCATCGTCGACGACACGCAGCTAGACGAACTGGTCGAAAAGCTCGGGCGCGCGCTCGACGTGACGCTGTCCGGCGTCACGGCCACCGCATGAGCGTTGCGGGATTCGATGCCATTGGCTAAGCTGGCGCGGTTACTGAGAGGAGGAACCTGACATGAAGATTCGCGCACTCGTCGCGGCGGCGGTGCTCGCCAGCGGCACGCTGACGTCCGCTCCGCCGGCGCAGGCACAGCAGAAATACATCACGATTGGCACCGGCGGCGTCACCGGCGTTTATTACCCGGCGGGTGGTGCGATTTGTCGGCTCGTCAACAAGGATCGCAAGGCGCATGGCATCCGCTGCTCGGTTGAGTCCACCGGCGGATCGGTGTTTAACATCAACACCATCATGGCGGGCGAACTCGACATGGGCGTTGCGCAGTCCGACGTGCAATTCAACGCCGTCAAGGGGCGCAAGCAGTTCAAGGCGCCGTTCACGGAATTGCGCGCGGTGTTCTCGCTGCACCCGGAGCCGGTGACGGTCGTGGTAGGCAAGGAATCGAACATCACGAGTTTCGCCGCACTGAAAGGCAAGAAGTTCAACGTGGGCAACCCGGGTTCGGGCACCCGCGCCACGCTCGACGAACTGATTGGTGCGATGGGCTGGTCGATCAAGGACTTCGCGCTCGCCTCCGAATTGAAGGCCGACGAGCATGGTCCGGCGCTGTGCGATGGCAAGATCGACGGCTTTTTCTATTTGGTCGGACATCCGTCGGCCAACATCCAGGATCCGACCACCGTGTGCGGCGCGAAGCTCGTCTCGGTGACCGGTGCCGCGGTCGACAAGCTCGTGAAGGCGAATCCCTACTACGCGTACGCAATAATTCCGGCCGGGCTCTATCCGGGCAACCCGCAGGAGACCAAGACCTACGGCGTGTTGGCGACCATGGTCTCGTCGACGCGTACGTCGACGGATACCGTGTACCAGGTCGTGAAAGCGGTGTTCGACGGCTTCGCGGATTTCAAGAAGTTGCACCCCGCATTCCAGGTTCTCAAGCCCGAGAACATGATCAAGGACGGCTTGAGCGCGCCGTTGCATGACGGCGCGGTGAAGTACTACAAGGAAAAGGGCTGGATGAAGTAATCAACGGATTCGCGCGACCGCGGCGCGGCAAGGGGGCGACACGGCAGTCTCGCCCCCTTTTTGTATCGGGAGACTGAATGGCCGAAGCAGCCAAGGGTCGGGGCCCGAACCTGCAGGAACTCGCGGCGGACGCGGATACCGGCGGCCGCGCGGCGACCGGACGGCTCGGCAAGTTAATCTTTTGCATTGCGGTCGGCTGGTCGCTGTTTCAGCTCTGGTACGCCTCGCCGCTTCCCTTCGCCTTTGCCTGGGGCGTGCTGAACGACACCGAGGCCCGCTCGCTCCATCTCGGGATCGCGCTGCTGCTCGGTTTTCTGTGCTACCCGGCGATGCGCACCAAGCGCCAGCGCGCGGGCGTGCCGTGGTTCGACTGGCTGCTCGCGATTGCGGGTACCTCCGCAGGCAGCTATTTCCTTTTCTTCTACGCCGATCTGGCGACCCGGCCCGGCACGCCGATCCTGCGGGACATCGTCATCGCCTGTATCGGCCTCGTCATGCTGCTCGAGGCGACGCGGCGCGCGGTCGGCCTGCCGATGATGATCCTGGCGATCGTGTTTCTCGCCTACATCATGCTCGGCAGGTTCCTGCCCGATGTGCTCGCGCACAAAGGTGCATCGCTCGGGCGGATGCTCTCGCACCAGTGGCTGACCACCGAAGGCGTGTTCGGCGTCGCGCTCGGCGTCTCGGTCGGTTACATCTTCATTTTCGTTCTGTTCGGCTCGCTTCTCGACAAGGCGGGGGCGGGCAACTACATGATGCAGGTTTCATTCGCCATGCTCGGCCACCTGCGCGGCGGGCCGGCAAAGGTGGCGGTCGTGTCATCGGCGCTGAATGGCCTCATCTCCGGATCGTCGGTCTCGAACGTCGTCTCGGGCGGCATCTTCACGATTCCGCTGATGGCGAAGGCGGGCTACGGCGGCATCAAGGCAGGTGCAATCGAAACCGCATCCTCAGTCAACGGCCAGATCATGCCGCCGGTGATGGGGGCTGCAGCATTCCTGATGGTGGAGTACGTCGGCATTCACTACACCGACGTCGTCAAACATGCGTTTCTGCCTGCGCTGATTTCCTACATCGCGCTCTTTTACATCGTGC
>JAQBBQ010000070.1:0-5883 GCA_032125995.1 Betaproteobacteria bacterium | reverse complement strand
AGGCCGACGAGTGCCAGATCTACACCGACGTCGACGGCGTTTACACGACCGACCCGCGCATCGTGCCGGGTGCGCGTCGGCTCAAGACGGTCTCGTTCGAGGAAATGCTCGAGCTTGCGAGCTCCGGCTCGAAGGTGCTGCAGACGCGCTCGGTCGAGTTTGCGGGCAAGTACAAGGTGCCGACGCGCGTGCTCTCTAGCCTGACCGACCCCCTGCTGCCGGTCGAGGAGGAGGCGCGTTCGGGCACGCTCATTACATTTGAGGAAGATCCGCACATGGCGATGGAAAAGGCCGTCATTTCAGGTGTCGCATTCAACCGCGATGAAGCCAAGATCACGGTGCACGACGTGCCCGACCGGCCGGGGATCGCCTACGCGATCCTCGGGCCGATCGCGGACGCGAACATCGACGTCGACATGATCGTGCAGAACGTCGGTCACGACGGCATGACCGACCTGTCGTTCACGGTGCATCGCAGTGACTACGCGAAGGCGGTGAAGATCCTGCGCGATCAGGTGCAGGCGCACATCCACTGCCGCGAGGTGAGTGGCGACGATCGCATCGCCAAGGTGTCCGCTGTCGGCCTGGGGATGCGCTCGCACGCGGGTATCGCGGCGCGCATGTTTCGCACCCTGTCGGAGGAGGGCATCAACATCCAGATGATCTCGACCTCGGAGATCAAGATTTCGGTCGTCATCGAGGAGAAGTACCTCGAGCTTGCGGTGCGCGTGCTGCACAAGGCCTTCGAACTGGAACAGGGGTAAAATCGTCTGCGCTTCGTCCTCACGGTCCTCAGTGACCGAGGGCGAGCGGATGGTGCAAGCGCAGCGAATACCGGAATACCGGAGAGTTGCCCGAGTGGCTGAAGGGGGCGCCCTGCTAAGGCGTTATACGGGTAAACCGTATCGAGGGTTCGAATCCCTCACTCTCCGCCAGGAAAAGGAAAGGGCCCGAACGGGCCCTTTCTTATTGTTGCTTGAGCCCGAGGCCTTTGCGCAGTTCGCGTTCGCGCACGATGCTGCGTGCAACGAACCGCACGCTCGGTTGGGCGTTGTGCACAGGAAATACGCCGGCGCAATTGTCCCGCTACGCGCCGCCAGATCCGGAGGCGGTCGTGCCGGGGCCGGCATCTGTTGTCGGCACCGCACGGTGCTCCTTGAGATGGGCGTGCAGGTCGATGCCAGTCTTCAACCCGACGAGCAACAGCAGCGCCCAGACCGGCGAGCCGAGCGCCGTGATACCGATACCGCCGAGGAGGATTGTCAGGTGCAGGACGACGACGCGGCCGTAGGGCTTGCCCATCAACGCGGCAACGCTCGCGAGCCTGAATTCGCCGTGCCCGAGATAGTTCCAGACAAACGAAAACAGATGGCTCACCGCGAGCGCGGCGACCGCGAGCCACAGGCCCTGCTCGCCGATGACAGCGAGCCAGCTGAGAATCGGAAACATGCCTTCGCCAGATCCCGTCGCTTTTACGTTGCCGAAAAAGCCGAACACGAAGGCGCCATGCACCGCGGTAAACATGCCGTAGTGCAGGCAGAAAAACGGCACGAAAAAGAGCTTTGCGAGCCACTGCGCGGGATCGGCGGGGTCGGCGCACAGCATGCGCGCGACATTCAACAGGCCAACGATCACGTTCTCGACCCAGAACAGCAGCAGCACCGCGAATACCGGCCAGCCAAGCATGGCGACGCCGTAGAGCGGAACGAGGTTCGCGACAACGAGGACGGCGGCGGAAAGCCGCGGCGTCGCATCGGCTGCCGCGGCCGAAGCCGTGGGCGGCGGCGCCGCCAGGCGCTTCTCGACCGCAGTGACCAGCGCGAGCGCCGCGGGGTCCGGGTTGGCGCCGAGGTCCGCGCGCATGCGCGCCGCGAGCGCCGGCGCGCTCAGGCCCGGGTTTTCCTTGGCCATGCGGCGCGCGACATGGCGCGCGACGAAGGGCGTGAGCAGCTTGAGCAGCCACGGTGGAATTTCGGCCGTTTTTCTCGGATCCGTCGCCACCGCGTTCGCCGCTCCCCTGTCTGCTCGGCGCGATCATACGACGCCGGGCGCGAAACACGCGGGCCGCGGCGACCGGGCTGCGAGACAATTGCGCCATGTCGCTCGAGAAAATCCAGCGCCCGCTGCCTGGCTTCGGAACGATCGCGTCCGACTTCGGCGGGGTTTACTTCGCCAACGCGGTCGTCGCTTTCATCTTCGCGGCATCGGGCCCGGTGGCGATCATCCTGTCGGTCGGCGCGCGCGGCGGCCTGTCCGAATCCGACATCTCGTCCTGGATCTTCGGCGCGTTCTTTCTAAATGGCCTGATCAGCTTGGTGTTCTGCTGGCTCTACCGCCAGCCGCTGGTCTTTTTCTGGACCATCCCCGGCGCGGTGCTGGTTGGTCCGGCGCTGGGGCATTTGAGTTTTGCCGAGGTGATCGGCGCCTTTTACGTCACGGGCCTGTTGATGGGGCTGCTCGGCTTCACCGGCTGGGTACGGCGCGCGATGCAGGCCGTGCCGATGCCGGTCGTCATGGGCATGGTGGCGGGCGTGTTCCTGCGCTTCGGGCTCGACCTCGTCTACTCGATGCGCGACGATTTCTGGCTCGCCGCGCCGATGGCGCTCGCCTTCATCGCGCTCACCGCGGTACCGCGGCTCGCGCGCGTGCTGCCGCCCGTGGTCGGGGCACTGATCGTTGGTGCGGCGGTGATCGCCGTGATGGGTACCTTCGACGCGAGGGGCGAGCCGATCTTCGCACTGGTGCAACCGAACCTTTACGCAGTCGTATTCTCCTGGCGCGCGATGATCGAATTGGTGGTGCCGCTCGCCATCACGGTGCTGGTGGTGCAGAACGGGCAGGGCATCGCGGTGCTCGGCGCCGCGGGGCACCAGCCGCCGGTAAACGCGATCACGCTGGCCTGCGGCGCGGGCTCGATGATCACCGGGCTGGTCGGTTCGGTCTCGACTTGCCTCACTGGACCGGTGAACGCGATCATCTCGGCCTCGGGCGCGCGCGAGCGGCAATACACCGCGGGCATGTTCGTCGCGCTGCTGGCGCTCGGCTTTGGGTTGCTCTCGCCCGTGTTCACGCGTCTGCTGCTCTCGACGCCGAAGGCGTTCATCGCGACCGTCGCCGGCCTTGCGATGCTGCGCGTACTGCAAACCGCGTTCACCGTATCGTTCCGGGACCGTTTCGTGCTCGGCGCGCTGGTGACGTTTCTGGTCACGGTCGCCGATGTCACGATCTTCAGTATCGGCGCCCCGTTCTGGGGATTGGTGTTCGGCTTCGCCGTGTCCTGGCTGCTCGAGCGCGACGACTTCCGCAGCCTGCGCGCCGAGCCCTAACCCCGGTTCCCTCAGCTCAGCGGACCGAGCCCCGCGGCGTGGCGCTCGAGGCAGGCGAGGCCGAATTCGGTCGGCGCCTGGGCAGGTTCGCGGTCGAATACGGCTTCGAGTCCGATGCGCCGCGCCATCAGCCGCTTGCCGTAGCACAGCAGTTGGTCGATCGATTGCATGACGAAGACCAGGAGCGGCAGAATCTTCTCGTATTCGGCACGCGCGCGAGTCGCTGCGTCGCCGCCCGCGCGCAGCCCGTCCCAGACGCGCGCGAGGACATCGCAGGCCTCCGCGCCCGGAATCATGCCTGCACAACCGGCCTCGACGTTGTCGGGGAGTTCCAGCCCTGCGCGCCCGTTTAGCACCGCGAGCTGCGTTCCCGTGTGCTCGATCGTGCGCCGGATCAGCAGTGCGGAACTCTCGCCCTTCAGGAAGCGAAAGTTCGGGTGGCGCTTGAGCAGCGTCGCGATGCCTTCGATGTCGAGGCCGACGCCAATGTATTCGGGCGCGTTCTGGACGCCGACCGGGATCGAGGCCGCGTCGATCACGGCGCCGAAAAAGCGCAGCAGCGCATCCTGGCTGATCGATGCGACTGCAGGCGGCTGCAGGATCACGCAGGACGCGCCGGCCCGCTCGGCCTCGCGGACGAAGGCGATCTGCGCATCGACGCTCGGGCCCGCGACGGTTACCGCGAGCGGTACGCGGCCGCCGACTTCGCGCGCTGCGGCATCGAGTAGCGCCGAGCGCTCCTCAGTGGTGAGCTTGTTCACCTCCGTAGCGAGCCCGAGGATGGCGATGCCGTGCACCCCGGCGTGCAGGCAGGCCCGCAGCTGGCGCTGGAACGCGTCGAGATCGAGCCGCCCGTCCGCCCCGAAGAAGGCGTACATCATCGGCACAATCCCGGTGGGCAGGGTGCGCATCAGATGAGGGATCGCGGCTTAGCCGACGACCGCGACCGCCTCGATCTCGACCTTCATGCGCGGGTCGACCAGCGCCGACACCTCCACCAGCGTGGACGCCGGACGGTGTTCGCCAAAGTACGCCACCCGGCGCGGATTGATCGCCGCACGCTCGCCGATGTCGGTCATGTAGATGTTGACCTTGACCACGTGCTGGGCGCCGGCGCCAGCGTGGCGCAGGCAGGCGTCGACGGCATCGAGCGCGACATCGAACTGCTCGAGCGTGGTCGCGGGAATCGCGCCGTCGGCCTTCACGCCCACTGCACCGGACACCCAGACCTGGTTGCCGGCGCGTACCACGTGGCAGTAGTGACTGACCGGCGGCATCTGCCCCGGCACCATGAATCGCTGGATCATGCGTAAGTCTCCGTTGTGGTATCGGCGCCGAGCGTAACGGGCCAGTGAGACGGAGGCAATCGCAGGTTTCGCAGACTGCGCCGACGGTAGAATGCGCGCCACCATGCATTCGTTTAGCCACGCCGGCGCCGGCGCGCAGCCGCTGCCATGATCGACGCGCGCCGGCCGCTCGACGCGACCGCGGTCTCGGTGATGGTGCTGCTCACCGGGCTGTGGGGCTTCCAGCAGGTCGCGATCAAGCTGACCGCGCCGGATGTTTCGCTGGTCATGCAGGCGGCCATCCGCTCGGGGATTGCGACCCTGCTGGTGCTGGTCTGGGCGTGGGCCCGCGACATTGCGCTGTTTTCGCGCGACGGCACCTTCTGGCCCGGTCTTGTCGCGGGATTGCTCTTCGGCGGCGAGTTCATCTTCATCTACTCGGGCCTTGCGCACACTGCGGCGTCGCGCATGGTGGTGTTCATCTACCTCTGCCCGCCGCTCACCGCGCTCGGCCTGCATTTCCTGGTTCCCGGCGAGCGCCTGACGCGCCTGCAATGGTGCGGGGTGATCGTGTCGTTCTGCGGCCTGGTGCTCGCCTTCGGCGAAGGCTTCGTCTCCGCCGAAGGCGCAACCGCGCTCGGCGATGCCTTCGGCATCATCGCGGCCGCGCTTTGGGCCGCGACCACGGTGCTGATCCGCGCCACGGGCCTTGCGCGCATCACGCCGTCGAAGACGCTTTTCTACCAGCTCTCGGTGTCCGCCGTGATGCTTCTGGCGACGTCGCTTTTGTTGGGTGAGCGCGGTGTCATTGCGCTCACGCCGCTCGCGCTTCTGAGCCTCGCGTACCAGGGCGTGATCGTCGCCTTCGCGAGCTACCTCGCCTGGTTCTGGCTGCTGACGCGTTACCTCGCCGGGCGCCTTGCGGTGTTCTCCTTCCTTGCGCCGCTGTTCGGCGTGGTGTTCGGCGTGGTGATTCTCGGCGAGCCGATGACGCCCTGGTTTGCCGCCGCCGCATTGCTCGTCGGCGCCGGCATCGTGCTGGTCAACCTAAGGCGCTGAGGCGGCGTGGCCGGGTAAACTCGATGCCGATGGACAAGCACGCCGCCTCCCAGCCGGTCAGCCTCGCGCAGTTCAGGCTCGGCATGCGCAGCCTCGCGGGTGCGGTGTGCATCATTACCAGCGCACACGCGGGCCACCGCCACGGCATGACCGCGACCGCGGTGTGCTCGGCGACCGCCGAGCCGCCCACCGTGCTCGTGTGCATCAACAAG
>JAQBBQ010000069.1:0-18088 GCA_032125995.1 Betaproteobacteria bacterium | reverse complement strand
ATGATCGAGCGCACCAGCACCGCGCACGCGCCCTGGGTGCTGGTCGAGTCGAACGACAAATACTGGGCCCGCGTCAAGATCCTGCAGACGCTGGTCGACGCGCTGCGCGCGCGGCTCGACTAAAAGGGGTTCTTTTCTTGGGGTCAGACCCCCTTTTCACTTACCGACGGCCAACGGTCATCCGAAAAGGGGTCTGACCCCAAGAAAAAGGTTCCTGACACCTTTTAGAGGCGCGCGCGCAGCGCGTCGACCAGCGTCTGCAGGATCTTCACGCGCGCCCAGTACTTGTCGTTCGACTCGACCAGCACCCAGGGCGCGTGCGCGGTGCTGGTGCGCTCGATCATGTCGGCGGCAGCGACCTGGTAGGCCTTCCACTGCTCGCGGTTGCGCCAGTCCTCGGGCGTGATCTTGAACTGCTTGTGGCGCGTGCGTTCCCGCAGCTTGAAGCGCTTGTGCTGCTCGTCCTTGCCGATCTGCAGCCAATACTTGATCACCACCGCACCGTGGCGCGCGAGCTGCTCCTCGAAATCGCTGATTTCCGAGTAGGCACGCATCCAGTCGGCTTCCTGCGCAAAGCCCTCGACCCGTTCGACCAGCACGCGGCCATACCAACTGCGGTCATAGATCGTGTAACGACCGGCGCGCGGCAGGTGGCGCCAGAAGCGCCATAGGTAGGGCTGCGCGCGCTCCTCGTCGGTCGGCGCGGCGATGGGGATGATTCGGTACAGCCGCGCGTCGAGCGCCGCGGTGATGCGACGGATCGCGCCGCCCTTGCCCGCCGCGTCCATGCCCTCGAAGACCGCCACCACGGTGTGTCGGCCGAACTTCGGATGACGGGTGAGCAACGCGAGCTCGCGCTGTTGTTTGCGCAACGTCTTCTGGTATTTCTCCCTCGACAGACTGAGGGACAGATCGAGCGTGTCGACGATCCGCAGCTTGTCGACCGGCCGCACGAACGGCGCGGCGTCGCTTTTCTTGGCGCGCCGTTCGGGCGGCGCCGCGAGGCGCTTGCGCATCGCCTCGAGCAGCGTGCGGCCCACGGTCACCGCGCGGAATTCCGGGTCCGAGCCCTCGACCACGAGCCACGGCGCCCAGGCAGTCGACGTCTCGCGCAACGTTTCTTCGCTCACTGCGTAAAAGCGATCATAGAGTTTGAAGAAGTCCCAATCGCGCTTGGTGATCTTCCAGCTCGTTTCGGGATCGTCGGCGAGCGCCTTGAGGCGCTTCTTCTGGCGCTTTTTCGACAGGTGGAACCAGAATTTAAGGATCAGCGCGCCGTCGTCGGCGAGCATCTTTTCGAAGCGGTTGATCTCCTCGATCGAGCGCGCGAGGTCGTTCGGCTTGGTCTGCTTGAATACGCGGTCGATGATCGGCCCCGTGTACCACGAACCGAACAGCATGCCGATCTTGCCCTTCGGCGGCAGCGCGCGCCAGAAGCGCCACATCGGCGGCCGCTCACGCTCCTCGTCGGTCGGATTGTCAAACGCGGAAGCGACAATGTGGCGCGGATCCATCCACGCGTTTAGCAGATTGACCGTCTCGCCCTTGCCCGCGCCGCGCACGCCGGAAATCAGGATGATGACCGGGAACCTGGCATTTCTCGACAGCGCGTACTGCGCATCGAGCAGGTCGGCGCGCAGCTTCGGCTCGACCTTTCTGTATTCGCCCTTCGAGAGCTCGTGTCCCAGTTCCGCCGACTCAAACATGATCCGGATCCTTCTCGACAGGAGAAAAGGTGTCAGGAACCTTTTTTGGGGTCAGACCCCTTTTTAGGTACACGACGGCCTTTATTCATCGAAAAGGGGGTCTGACCCCAAGAAAAAAAGGTTCCTGACACCTTTTCGCCTCAGCGCATCCGGTAAACCTCTTCGGCAAAATCTCCGCGCGACACCGTCAGCCAGCACCGCTTGCGACCAGGTCGCCACAGGAGAACGGCCTGATCGCGGTCCTTCGCCCATGTCACTTTGTAGACTTCCTGATCGGGTTTCCCCTTGCGCTGGATCAACGCCTTCACCTCGGCGGCAGGCGGACCCCATCGGGACTTGAGCACCTCCGCCACGCGTGGCCGCTCGCTTGCCGCAAAACGCAGGTCGTAGCCCTGCACCACGTCGTTGCGCAGAAAGAAGGTAATCCGCGCGTCGGTTGCCGCGAAGGTAATCACCGCGTCGTCGCAGCGCCGGTCCGCCGCGCGGCTCGGCCATTCGAGCGGCTTGCAGTACGCACTCGGGAACGTTTCCCGGACATCGGCTTCGCTCGCGCCCAACGCAACACCGTTGACGTCGAAAGCGTACGCCGGCACCGAACTCCACGCCGCAAGCAGGGCGACGATCAGCGTCTGTCTCATGTCTTGGCCAGCACGCGGTGCCGAAAGCAATCGACGGTATGGTCATTCACCATGCCCACCGCCTGCATGTACGCGTACATGATGGTCGGGCCGACAAACTTGAAGCCGCGCCGTTTCAGGTCCTTCGAAAGCGCGTCGGCCACCGCGCTGCGCGCCGGGACATCGGCCGGGCGCCGGCGACGATTCTGCACCGGGCGGTTGTCGACGAAGGCCCAGGCGTAGGCCGCGAAACTGCCGAATTCGGCCTGCAGCGCAAGAAAGCGCTTCGCGTTTTCGACCGCGGCGTCGATCTTCGCGCGGTTGCGGATGATTCCCGGGTCCGCGAGCAGTTGCGCTTTCTTGCGGGCGCCGTAACGCGCGACCTTGCGTGGATCGAAGCCGTCGAACACCGCACGGTAGCGTGCGCGTTTGGCGAGCACGGTGTCCCAGGACAGGCCGGCCTGCGCGCCCTCGAGAATGAGGAATTCGAACAGCCGCCGGTCCGCACGCACCGGCACGCCCCACTCGCGGTCGTGATAGGCCATCGCGAGCGGGTTCTTGGCCCACGCGCAGCGTTTGCGGTTCGGCATGCGGTGGATGATACCGAGCTGCGGCTCAACTCCAGCGCGGCGTGTACGGCAGATTGACCGTTCGATACTGGTCTGGCCAGGGCACCGGCCAGCCATACTCGTAGGCGGCGTGCCGCGTCCAGTACGGGTCGGCCAGATGCATGCGCGCGATTACGCAGAGATCTGCGCGCCCGCCCGCAATGATTGCGTTGGCATCGCCGAAGGACTGGATATTGCCGACAGTCATCGTCGGCAGTTCGCCTTCGAGGCGCAGTTTCGTCGAGAACGGCAGCTGCCACAGGCGCCCGAACTGCGGCGCCTCGTCGCCGACCACCTGTCCGGTCGATACGTCGACGATGTCGCAGCCCGCGGTCGTCAGTGCCGCGACGAGTGCGCGGCCTTCTGCCTCCGTGAAGCCGCCCGCCTTCCAGTCCGTTGCCGATATGCGCACCGACATCGGCTTGTCCTGCGGCCAGGCGGCGCGCACGGCGGCGAAGACCTCGAGCGGAAACCGCATGCGGTTCTCGATCGAGCCGCCGTATTCATCCGCGCGCTGATTGGACAGCGGTGAAAGAAAGGTCGACAGCAGATAGCCATGCGCCATATGCAGCTCGAGCATGTCGAAGCCGGCGGTCTCGGCGCGGCGCGCCGCCGCGGCATGGTCGGCGATTACCGCCTCCATGTCGGCGCGCGTCATTTCGCGCGGCAGGTGGCAGAACGCCTTGTAGCGGATCGCCGACGGCGCGATCACCTCCCAGTTGCCTTCGGCCAGGGGTTGGTCGACGCCTTCCCACAACAGCTTGGTCGAACCCTTGCGACCGGCATGCCCGATCTGCAGGCTGACCTTGGCTTGCGAGTTGGCATGAACGAAATCGACGATGCGCCCCCAGGCAGCGACTTGCGCGTCATTCCAGATGCCGGCGCAGCCCGGGGTAATGCGCGCCTCGGGGCTGACGCAGGTCATCTCGGTCACGATCAAACCGGCACCGCCGATCGCCCGGCTGCCCAGGTGCACGAGGTGCCAATCGCCCACCACGCCGTCGACCGCCGCGTACTGGCACATCGGCGAGACCGCGACCCGGTTCTCCAGCGTCAGGCCGCGCAGCCGCAGCGGCGTGAAGATCGGCGGCGGCGCATTGCCCGTCGGGCGCGGCCGGTCCGCCGCCGCGTAGGCCCGGTCGGCAACCCAGGTCTCGGCCTGCGCGATGAACGCCGGATCGCGCTGCCGCAGATTGTCGTGGTTGATCCGCAGGCTGCGCGTCAGCAGCGCATAGGCGAACTGCAACGGTTCCATGCGCTCGGCATAGCGTTCGGTTTCCTCGAACCACTCCATCGACACCTGCGCGGCGCGTTGCAGGCTGTCCACTACGGGTTCGCGCTCGGCCTGGAACGCGGCGAGCGCTTCGGCGAGCGTTGCGCTTCGATCGAGGGCGTTGGCGAGCACGATGCTGTCTTCCATCGCAAGCTTGGTGCCCGAACCGATCGAGAAATGCGCGGTGTGCAGCGCATCCCCGAGTAGGACGATGTTGTCGTGGAAGTACCTGCGGTTGCGCACGCGCGGGAAGTTGCGCCACAGCGACATATTGGAGATGAGCCTGGCGCCGTCGAGTTCCTTGGCGAAGACCTGCTCGCAATAGGCTATCGTGTCGGCCTCGGTCGCATTCTCGAGTCCCGCGCGCGCCCATGTCTCCTCGGTGCATTCGATGATGAAGGTCGAGGTACCCGGCATGTACTGGTAGCAGTGCGCGCGCCACAGGCCGTGCGCATTGCGATTGAAATAGAAGGTGAAGGCGTCGAAACGTTTCGTCGAGCCAAGCCAGACGAACTTGTTCGGCCGCATGACGACGTCGGCACCGAATTCGGTCTCGTACTGCCGACGGATGAACGAGCTGAGCCCGTCGGCCGAGACGATCAGGTCGGCGTCGCGGAACGTGTCGGCTTCGAGGCTCGTGATGTCCGCGTCATGGGTGATTTCGACGCCAACCTCGCGCGCCCGGGCCTCGATGATCTGCAGCAGCCTGAGCCGCTGCATGCCGGCGAATCCGTGCCCGGTGGAGACGAACTTTTCCCCCTTGAAGAAGATGTTGATGTCGTCCCAATGGACGAACGCATCGGTGATCGCGCGACACGAGGGTTCGTCCGCCGCACGGAACCCGTCCATCGTTTCGTCCGAGAACACCACGCCGAAGCCCCAGGTCACATTGGCGGGGTTGCGCTCGTAGATCCGCACGTCCCAGTCCGGATGCGCCTTCTTCGCGAGCAGGCTGAAGTAGAGCCCGGCCGGCCCACCACCGATGCAGCGGATCTTCATCGTGCTGCGTAGACCGCGTGGCGGGCCGGTCTGCGCCCGCTCACGCCGACCTCAGGCGAAAGCGCTGCAGCTTGCCGGTCTCGGTGCGCGGCAGCGTGTCGACGAACTCGATCGCGCGCGGATATTTGTACGGCGCGATCGTGTTCTTGACGTGGTTTTGCAGCAACTTGACCATATCGACATCGCGCGGATGGCCCGGCTTGAGCACGACGTAGGCCTTGACGATGGTGCCCCGCTCGGGGTCTGGCGCGCCGACCACACCGCACTCGGCGATCGCCGGATGCATGAGCAGCGCGCCCTCGACCTCGGGTCCCGCGATGTTGTAGCCCGCCGAAATGATCATGTCGTCGGTGCGCGCCTCGTAGAAGAAGTAGCCGTCGGCGTCCATCGTGTAGGCGTCGCCCGTAATGTTCCAGCCGTTCTGCACATAGTTCTTCTGCCGCTCGTCGGCGAGGTAGCGACAGCCCGTGGGCCCTTTCACCGCCAGCCGGCCGACCACGCCTGGCGGGCAGGGATTACCCGCCGCGTCGAGCACGGTTGCCCGGTAGCCCGGAATCGCGTAGCCGGTCGCGCCGCGCCGCAGGCGCTTCGGCGTGTGCGAAATGAAGATGTGGATCATCTCGGTGGAACCGAGGCCGTCGATGATCTCGATGCCGGTCGCATCCTTGAACAGCTCGCGCGTCGCGTCGGGCAGCGCCTCGCCGGCCGACACGCATTTCTTGAGGCTCGAGAAATCGTAGCGCGGCGCGAGCGCGGCCATCGCCCGGAACATGATGGGCGAGGTGAAACAGACCGTGGCGCGGAAGCGCTCGATCGTCTCGAACATCGACTCGGGGCTGAGTTTTTCGACCAGCACCGTCGAGGCACTGACGCGCAGGGGAAAGCCCAGCATCCCGCCCAGGCCGAAGGTGAAGGCGAGCGGCGGCGTACCGCAGAAGATGTCGTCGGCCGTGGGCTTCAGGCAAGAGCGCGGGAACAGATCGCACATCGCGATCACGTCACGATGAAAGTGCATCGTCCCCTTCGGTTTGCCGGTCGTACCCGAAGTAAAGGCGATCAGCGCGACGTCGTCGGCCGCGGTGTCGACGTTGGCGAAGGTCGCCGGGCGCCGCAGCGCCAGCGCATCGAGCGCATCGGGCGCGTCGCCGTACCAGCTGCGGATTGTGCGCAGGGTCGGGCAGGCCGGCAGCGCCGCCTTCAGCTCCGCGTCCAGCCGCTTGTCGCACAGCGCGTGGGTGACGGCTGCCTTGGTGACGATGTCGGTCAGCTCGCGCGCACGCAGGAGCGGCATCGTCGCCACGCAGACGGCGCCCGCCTTCATGATCGCAAGCCAGCAGGCGGCCATCATCGGGTTGTTCGGCCCGCGCAGCAGCACCCGGTTACCCGGCACGACGCCCATGTCCTCGACGAGCACATGGGCAATGCGGTTGGCCTGCGCCTGAAGCTGGGCGTAGGTGCATTCGCCGTCGGGCGCACGCAGCGCAATGCGCCCGCCGTCGCCGGCGTCGACCCGGCGATCGACGAGTTCGGCGGCGCAGTTCATGCGGGCCGGATAGTTGAGCTCCGGCAACTCGAACAGGAACTCAGGCCACTGGTCCTTCGGCGGCAGGTTGTCGCGCGCGAAGGTATCGACGTGGGCGCTCGGCGTCATACGGAATGCCTCACGATGCTGGTGCGCCAGCGCCCTTCAACAGCTCGCGCGCGATGATCAACTTCTGCACCTCGGTTGCGCCCTCGTAGATGCGCAGCGCCCGCACCTCGCGGTACAGGCGCTCGACCGGGTGGCCGCTCGCCACGCCGAGCCCGCCGCAGAGTTGGACCGCCGCATCGACCACCTGCTGGGCGGTCTCGGTCGCAAACAGTTTGGCCATCGCCGCCTCACGCGTCACCCGCAGCCCCTGCGTGTCGCGCAACCAGGCCGAGCGGTAGGTGAGGAGCGCGCCGGCGTCGATGCCGGTCGCCATCTCGGCGAGCTTCGCCTGCGAGAGCTGGAAATCGGCCAGCACCTGGCCGAACATGCGGCGCGCTTTTGCCCGCGCCAGTGCCTCGTCGAGCGCCCGCCGCGCGAATCCGAGCGCGGCCGCAGCGACCGTGGTGCGAAACACGTCGAGGTTACGCATCGCCAGCTTGAAGCCCTCGCCCGGTTTGCCGAGCAGGTTGCCCGCCGGGATCCGGCAATCGGAAAAGCGCAGCGTCGCCATCGGATGCGGCGCGATGATCGCGATGCGTTCGCTGGCATCGAGCCCCGGCGTCCCGGCCTCGACAATGAAGGCCGAGATGGCGCGCGTGCCGGTGACGTCCTTGGCGTCCTCGCTTTTCGCGAATACGACATACAGATCCGCGATGCCGCCGTTCGAGATCCAGGTTTTCGCGCCATTCAGCACCCAGGCTTCGCCGTCGCGCCGCGCCGTGGTCGACAGCGCGGCGACATCCGATCCCGCCTCGGGCTCCGAGAGTGCAAACGCTGCGATCGCCTCGCCCGCGGCAACGCCGGGCAAGTACTGGGCACGCTGGGCGTCGGTGCCGGCGAGCGCGATCGGGCCACTGCCCAAACCCTGCATGACGAAGGCAAAATCGGCGAGCCCGGCGTGGTAGGCGAACACTTCGCGCAGCAACGCGATCGCGCGTACGTCGAACAGGTCGCTGCCGGGTACGCAATGCCTGAGGTAGCCCGCGACGCCCAGTTCGCGCACCAATCGCCGGCAGGTCGCATCGGCCTCGGCGCCATGCGGCGCGGAAGCGTCCTCGTCATGTGCCCAGTCGAGCCGCGCCGCCCAGGCGTCGGCCTCGGCGGCGAGCGCGGCGTGGCGCGGCTCGAAAAACGGCCAGCGGGTGTGGCTAAAGCGGTCCATCGCCTAGGCGGCGTTGCTCAGTCGCCTTCGAATACCGGTCGCTGCTTGGCGACGAAGGCGTTGTACGCGCGCTCGTAGTCCTTGGTCTGCATGCAAATCGCCTGTGCCTGCGCTTCGGCCTCGATCGACTCATCGACGCCCATGCTCCATTCCTGGTGAATGCACTTCTTCGTCATCGCGTGGGCGAAGGTCGGGCCGTCGGCGAGCGATTTCGCCAGCGCCTGCGCCTCGGCGAGTACCTTGTCCGAATCGCAAAGCTTGTTGTAGAAGCCCCAGCGCTCGGCCTCGGCACCGTCCATCGAGCGCCCGGTGTAGAGCAGTTCGGCCGCGCGCCCCGCGCCGATGAGGCGCGGCAGGATGTTGCACGCGCCCATATCGGCGCCGGCGAGTCCCACGCGTACGAACAGGAACGCGACCTTGCTTGCCGCGGTACCCACGCGCAGGTCAGAGGCCATGGCGATGATCGCCCCCGCGCCCGCGCAGATCCCGTCGACCGCCGCGACGATCGGCTGCGGACAGCTGCGCATCGCCTTGACCAGGTCGCCGGTCATGCGGGTGAATTCCAGCAGACCGCCCATGTCGTCTGCTTTCTGCAGTGCGACGAGCGGACCGATGATCTCGTGCACGTCGCCGCCCGAGCAGAAGTTGCCGCCCGCGCCGGTGACCACGACCGATTTCACGTCCTGCGCAGTGTGCAGACTGCGGAACAGGTCGCGCAGCTCGGCATAGGAATCGAGGGTCAGCGGATTTTTGCGCTCGGGACGGTTCAAGGTGATCGTCGCCACCTTGCTGGCCACCTGCCACTGGAAATGCTTTGCCTTGTAACCGGCAAGGTCGATGCGGTACTGCTTCATGGTCTGCCCTTTTTGCGTGGTTTCAATTCGGTGGCGACCGGCGACCGGGGTGCTGCCGCGTCGCGCGGTTTCTTCGTTCCCGTCAGCGCAGCGGCGATCCGGGCGAGCTCGGTCCGGGGCGACTCGCGTTCGCGCAGCGTCTGTCCGCAGCGGCGGTACCAGTAGCGCGCATTGCCCAGGTCGCCTTCGAGTCGATGCAGCACGGCGTGGATCCAGTCCGCGCGCGCATCCCCCTGATGTCGCTGGGCGATCTCGTGCGCGCCGTGCCAGTCGCCCGCGTCCGCGCGGCGCAAAGCCTGTTTAAGCGCCGCGTCGAGCGTGGGCATCACCATCGGTCGCCGCGCCCCGAGTGCCTCGGCCGGCAACCGAAAGCCCGCCCCGCCCCGCCCGGGTTCATCGACCCGACGCCGCATTCGGCGTGCAACCTATTCGGCTCAACGTAGTCCATTCAGGTGGATGCTAGTCAGCCCGTGGCCGACAAGCAATGCATCACAGGCTAAAATTCAAACCTATTATATGGAGCGATCCGCATGAATTCGAAGTTTGCTGCCGCACTCATTGCGGCTGGGGTCATGGTGTTGTCGGGTTACGCCTTCGGACAGGGCAAGTCCGACGCTGACAAGCCCGAGCCACCCGACCCGAAGGTGATCGAGACGATCTTCGGGGCATTTGCCGGCGGCTTGCCCGAAAAGTGGGATCGGGCCTGGGTGATCATCGCGGAAAAACGCGCCCAGGATCGTGCGCGCGAATTCGAGGTCGATTGCCTGTTCACGGTGCCGGACGCCGATCCACTGGGCAAGGCGAATCCGTCCTGCGACCGCAAAATCATATTCGAGCAGGTCTGGTCGCTCAACAGGAACATCGCTTCGTCCGAGCAGCGCAAGTGGCAGACCGCGACGCTGGTTTTCATGCCAGACGGCAAGTTCGAGCTGAACTACGTTTACAACGACACCGCCAAACCGAAGGCGAAGGCAAAGACGGAAAAAAAGAAGAACTAGCGCGGACGGTCGGGTGACGGGATGCGCCACATCCAGATTGCGAGCAGCATGCCGAGCGTGGCGAGGCCGACCTGGACCACCAGGTCATTGACGAAGAAAATCGTCGAGATGGCGAGCATCGAAGACATCAACAGGATCGCCCAGAGCTTGGTGCGGAACGCGATGCTGTGGTGGCGCCGCCACTCGCGAATCGTAGGCCCGAAGGTTGGATTGTTGAGCAGCCGGTTGTAGAAGCGCTCCGAGGCGCGCGCGAAGCACGCCGCGGCAAGCAGAAAGAAGGGCGTCGCCGGCAGCACCGGCAGGACGACGCCGGCGATCCCCAGGCCGACGCAGAGCAACCCGAGCGTAACAAACAGCGCACGCATCGTGCGCGAGTCGTGCCTGCGGACTTCGTGCGAGAAGTCCTCCTGTGCGGCGCCGACCGACGGGGCGCGCACCCGGTCGCTAGGCGCCGTTCGTACCATCCGCACGCCGCAGAAAATCGAAATCGCAGCCCTGCTCGGCCTGCAGCACGTGATCCATGTAGAGCTGCGCATAGCCGCGCGTCGGACGTTCGACCGGCGGCGCCCACTGCGCCCGGCGGCGTGCAAGCTCGTCGGCGGCCACCTGCAGATCGATGCGCCGCTCGCGCACCGAAATGCGGATGCGGTCGCCGTCGCGAACCAGCGCGAGCGGGCCACCGACCGCCGCCTCAGGGGAAACATGCAGCACGATCGTGCCGTAGGCGGTGCCGCTCATGCGCGCGTCCGAAATGCGCACCATGTCCTTTACACCGGCACGCGCGAGCTTGGCCGGGATCGGCAGATAACCGGCCTCGGGCATCGCATAGCCCGACTTGGGCCCGGCGTTCTGCAGCACGAGAAAGTCGTCGGCGCGAACATCCAGATCCGGTGAATCGATGCGCGCGGCCAGATCGTCGAGTGAGCGAAATACGACCGCGCGTCCCTCTTGTTCGAACAACGCCGGATCGGCCGCCGATCGCTTGAGGATCGCCCCGTTGGGCGCGAGCGAACCGAACAACGCGACCAGTCCGCCGACGGGCTCGATCGGTTCAGCGAACGGCCGCACCACCGCACGGTCGACCCAGGTCGCGCCCTCGGCCGCCTCGCGCGCGAGGCGCTCGCCCAAGGTCTCGCCCGTCACGGTCAGCGCATCCAGTTCGAGTAGCGGCTTCAACTCGCGCAGCACGGCGGACAGACCGCCCGCCGCATAGAGGTCGGACATGTAGTGCTCGCCCGTCGGCTTGAGGTTCACCAGCACCGGCGTCGAGTCCGAAAGCGCGTTTAGACGTTCGAGCGAAACGTCGACGCCGACCCGGCCGGCGATTGCCGTCAGGTGGATGATCGCGTTGGTCGAACCCCCGATCGCGAGCAGTACGCGCAACGCGTTTTCGACCGCCGCGCGGGTGATCACCTGCGAGGGGCGGATCGGATGACGCGCAAGTTCGACCGCGCGTGCGCCGCTGGCTTCGGCCGCGCGCAGGCGGTCGGCGTGCACCGCGGGAATCGCCGCCGTGCCCGGGAGCGCCATGCCCAGCGCCTCGGCGAGCGCTGCCATCGTCGAGGCGGTGCCCATCACCGCGCAGGTGCCGGCGGTGGTCGCGAGATTGCCTTCTACCTCATCGATGCCCTGCGCATCCACGGATCCCGCGCGATGCATCGCCCAGAAGCGGCGGCAGTCGGTGCAGGCGCCGAGCCGCTCGCCGCGGAACGACGTCGGCATCATCGGTCCGGCAAGCAGCTGTACCGCCGGCCGGTCGGCGCTCGCCGCGCCCATCAGCTGCGCGGGCACCGTCTTGTCGCAACCGCCCACCAGCACCACGGCATCCATCGGCTGCGCACGGATCATCTCTTCGACGTCGATCGCCATCAGATTGCGAAACATCATCGACGTCGGATTGAGAAACACCTCGCCGAGCGACACCGTCGGAAAGTCGAGCGGCAGCCCACCAGCGGCGAGGACGCCGCGCTTCACCGCCTCGATCAGCTCGGGAAAATGCCGATGGCAGTTGTTGAAGCCGCTCTTGGAATCGCTGATGCCGACGATTGGGCGCGCAAGCAGCGCGCTCGAATAGCCCATCGATTTCGCGAACGAGCGGCGCAGGTAGAGTGAAAAACCGGCGTCGCCGTAGTGGGTCAGGCCGCGCGCAAGTCCTTTGGGCGCCTGATCGTCGTCGTCATCCATCGCCAACCGATGGTAGCGGAAAGTGGGAACGTGAGCCGCAAGCGCGCCCGCTGCGCGTTTCGGGCATGCTGCGCAGGGTCATGCGACGACTGCTCGATCTTCTCGGTGTACACGCGCGCTGGGCGCTGCCGGCGGGTGTGTTCGCCGGCATCCTGCTGCCCGACCTGGCGGCCTTGCTGCGCCCGATCCTCGCCCCGGTGGTAATCGGCAGCCTGACTGCGGCACTGCTGCGACTCGACTGGAAACGGATCGGCGCCGCGCTGCAGCGGCCCGGGCTCGCACTGCTGCTGGCCGGCTGGCAACTCGTGCTTTCACCGATGCTCGTCTGGGGCGCGAGTGTCCTCGTCGGCCTGCCGCCCGACCTCCACCTGCTGCTCGTGCTGCAGGCGGCGGCGCCGCCGATCGGCTCGGCAGCAGTGTTTGCGCTCATCCTCGGCCTCGACGGGGCGCTCGCCGCCGTCGGCACGGTACTCGCGACCCTGCTGCTGCCGGTCACGCTGACCCCCATCATCCTGCTGTTGAGCGAAACCGGCCTGCGCGTCGACCTCGGCGCGTTCCTGCTGCGCGTCGTGCTGGTAGTCGGCGCCCCGTTCGCGCTCGCCGCCATCCTGCGCGCGATCGTCGGCCCCGCTCGCCTGCGGCGCAACGATGCGCTGCTCGGCGGCCTCAACGTGCTGCTCCTCCTGGTGTTTGCGATCGCGGTCATGGACGGCGTGACGGCACGCCTGCTGAGCGAACCGGCGTACGTCGGCGGCCTGTTCCTCACCGCCTGCATCGCGGCGGTGATCCTGCACGCCGCGGCCTTCGCCGCCTTTCGCTGGGCGGGCGCACGCACGGCGTTCAACGCGGCGGTGATGAGCGGCAATCGCAACATGGGCCTGATGCTCGCGATCACGGCGGGCACGGCGGGCGAAGCCTTTTCACTTTACGTCGGTGTCGCGCAGATCCCGATGTATTTCGCGCCGCTGCTGCTCTCGCCCTTCCTGCGGCGGTCGTAACGCGGTAGACCTGGCCACGCGTTTCCCGCACGTAGCGCGAGATCGCGAGAGGCGAGCACTGTAGCACTTTCGTGCTACAGTGCTCGCCTGTTCTCGAATTCGGCCGCCACCATGTCCACTACCACGATCCGCCTTCCCGCAGAGCTCAGGGCGCGCGTGGCCGCTGCGGCCGCGCGCGCGGGGACGACGCCCCACAGTTTTATCGTCCAGGCGATCGCCGAGAAAGCTGAGACGGTGGAACGTCGGAGTGATTTCGTTGCAGAGGCGGAAGCGCGCTATGCCGCCATCGTCGCATCCGGTAAGACGATTCCTTGGCGCGAAATGCGCGTCTATCTCGAGAAGCACAGCGCCGACGGGCGGCCGCGACGGCCGAAAGCCCGCAAGCTTGGGCGATAGCGTTGCCGGCGATCGAGATCGCACCGGAGGTCGGTGACGATTTCGACCGCATACTGGAGCATCTCGATCAGTACGCGGTCGCCGACATGCCGGCCCGCATCCGGGAGATCGTCGAGGCGATCGAGATCCTGGCAACGAATCCGTTCATCGGCCGACCGGCGGCGCGAGAGTTGCGCGAGCTGATCATCGGGCGCGGATCGCGCGGGTACGTGGCCCTGTACCGTTACGTTCCGGAAGTCGACGTGGTCTTCGTGCTTGCGATTCGCAACCAGCGCGAGGCTGGTTACAGGCGAGACTAGACGGGCCGGCCCGCCAGCCGTGCGCGCTGCGCGGGCGAGGCGTTCTCCCTCTACGTCGGGATCGCGCAGCTCCCGATGTACTTCGCGCCGCTGCTGCTCTCGCCTTTCCTGCGGCGGTCGTCGGCGTCGAATTGATCGACATCAAGCGCCGCCTAGCTCGAGCGGCAAAACTGGACGCATCATGGCGCGCCTGCACCTCGGACTCGACGCCTACTCACCGCGCGAGATCTCAGAGAAGATCGAGCTCGCCGGCGTGGCGAAGGCGCGGCTGCCCCTTGCGCAGACGGGGATGCTCGCGGTGCTGGCGGGCGCCTTCATCGGTCTCGGGGCGCTTTTCTACACGCTGGTCGTGAGCGATGCGACGCTCGGCTTCGCGGCGCAGCGGCTTGCGGGCGGGGTCGCGTTCTCGCTCGGCCTGATCCTCGTCTTGGTCGCCGGAGCGGAGCTTTTCACCGGCAACAATTTGATGGTCATGGCGTGGGCCGACCGCAAGATCAGCTCGGGCGAACTGCTGCGCAACTGGGCCGTGGTCTATGCGGGAAACGCAGTCGGCGCCCTCGGGCTCGCCGTCGTCGTTTACCTCGCGAACCATGGCGCGATGGGCGGCGGCACGGTCGGCGCCACCTACGTGAATATCGCCGCGGCCAAAATCGCACTTCCCTTCGGCGAAGCCTTCTTCAAGGGCGTACTGTGCAACGTTCTCGTCTGCCTCGCCGTCTGGCTCGCGATGGCGGGTCACACGGTGGTCGACAAGATCGTTGCAATCGTGTTTCCGATCTCCGCGTTCGTTGCGGCAGGTTTCGAGCACAGCATCGCCAACATGTACTTCATCCCGCTCGGGCTGCTCCTCGCCGATGCGAACGCTCTACCGGTCGGCGCCGCAGACTTGAGCTGGTGGGGTCTGTTCGCGAACCTGATCCCGGTGACCCTCGGAAATATCGTCGGCGGAAGCGTCATGGTGGCGCTGGTCTACTACGTCATCTATCGCCGCCTGGCGCTCTCCAAACCCCGCAACGGCGCCGAGCGAACGCGCGCCACCGACGCACCGGGTGAATCCGAGCCCGACTGATCGTTTCGCGCAGTCTCTGCGCGCCTGAGCCTCAGCGCGCGAAGCGCGCAACCGGCACGCCGGCGACGTCGAGCTCGAGCCGCACCAGACCACCGGCATTCGCGTGCGGGTCTCGCGTGAGCGAGGTGACGTAGACGGTCTTCATGTCCGTCCCGGAAAAGCAGGGCATGGTCGGATTGGGCACCGGCAGCGCAACCTGCTCTACCAGCTCGCCCTCGGGTGAGAAGCGGTTTAGAAAGCCCGACGACACGCCGGCGCTCCAGTAAAACCCGTCGACGTCGGTCGCTGCCCCATCCGGGCGGCCCTGCTCGAGGGTCGGTTCGGCGATCACCTGCATCTCGGAGATCGCGCCCGTCGCCAGGTCGTAACGGTAGCGCCGGATCCAGGTGCCCCGGCTGTCGGAGTAGAACATCGTGCGACCGTCCGCACTCCAGGCAAGTCCGTTCGAAATCCGGATGCCCTCGACCTTCTTTTCGACGCGGCCATCGGGCGCAACCCGGTACAGGCTGCCGGTCGGCTGCCGCTCGGGCGTGTCGTCCATCGATCCGACCCAGAAACTTCCGTCCGGGGCGACCTTGCCGTCGTTCAGGCGGTTGCCCTCGGGGGCATCGGTCTCGACGTCGGTGAAGTGTTCGAGCCGCGCGGTCTCGGGGTCGAACAGGTGCAGCGCGCGCTTGAGCGCGACGAGGATCTGCCCGTTCTCGCAGAGACCGATCGAGCCACATTTTTCGGGCATCGGCCAGCTGTCGAGCCTGTCGGTTGCGACCGCCAGCCGATGCACGGCCGGCGCATGCACGTCGACGAACCAGATCGCCGCCTGCGCTGCGTCCCACACCGGACTCTCGCCAAGTTCAGTGCGGATCGACAGCAGTTCGATGGCGTGCGCCATGCGCAAATGCTAGCGCATCTCTCCAGCCGGCTCGCCGGCATTGAATCCACGCCAGCCATAGGGCAATCACAGCGCCCCCGCGGTCGGCGCGCGCGCCGAATTCGGGGTATAAATCGACACTTCTCCGCCCGCACGTCCGCGTCCACCACCGTTATGGAACGATCCTTCGCGAAAGAAGTCGAGTTGCTCAAGCTCGGGGAAGGCGACACCTTCCACGGCGAAGGCATTCTCGCGGTGACCAAGGCACTGCTGCAGTCGGGGGTTGCCTATGTCGGCGGCTACCAGGGCGCGCCGGTGTCGCACATGATGGATGTGCTGAACGATGCGCGCGACACGATGGATGCGCTCGGCATCCACATCGAAACCAACGCCTCGGAGGCGGGCGCCGCAGCCATGCTCGGCGCCTCGATCAACTACCCGCTGCGCGGCGCGGTGACGTTCAAGTCGACGGTTGGTACCAACGTCGCCTCGGACGCGCTCTCCAACCTCGCCTCGGCCGGCGTGCGCGGCGGCGCACTGATCGTCATCGGCGAGGACTACGGCGAGGGCGCCTCGATCATCCAGGAGCGCAGCCACGCCTTCGCGATGAAATCGCAGATCTGGCTGCTCGATCCGCGTCCGAACCTGCCCAAGATCGTCGACATGGTCGAGCAAGGCTTCGCGCTATCGGAAGCCTCGAACACGCCGGTCATGCTCGAGCTGCGCATCCGCGCCTGCCACGTGCACGGCGCGTTCGCGACGAAAGCGAATCGTGCGCCGCCGTATTCGCGCCGCCAGGTACTCGAGAACCCGGAGTTCGACCTCGGTCGCATCTGCCTGCCGCCGGCGACCTACGCGCAGGAAAAGCACAAGGTCGAGGTGCGCTGGCCGGCCGCGGTGCATTTCGTTCGCGAGCACGGCCTGAACGAAACATTCCCGGGCGAGCTCGACGATGTCGGCATCCTCTGCCAGGGCGGTATGTACAACGTCGCGATTCGCGCCCTGCAGCAACTCGGACTTGCTGACGCCTTCGGCGCGTCGCGGGTGCCGATCTACTGCATGAACGTCACCTACCCGCTCGTGCCAGAAGAGCTCGTCGCCTTCTGCAAGGACAAACGCGCGGTGCTGATGATCGAGGAGGGCCAGCCCGCCTATCTCGAGGACGCGCTACAGGCGACGCTGCGCCGGCACAGCGTGAACGGCGTAGTGGTGTACGGCAAGCAGGGTGCGGACGAGGGCCCGCGCGTCCTCCCGCTCGCGGGGGAGTACACCGGCGAAGTCGTGCTCACGGGCTTGGCGCGCTTCGTCGAACGTGCCGCACCCCGCGGCGCCGACCTGCGCAAGCTCGCCGGCGCCTACACAGCACTCATGGCACCGAAGCGCGACGCCGCTGCCGCGCTCGGCGCGCCGGTACCGATCCGACCACCCGGTTTCTGCGTCGGCTGCCCCGAACGTCCCGTATTCGCGGCGATGAAGCTGGTCGAGCGCGAGCGCGGCGCCTTCCACCTCTCGGCCGACATCGGCTGCCACACCTTCTCGACGCTGCCCCCGTTCAATATCGGCCACACCGTGCTCGGCTACGGTCTCGGCCTCGCCTCGAACTCCGCGGTAAATCCCATGTTCGGAAAGCGCACGGTCACGGTCATGGGCGATGGCGGGTTCTGGCACAACGGGCTCACCTCGGGCATCGCCAACGCGGTCTTCAACCGCGACGACGGCATCCTCGTCATCATGAAGAACGGCTACAGCTCGGCGACTGGAACGCAGGAGCTGCCCTCCAGTCCCCAGCACAGCGCGACCAAGGCCGACGACATGGCGATCGAGCGCGCGCTCGAGGGCGTCGGCGTGAAGTGGATGAAAACGGTGCACACCTACCACGTCAGCGAGATGAAAAAGACGCTGACCGAGGCGATGACGACGAAGTTCAACGGCCTCAAGGTGATCGTCGCCGAGGGCGAATGCATGCTCGAGCAGCAGCGCCGCATTCGCCCGGCGAACGCAAAATCGCTTGCCGCCGGTGCGCGCCTGGTGCGCGTCAAGTACGGCGTCGACGAAGATACCTGCACGGGCGACCATTCCTGCATTCGGCTCTCGGGCTGTCCGACGCTCACGATCAAGGACAATCCCGATCCCTTGCGCCGCGACCCCGTTGCTACGGTGATCGAAGGCTGTGTCGGCTGCGGGTTGTGCGGCGAAAACGCACACGCCGCGGTGCTCTGCCCTTCGTTTTACCGCGCCGAGGTCGTCCAGAACCCCGGTGCCTGGGACCGGTTTGTTACCGGCGTTCGCACTACCGTCAGAGGCTGGCTGTCATGACGCTTCCCGATCGCACACTCACCATCCTGATTGCCGCGCTCGGCGGCGAAG
>JAQBBQ010000068.1:0-6910 GCA_032125995.1 Betaproteobacteria bacterium | reverse complement strand
GATCAGCTGCGCGAGGAATACTCGATTTATGCGATCGATACCGGGCGGATCTGCGTCGCCGCACTCAGGACAGCGAACGTCGACACCGTCGCCGACGCGATCGCGCGGGTCATCCGTTAGGCCAATGGAGCGTTGAGACAGCCTTTCAGCTCGTATAGAATGCGCGGCTTCGCGCACTCCCGCGATTCCCCGATAGCTCAGTTGGTAGAGCGACGGACTGTTAATCCGCAGGTCGTAGGTTCGAGCCCTACTCGGGGAGCCAAATAATCAGTACGTTACAACGCGATTGCCGCACGAATTCCGTTCGTCTTCATCCTTTCTGTCCGGAATAGGTGCCACGACCAACGGCCACTAACCTTTTCTGGTCATCGAACACATCGATATCCACGATCGCCACGGTCCGGCCTGCGCGGCGCACCACAGCCTTGCCGGTGAGCGCGCTCCCGCTCGCCGGTCGCAAATAGTCGACGCGCAGGTTCATCGTCGGCACGCCGCCGCCAACCATCATGCCGATGGCAAAATCTCCTACGATGTCGATGAAGGAGGCGATCGGCCCGCCATGGAACTGGCCGGTGCCAGCCCTGCGTTCGAGTTCCGGCCGCAGCGGCATGCTCATGCATATTTCGCCCGCGTCGTAATCGAGCGCCGTCGCCCGTATGCCGAGGAAGCCGATGAAGGGCGACCTATCAAACATTGCGTTGATCTGCTCGAGCGTGAGCCTTTCCGCCGCCGCCTCGCTCATGACTTCACCACAACCTTGCCGAACACTTCGCGCTCTTCCAACAAGCGGAACGCCTCGTTGGCCTCGGCAAGCGGCAGCGTTTTGTCGATCACCGGCTTCAATTGCCCGGCCTGGATCAGTTCGATCAGGGTGATCAGGTCTTCGCGCATCCAGCCGTTCGAGCCCAGGACGCGCAGCTCGAAGGTCCAGATGAAGCGGATGTCCTCCTGCGGATCGAACCCCGCGGTCGCGCCGCAGGTGAGGAGCTTCCCCTGCCGGTGCAGCACGCGCATCGACTTCACCCAGGTGTCGCCGCCGGTGAAATTGATCACCATGTCCACGCCACCGGTGAATTTGCGCCGGTGCGGCTTGTCGAACTTCGCGTACACCCACTTCGCGAAGTCTTCCTTGCTGTAGTCGATGACGTGGTCGGCGCCGAGTTCCTCAAGGCGCCGCAGCTTGGATTCGTTTGAAGCGCAGGCAATCACTTCCGCGCCAACGAGCTTGGCGAGCTGCACGCAGCAGGTGCCGACGCCGCCCGAGGCGCCGAGGATCAGCACCTTGTCGCCCTTCTTCACCTCGCCAATGGTGTACATCATTCGCAGCGCCGTGCCGTAGGCGACCGGCAGGCAGGCGGCCGCATCGTAGGAGACATCCGTCGGCAGCTTGACGAGGTTCTGGTCCGGCACCGCGCAAAACTCCGCGAGTCCGCCCGGACGTATTTCGCCGATGAGGCCGCCCTGCGCTTGATGCCGAATGACGGGATCGACCATCACGCGGTCACCGACCTTCCAATCCGTGACGCTCTTGCCCAATTCGACGATCTCGCCGGAGAAGTCCAGCCCCGGGATGCACGGCATGGGTACTTTGATGCCCGGCATGCCCTTGCGGGTGAACACGTCGTGGTAGTTGAGCGTCGCGGCGCCTACTTTGATTACCACCTCGTCGTCGGCGGGCTTCGGTTCCGGCCAATTGGTTTCGTAGCGGATCGATCCTGCTCCGCCGTGTTCGTGGATGACGGCTGCCTTCATATTGAATCCTTTGCGATGAAGCCGGTTGAATACACCATGGCACTGTCGCTGGACGATGCCTGCGTCGGCTGCAGACCCTGCTCGAGGGCGAGCGCCCTCAGGCTCTTGCGATCGACTTTGTTGGTGCTTGCAAGCGGCAGCTCGTTCAGGAAATTGACGCGGCGAGGGTGCTGGTAGGCCGGGGCGTGGCTAAGGGCGTACTGCTTCACATCGTCCTCAGTAAGCTGCGATTCGCCACGCAACACCACGAACGCCACCGGCTTCTCGCCCTTGATCTCGTCCGGGACCGGCACCACGCAGGCCTGCAGGATATCCGCGTGCTTTTCCAGCATCTGCTCAATCTCGCCCGGGTAGATATTCTCTCCGCCGCAGTTGAACATGTCATCGTCGCGACCAACAAAGGAATAGGCGCCGTTCGCATCCCTGCGGAACACGTCGCCGGAGATATACCAGCCGTCCCGGGTCAATACCTCTCGGGTCTTTTCCGGCAGGTTAAGGTAGCCGCGCATGTTGGCGGGCGTACGCTGCCACAACACACCCTCGTCCGCCTCGCGACCATCTGATCCAACCAGCTTCACGTCCACGCCCGGCATGGGCCAGCCCAGCGCAAGATCGTCCTTGGGCCTGCCGTCCGGATGCGGGCCGAACACCACGGGACCGGCCTCGGTGGTGCCGTATGCGTTCGAGACGACGGCGTTGGGGAACAGGCGGCGGATATCCTCGATGAGCTTGGTGCTGGCGGGCGCCGAGCCCATGCGAACGTAGTGGACGCGTGACAAGTCGGTCCGCGAGAGTGCGTCTTTCTCACGCACCACCATGGCGAGCATGGTGGGTACGGACGTAAGCCAGGTGACACCAAACAGGTTGATCGACGCGATGTAGCGCTGTGCATCGAATTGCGGCAGCAGCACCATCGATGCCTGTGCGGCGAAAATGAACTTCGACGTGCCCAGCGCGTTCATGTGAAACAGCGGCGCCGCGATGATCAGCCGTTCAGCCAGAAAACTCGCGCCTGCCCGCAAGCGGGATTCGACTGCCCAGAGCTGCCCTTGGTGCGACAGCGAAACGCCCTTGGGTCGACCGGTCGAACCCGAGGTATAGAGGACCATGGCCGCCTCGCCCGGGTCCGGGACGACCGTCTCGAACGCCCCGGGGTTCAAAAAGGACGCCCATTCGCCGCCGAACTCGACTGCCGGCATTGCACCAGGCAGCAACCTGCGCCGTTCACGGTCGCAGAAAGCGAGTTTCGTAGCCGAATCGGCAAGCACGAATTCAATCGTCTCGCGTGGGAACTTGTAGTTCACCGGTACCGCGACCATTCCGGCGCGCATGATGCCGAAGTACGCGGCGAGGAACTCGGTGCGGTTCGCCGAGAGGATGGCGACGGCGTCGCCGCGTTTCAGGCCGTGACGCACCAGCCCGCGCGCAACCGCACGCGCGAGGCGGTCCATCTCGCCGTGCGAGACCTCGCGGGGATGCTCCCAGTCGAGGCAGTCGATGAGCGCGACGCGTTCGGCGTGCGCTGCGTCGTGGTAGTCGCCGAGATTGAAGAACGCGGGCACGAGGGGCGAAAGCGTAGCGCAAAACGCACGCGCACTGGTGTACGCGTGGGCTTGTTCGGCTATCGCGCCCGGCGCCAGTCCCAGGGCGGCACGGGCTTCGCATCCGCCCACAGGCCGCGCTTGTGCGCACGCGCCGTCTGCTCCTCGGCCTCGTAGCGCGCGCGAACCTCGGGCACCTGTTCCATCGCGTACCGGCGGTACCACCACGCCATGCCGGCGGCGATCTGCGCCAGGCCGACGTTGATCGTCTGAGCGCAGGTCGCGCAATCCGTGGGGCGGGCCCAGACGTTGCAAACCAGACCCCCGGAGCCACTTGGCTTCGGGCACTCGGCACGCACCTCGCCGCCTGCAACCAACCGCGCCAGAGACTCGCGCGATTCCCTGCCGAACGGCTGCGCAGACTCCGGCGCATCGATTCCGACAATCCGTATGCTCCGGCGCCGGCTGTCCGTGGTCAGCACCAGAATCGTGTCGCCGTCCGCGACGCGGAGCACCGTGCCCCTGATTTCATCTGCCTGCGCAGCCGCCGCTGAGAGCACGATTCCGGCCACGACGGCGCCGCTGAGCAGCCGTGCGCGGGTAACGCGAACCGCTGACGCCATCGCTGCATCGATCCATGGGTTCCGCTCTGCGGTTCTCATTCCTTAAGACTACCGTTGACGACCCCGTTCTGGGGCGTCCAAGCTCAAAAAAAATCGTCACCACGACCGAGCCGCCCTGACACGCCTTTACGCCCCCGGTTATCCGCACGCAAAGAAATCTGTTTTCCGCGCAATGGATTACCGATACAGTTCCGCTATCTAGGCACTAGGCAACCGCAAGCGCGATGGCCAATGACCGAACGAACCAGGGGCAAAACCCGGGTCGCGCCACGAAAGTCGATAGCGGCGAAATCTACCGCCTGACCGACGCGGGCAGGAAGGCGGCGGCCAACGTGAGTTCTCCGATCGGCCGGCACCATCGCCGCATCCTGCAGCTGATCGTCGGCGACACGCACCTCGACGTGATCCGTGGCTGGCTGCGCCACTACACCAATTCCCAGCTCGACGACTGGCTGGGCCAGCTCGAGAAGGATGGCATGCTGACGATGGCGCCGGCGGGCCAAATGCACGATCTCGACTTCACGGCGAATTTCCCGGCGTTGAAGCCGTTCCAGACCGGCCTCACCGATACCGACGTGATGCGAATCGATGCCGAGGCGATTGAAGCCGACGTGGCCTTAAAGGCGCACGGGGCCTATCTTGCCGAGGACCGCCTGAAGAACCGGCCGCCACTGGCAAAATCCCCTGCCGAAATCACGGTCCTCATCGTCGAAGACGATCCCGACCAAGCCGCGCTCGCGAAGCAGCGGGTCGAGCTTGCGGGCTACAAGGCCCGCGTCGCCGAGACGCACGAAGCCTTTGTCGAAGCGCTGCGCGCACACGGCGTTCCGGACATTGTCTTGCTCGACGTGGAGCTGCCCGACGGCGATGGCTTCGACATCCTGGTCTACATGCGCGATCACCCGCGCCTGACCCTCCTCCCGGTGGTCATGCTGACCGCGAAGAACGAACCCGAGGACATTCGCAAGGGCTTGCGGCTTGGCGCCGACGGCTACATCCCCAAGCCCTATGCGAAAACCATGCTCTCGGACGTCCTGCGCCAGGTGCTGCAGCACCACTAGCGCGAGACGCCCGCCATGCGCCCCAGCCGCCCGGCGATGATCGCCTCGGCTTCAGCCATGATGCGATCGATCAACTGTTTCACGCTCGGCACGTCGCGGATCAACCCCTGGATCATGCCGGCAGACCAAACGCCGAAGTCGGTGTCGCCGTTCTCGAGCCCTTCCCGGCCACGCGTGCCCTTCACCAGGTCGCGTACCTGATCGAAGGACGCACCCGAACGCTCCATTTCGATCACCTGCTGGCTGACCGCGTTCTTCGCCACGCGCGCGGTGTTGCGCATGGTTCGGAAAATGAGGTCGGTCGCGCGTTCATCGTTTGCCACCATCGCCTGCTTGAACGCATCGTGGATCGGCGCTTCCTTGGTGGCGCAGAAGCGCGTGCCCATGTTGATCCCGTCGGCGCCAAGCGCGAGCGCGGCGACCAGACCGCGCCCGTCGCCAAAGCCGCCCGAGGCGATCATGGGGATCGTCACCTTGTCGGCAGCCGCGGGAATGAGAATCAGGCCCGGGATGTCGTCTTCGCCCGGATGGCCCGCGCACTCGAAGCCGTCAATCGAAATCGCGTCGACCCCCATCTTCTGCGACGACACGGCATGGCGCACCGCGGTGCACTTGTGAATCACCTTGATGCCGTGCGCCTTGAAGTCATCAAGATGCTCCTGGGGACGGTAGCCCGCGGTCTCGACGATCTTGATGCCCGCTTCGATGATCGCGCGCCGATATTCGGCGTAAGGCGGCGGATTGATGCTCGGCAGGATGGTCAGATTGACGCCGAAGGGCTTGTCGGTCATCTGCCGGCAGCGCGCGATCTCCCGGGTCAAGTCCTCAGGGGTGGGCTGGGTGAGCGCAGTGAGAAAGCCGAGCGCGCCGGCGTTGGCGACTGCGGCAACCAGCTCTGCGCGGCCGACCCACTGCATGCCGCCCTGCACGATTGGATGTTCGACGCCGAACAATTCAGTAAAACGAGTTTTGATCATGTATGTCCTCGCAATGAGGCGACGCCAGAACCGCGTCGGGTCAACGCTTGGCGTGAAAGCGCGCCTCACGCCAGGCGAGCGCGGCCTTCAACCCCTGCGCACGCGCGATGTCCATGAAATGCCGCTTGTCTGGCGAGCCGTGCGACTCGATCGCATGGTCGATGTCGAGCGCCGTATCAAGCGCGGCGCGCATGCCCTGGATCTCGTAGCTTCGGTTGAGTGCCTTCTTCGTGTCGCGCACCAGGTGCGGGTCGATCACCGCCATCTGATGCGCGATTCGCAGCGCCGTCGTCAGCTGGTCGCCCTCGGCCACCACGCGGCTGACGATGCCGAGCGCGAGCGCGCGCTCGGCGTTCAGCGTGTCGTCGCCGGTGAGAATGATGTCCTTCGCCGCCTTCGGCCCCACCATCCACGGCAGCAGCAGCGTGACGATGCCGGCGCCGAACTTCAACTCGGGTTCGCCGAACACGGCATCGGTCGAGCATACCGACAAATCGCAGGCCAACGCCATCTCGAACGCGCCGGCCATGCAGGGCCCGTGGATCGCGGCGATCGTCGGCTTGGGTGAATCCCAAAAACGCATCGTGGTCGAAAAATCGAGATCGAGGATTTCGCGCCACACCGCAGCGCCTTCCGGGCGGCGTTCCATTTGCTCCTTGAGATCGAAGCCCGAGGAAAAGCCGCGCCCCGCACCCGACAGCACGATGACGCGCACCTCGGCGCTGGCCTCGAGCGCGTCGAGCGCGGCGTGGATTTCGAGCAGCATCGCCTTGTTGAGTGCATTGATGCGCTCGGGCCGATGCAGTTCAAGTTGCGCGACAGCGCCGTCGATCGCGACGCGGATGGTCTGGTATTCGCTCATGGATCGTTCTCCAGTTCCGCAACGGAAGCCTGCCCGCCTGCGCAGGCCACAGTGTGCCTGAGCCCGCGTAAACTGCGGCACCTCGGTTCACGCG
>JAQBBQ010000067.1:0-3343 GCA_032125995.1 Betaproteobacteria bacterium | reverse complement strand
GGTCGATGTGGTCGTCGGCCTGCGACTACAACTCGTTTACTACGACCCAAGGCCAGCGTGTCGACTGGATCTATGGCGACCCGACCTTGGTGACCGCCGTGTCGGGTCTCGGTACAGTGACCTACACGCCGGTCGGCTTCTCGCTCAACAACGGCAACCTGAACGGGACCGTCAACAGCGCGAGCCTCACGGCAAACTTCATGACGCGCCAGATCGATCTCAACGTGAACGCGACAAATACGAGCTTCGGCAATACCTTTCAGTTGACCGGCTCGACCCAGTATGGCGTCACGACGACCCGCTTCCAGGGCAGCCTCTCCGGCACCTGCAGCGGTGAGGATTGCGGTGCGAACGTGCCCGCGAGCGGAGGGTTTGCGGGTTTCATCGCGGGTTCTAGCGGCCAAGGCGCTGGCGTCGCGCTTTCGGCTGGCTACGGCGTCGCCGGTCGTGGCGTGTCGGGCGTGATCGGGTTTAAGCGCTAGCCGGCGCGATCCCCCGCGCCCGGACGGCGCCTGAATGGGCGAAACCGCTTGAAGCGGGGTCGTCGCCTGCGCTTAGAATTCCGCATTCCCTGCAGTCTCGACCCCAAGCGGAGTTCGCGATGATTCATTTCGTGGTGCACGAGGAAGGCGACGGCGTCGGTGTCGTCGTCGTCGAAGGCGTGAAGGCGGGCCAGGCGCTCGTCGGCTGGATCATGGAAGACGACAAGGACATCACCGTCCAGGCGAAGAGCGACATTCCCATCGGCCACAAGCTGGCGCTCAAGGATCACAAGCCGGGCGATACGGTCATCAAGTACGGCGTCGACATCGGCAAGGTGGTCGCGCCGATCAAGCAGGGCGAGCACCTGCACGTGCACAACGTCAAGACCAAACGCTGGTAGAGCGGAGAGACAGGCATGGCAATGGATCTTTCGAAAGCCAGTTTCTGGGGCTACAAGCGCGAGAACGGCCGCGTCGGCGTGCGCAATCACGTCATCATCCTGCCGGTCGACGACATTTCGAACTCGGCTGCAGAAGCGGTGGCGAACAACATCAAAGGCGCGATGGCATTGCCGCATCCCTACGGGCGGCTGCAGTTCGGCGCCGACCTCGACCTGCACTTCCGCACGTTGATCGGCACGGGCTGTAATCCAAACGTCGCCGCGGTCGTGGTGATCGGCATCGAGGAGGGCTGGACGCAGAAGGTGGTCGATGGCATCAAGCAGACCGGCAAGCCGGTCGCCGGCTTCGGCATCGAACTGCACGGCGATCACGACACAATTCACCGCGCTTCGAAGGCGGCCAGGGAGTTCGTGCAGGCAGCCGGCGAGCTGCGGCGCGAGGAGCAACCCTTGAAGGATCTCTGGGTCTCGACCAAATGCGGTGAGTCGGACACCACCTCGGGCTGCGGCTCAAATCCGACCGTCGGCAACGCCTTCGACAAGCTGTATCCGCAGGGCGTGACGCTGTGCTTCGGCGAGACCACCGAACTCACCGGAGGCGAGCACCTGGTCGCGGCGCGCTGCAAGAACGATGCGGTGAGGAAAAAATTCCAGTTCATGTTCGACCGCTATCAAGACGTGATCAATCGGCACAAGACGAGCGACCTGTCGGACTCCCAGCCGACCAAGGGCAATATCGCCGGCGGCCTCACCACGATCGAGGAGAAGGCGCTCGGCAACATCCAGAAGATCGGGCGCACGTGCGTGGTCGACGGCGTACTCGACAAGGCTGAGGCGCCCACCGGTCCGGGGCTTTGGTTCATGGATTCCTCTTCGGCGGCGGCCGAAATGGTGACGCTGTGCGCGGCCGCGGGTTTTGCGGTGCACTTCTTCCCGACCGGGCAGGGCAACGTGATCGGCAACCCGATCCTGCCGGTGATCAAGCTGTGCGCGAACCCGCGCACCGTGCGCACGATGGCCGAGCACATCGACGTCGACGTCTCGGGAATGCTGCGCAGGGAAATGACGCCCGATCAGGCGGGTGATGCGCTGCTTGAGAACATGTTTCGTACCGCCAACGGCCGGCTGACCGCGGCCGAAGCGCTCGGGCACCGCGAGTTCGTGCTGACGCGGCTCTACGAGTCAGCTTGAAAGGGGGTGGGCTTGAAAGGGGGGATAAAGCCCCCTTCAAATCCCCCGAGGGCTTGAAAGGGGGGATAAAGCCCCCCTTCAAATCCCCCCGGTCGCTCAGATGGGTGCTGACACCAATATCCTGCGAGTGAGTGTCTGGCGCGGCGCCGAGGAGGGCGCCTATCAGTCGTTCGACGTACCGCGCCACGCAAGCCAGACGGTGCTCGATGTCGTGACGCACATTCAGCGCCATCTCGATTCGTCGCTCGCCTACCGCTTCGCCTGCCGCGTCGGCATGTGCGGCTCCTGCGCGATGACCGTCAACGGCATCGCGCGCTGGACCTGCCGCACCCATGTCGATGCCGTCGCGAAGGACGGGGTAATCGAACTCGCCCCGCTCGGCAACCTGCCGGTGATCCGCGATCTGGTCGCCGACATGAGCACCTTTTTCGACAAATGGGCGCGCGCCCAGGGGCAGTTTCGCGGTGCCCGGTCGCGCCACGACGATTTCGCGCCGATCGCGCCGGATTCGCCCGCGCGACGCCAGGTCGATGCGGGCATCGAATGCATTGGCTGCGGCGTGTGTTATGCGTCCTGCGACGTCGTGTCCTGGAACCGGGACTACCTCGGTCCGGCTGCGCTAAACCGTGCCTGGACGCTGGTGCGCGATGTGCGCGACGTCGCGGGCGTGGAGCGCCTGCGCGCGGTCGGCGGTGACGCCGGCTGTCACGCCTGCCATACGCAGATGGGCTGTACCGAACACTGCCCGAAGAAACTCTCCCCGACCGCGGGCATTGCCGGTCTGAAACGCGCGCTGGCGCGCGCCGTGCTGAACGGTTCGCTATGAGCGTGCGCAGCGAATCGATGCTCTGGCTGCTGCAGCGTGCGAGCGCCGCAGTGCTCGCGATCTGCGTGCTCGTGCACTTGGGCACGATTGTCGTCGCCACGCAAGGTGGCCTGTCGGCCGCGGAGATCCTCGGGCGCACGCGCGGCAACGTTGTCGGGCTCTTGTTCTACGCGACGTTCGTGATCGCGGCCGCGGTGCACGCGCCGATCGGCCTGCGCGCGATGCTGGGCGAATGGCTCGGCTGGCGTGGTGCCTCGCGCGACGTCGCGCTCGGTCTGTTTGCGCTCGGGCTCGCGACGCTCGGGCTGCGCGCGGTTATTGGGGTGTTCGGCTGATGCGGCGCAACGACGCGCGCGCGCGCAACCATCCGGCGTACTGGGCGTTCCTCGTGCACCGCGCCTCGGGCATCGCGCTTGCGCTGTTCCTGCCCGTGCACTTCTGGG
>JAQBBQ010000066.1:0-3551 GCA_032125995.1 Betaproteobacteria bacterium | reverse complement strand
GAGGGGGTGGTCATTCCAGAATCCGGATTAGGAATTTGTTGGACGCAAGGCCGACAAATTCCTAGCGCAGCACGATCAGGGCATCCGCGGCGACCACGCCCTGCCCCCGCGGCCGCACCAGCAGGGGATTGATGTCCATCTCGACGAGGCGGTCGCGCAGGTGCCACGCCAGTTCCGAAATCTGCGAGAGCGTGGCAATGAGCGCATCGAGGTCGCGCGGCGCTCCACCACGCACGCCATCGAAGACCGCCCGCGCTCTCAGCTCTTCAATCATCGCGCGCGCGTCCTCTAGCCCGAACGGCGCCACGCGATAGCTCGCATCCCTGAGCGTCTCGACGAAAACCCCGCCGAGGCCGAATGCCACGACCGGACCGAACACCGCGTCGTTGACGACCCCGATGATTGTTTCCAGACCATCGGTGATCATTTCCGAGGCGAGCACACCGGAGATGCGGGCTTCCGGAACGGCGCGCCGCGCGTTGTTCACGATGTCCGAGAGCGCAGCCTCGAGCGCTGGCCCGTCGTGCACATTCAGTCGCACCGCGCCGATATCGGTCTTGTGCGCGATATCGCGCGAGACGATCTTGACCGCCACCGGGAATACGATATCCGCCGGCACGCCTTCTATCGCGTTGACCGGGATCAAGCGGTCGCGCGTCACCGGCACGCCGGCCGCGGCGAGGATCTTCTTGCTCTCGTGCTCATCCAGTGTCGCAGCGCCAGCGGGCAGTCCCGGCGATTTCACACTGCGAGCGCCGTGCGGCTCGCTCCCGTGCTCGCGGCGTGCAAGCGACGCGGCATAATCGGCGAGCTTGGCCAGCGCTACGGCGGCCCGTTTCGGGGATGGCAGGACGGGAATGCCCGCCGCGCGCATGAGGCCCAGGCCCTCGGGTGTAATCTCTTGCGACATCCCGGAGAACACGACGATGGGCTTGTCCGACGAGGACGCCGCTTTGCCCAGCAATTCCCCGCCCGCCTGCAACTGGCTGCGGCCGGCGGCGGCGAACATGACCGCAAGCTGGTCGATTCCCGGATCAGCGAGGACTGCATCGAACGCGCGCTGAAAATCGAGTCCGGGTCCGGGCCGCGGATAGCCAGCGGTGTAGTCGATGGGATTTTTGAGCGAGCTGAGCGGCGGCAGACAGCTCCTCAGGACCTTCAACGTTTGCTCGGCGAGGGGCGGCATGGAGAGCCTCAATTCGTCCGCCCGGTCGGCAAACATGGCGGCCGCGCCGCCCGACCCCCCCATCACCGCCACCCTGCGGCCCCTCGGCAACCGGCCGCCAACAAGGCAGAGCGCGACATCGGCCGCCTCGTCAAGATCGTGCACCTCGATCACGCCGCACTGCCGGAAGGCCGCGCGATAGACGTCGTAGTCGCCCGTAAGATTAGCCGTGTGCGACGCCGCTGCGCGCCTGCCCTGCTCCGTGTTTCCGGCCTTGAGGATGATGAGCGGTTTGCGCGCCGCGAGGGCGCGCCGTGCCGCGCGCATGAGCGCGCGTCCGTCGCTCACGCCCTCGAGGTACGCAAGGATCACCCGCGTGTCGGAGTCATCGACGTACCCGTCAATCAGCTCCGGCGCAGTGATGTCGGCCTCGTTGCCGCTCGTGACGACATGACGAAAACCCACGCCGGCTGCCGCGCAGCGCACGAGCAGTGTCGTGCCGAGGCTTGCGCTTTGAAGCACTGCGGACACAGGCCCGGCCGGCAACAGCGGGGGGCGGGTGAGGCTGCCCCACGCCGCGTATACGCGCGCGTGAATGTTGACGAAGCCGAGGCAGTTCGGCCCGATGATGCGCACGCCCGCTTTCCGCGCGGCGGCCACCATCGCTTCTTCAATCTTCTGCCCATCGTCCCCAGCCTCGCGGAAGCCGCCGCCCAGCACCACCGCGAAGGCGATACCGCGATCCCCGCACGCGCGGATGATGCCGGGGACCTGCGCCGCCGGCAGCGCGATCACTGCCACGTCGCATTCGCCGCTGACTTGGGCGACAGACGCATAGCACCGGTATCCGGCAATCTCCGGATACTTGGGATTGACCGGGTAGACACCGCCCTTGAAGCCGTGCTGCCGGAGCGCCGCGATCGTCTGCCCCCCGGGGCGCGCCGGCTCGGCGCTCGCGCCTACGATCGCGACGCCGCGCGGATTGAAAAGACGGTCGAACGAGCTCACGTTCGTCTGTCCAGCGCGTGACTCAAAAAATCAGAGAACATCATTATTTCGGTTCTTGAGATAAGATTCGCGGTGAACAGCCCGCGCCAACGTCGGTCCGCCTTTGCTCCCAACGGTGATTTCACCCCGCGGGTTTTTCCCGAGCCAGTGCCTTGAGCTCCACGTAAAGCGCATCGGTGATTTCGATGCCCTCCGCGCGCGCCTTTGCCGCCGCGCGCTGCCGTCGCGTGCCGGGAAGGCGCACACCGTCCTCCGCCAGCATTTTCGAGATCACAGCCTCGAGGCGCGAGTAGTAGGTATCCGCGTCGACCGGCGCAGCCGGATCCAGGACGAAAAACGCATGGCCGATGCGGGGCTTCCTACCGGGCTCGAAGTAGGAATCGTTCTCGAAACCGAACGCCGCCCCGGTCAGCGCCACGCATATCAGCTCGATTGCCAATGCGAGCGCATTGCCCTTGACCGCCCCGATCGCCGCGAGGCTCCCGGTGAGGGCCACCTTCGCGTCGGTGGTCGGCTGGCCGTCCTTGTCCACGGCCCAGCCAAGCGGTATGGGCTTGCCCTCTTTCGCGTGCACCATGATCTTGCCGCGCGTCACTTCCGTGATCGAGAGGTCGACGACGATGGGCGCCGCGCCGCGCCGCGGAAAGACGGCGGCGATCGGATTGGTGCCGTAGAGCGGCGTCCGACCGCCCCAAGCGGTGATCGCCGCGGGCGAATTGCTGAACGCGAACCCGATCATCCCCGCTTCCGCCACCGGCTGCAGATGATGGGCCATTGCGCCGGCGTGATGGCTGTTGGTGACGCCGGCAAACGCGATGCCGTAGCGCTTGGCACGTTTCATCGCTTCCTTCACCGCCAGCGCGGCCGCTGGAAACGCGAGTCCGCCTTTTGCGTCAACCAGGCAGGTCGCGCCTTTCCGCCGAACAACGAGCGGTTTCGCTGCGCCGTCGGTGCGGCCTTCGCGCACATGTTGCGCATAGAGCGCGACACGAGAGAGGCCGTGCCCGGTGAGCCCTTCCATCTCGGCCGCGACGAGCGCCTCGGCCGTCATCCGTGCCATGGGTGTCGAGGCTCCCGCCTTCTTGAGCGCGCGCGCGGCAAGCTTCGTCAATCGATCAGCAGGAAACGTCGGCATCGGCGGTTGTCGCTCCTTCCTTGAGCAGAGATTCACCCGGCTTAACGCGTGTGAATTCGACCGGTCGCGTCGCGATATCGAACCGGCCCTCCTTCCAGGTGGCGCAGGTATAGCGGGAATTTTCCAAGTCTCGCACTTCGGCAAAATCCGAGCGATAGTGCGCGCCACGGGAATCCTCTCGCGCGGTCGCGGCGAAACAGATCGATTTCGAGACGAGGATGAGGTTCTTCAGGTTCAGCCAGT
>JAQBBQ010000065.1:0-15240 GCA_032125995.1 Betaproteobacteria bacterium | reverse complement strand
TTTGGATTGAGCACGCCCCCGGCCTCCAGAAGGCGGCGCACGGTGGGCACATTCCCGTTGAGGCAGGCCATCAGCAAGGCCGTATCCCCAGCCGGGCTGCGTTGGCCAACGTTGGCGCGACGGCCAATCAACAGGGCCACTATCGTTTCATCACCTTTGCGCGCCGCGATCATCAAGATTGAATTGCCGCGGGGGTCGGTCGTATTCGGATCCATGCCTCGCCCGAGCAGCGCCCGCACCGTGTCGATTTCACCGGCCTCCACCGCGCTCAACATCTTCTCGTAGGACGATTCCGCGAATGCGTTTAAAGATAGGAATATAGAAACACATACAGATAGATACAGAATATATTTAAGTCTTAACATTAATTGTATAAGCGTATAGTTATTAGATAGTTAAAGACGATTACGTATATTTAGAACTAGTTTGTATTCCTAAGATATTGTTATTTTGATAACTTACTAAGCATAAATAACAATTCCGCCGAAAAAAGCTTTGGATTGACTGGGTGCGATGTCAGCAATCGGGCTTTACCCATGCTGCGCGCAAACCTTGACCAGTCGAGGGCCGAATCCGAACCCGTACCCGCCGGTGCTTGAGTCCCATAAATCCTCCTCCCGGCAAGCGACTCCGTGACCCGATCGATCGCGTGTTTCTGCAGGACTTCGGCCATCGCTTCTAGTGTCTCGCGGTTGCTCGCCTCCGGGATTGATTCGGGTTCGCCACGCGCAATTGCGGCGAGGAACGGGGTTGTCAGAGCCCCTCGCTCCCCAGCGGCGTATTCGTAGGCGGCGCGGGGAGATCCTCCCGCAAAGGCCAACCACTTGGCCGCGTCGCTCGATTGACCCTGCGCCTCAAGCCAAGCAAGCGCTGCGCGTTCAGGCGGCCGTGGGACTGAAACAACCACGCAACGGCTCCGGATCGTCGGCAGTAAACGTGCGGGCTGGTGGGATACCAGGAGGAACATCGCACTGGGTGGTGGTTCCTCCAGACCCTTGAGGAGCGCGTTCGCGGCATGGACGTTCATTGCCTCTGCCGGATGGACGATCGCCACACGGTGGCGCCCCCTGTGCGAGCCCAGGTACAGGAAATCCGAAAGTTCTCGAACCTGGTCGATCTTGATTTCGAGGCTCGGCTTGGCGGCACGCGTCCCGCGCTCTGTCCTCGGGGCACTGTCCTCGACGTCGGATCTCTGGATTGCAAGTGCATCCGGTTCAATCCGGCGCAGGTCCGGGTGATTTCCGGATGCGACCCAGCGGCAGCCGTCGCACCGCCCGCATGCCTCCCCATCGGGGGTCGGCGACTCGCAAAGCAGGCGGGTCGCAAGGTGCTCGGCGAGCGCAAGCTTTCCGACCCCGGCGGGCCCCTGGATAAGCACCGCATGCGGAAGGCGATCGACCTGACTACGAAGCGATTTCCAGATCTTATCGTTCCAGTCAAACATATATAAATCAAATCGTTAATAGGTTTACTTCAATTTGTTTCTTAACTTCATCTAGATCTTTGGAGGCATCGATGACATGCACGCGCGCCGGATCGCGCCTGGCCGCCTCGAGATAGGCCCTGCGGACGCGGTCGAAAAACGCCCGATCTTCGCGCTCGAAGCGGTCCATCGGCCGCCCAGTGCCCGCGAGTCGCGCACGCGCGATCTCGTAAGGGCAATCGAAAACGAGCGTCCGGTCCGGTGTCAGGCCCGGGTGTGCGGCCTGCGCCAGGTCGTGGATCAGTCCGAGCGATACCCCCTTCCCCGCACCCTGGTAGGCAACCGTCGCATCCGTGAAGCGGTCGCAAAGGACCCAGGTACCTGCCTCCATTTCGGGCCGGATTACGGTTCGTACATGGTCTGCTCGGGCCGCAAACATCAGGAGCACTTCGCATACGCCGTCCATCGGCACGTCCAACACCAACTTGCGAAGCGATTCGGCGAGCAGCGTCCCGCCCGGCTCGCGGGTCCTAAGCACACGGTGACCTGCGGCGGATAGGGTTTGCTCGATCTGTTCGAGATGCGTCGACTTTCCCGACCCATCGACGCCCTCAAGGGTAATCAGCTTGCCGCGGGTAATCATCGCGAATTCGATCTGGCGCTGCGCGCCGGCGCGCGTTGGTACTTGTCCACGGCGCGATTGTGCTCTGTCAGCGTGCGTGAAAATTGGCTGCTGCCGTCTCCGCGCGCGACGTAATACAACGCATCGGTTACTGCGGGTCGTACTGCCGCGCGTAACGAAGCCAGCCCCGACAGCGCAATCGGCGTTGGCGGAAGCCCGGCGCGCGTATAGCTGTTGTAAGGCCCATCGGTCAGCAAATGAACCTTCTTCAGATTGCCATCGAACGCTTCGCCGAGGCCATAGATCACCGTCGGATCGACCTGCAGGCGCATGCCCCTGCGTAGCCGATTGATGAGCACCCCTGCGATCAGGTCGCGCTCGGCCGCCTGCCCGGTCTCCTTCTCGATGATCGACGCCATGATGAGCGCGTCATAGGGCGCGCGATAGGGTAAATCCGACTCCCGAGCAGCCCATTCAACAGCGAGATGGCGCTGCATGGCGCGAACTGCGCGACGCAGTACGGCCAGATCGCTCGAGCCCTTGGCGAACAGGTAGGTGTCGGGAAATACAAGACCCTCGAGCCGCGGTTCGGTCACGCCGATCGCCAAGCGCAATTGGTCCTCGTCCATCGCCATCGAGTCGTGGCGCAGGTGCGGGCTGGCGTCGAGTGCACGCCGCACAGAGCGCAGCGTCCATCCTTCGACCAGCCGGACTTCGGCCTGCCTGACGTCGCCGCGCGTCAGTTTGTCGAGCAGCTCAAGCGGTGTCAGGGCACGCGCAATTTCATAACTCCCGGCCTTGATCGACTGCGCCCGATTGAGCGCGCGGGCGAGGATCTCGAAGCGCAACCCGCCGGTCTCGATTCCGGCCCGCTCGAGTATCGTCACCGCGTCCCTGAATCGCGTGCCGGTCGGGATCTCCACTTCGACGGGCAGGGTTTTCACCGGCAGCGGCGTCGTCACGTACCACGCGACAGTGATCCACGCGGCGACCGCGGCGAGGACCACAAGCAGAGCAGTGCGGACGATGAACGAAATCACAGCGAGAAGGCGATGATCGCCCGAACGACGCTAGAATTTCATTCTACGATGAACAACCAAGCCAATCAGAACGAGGCGGCGAAGGAATTCGCTTACGCCCGACTGGGGCGCGAAGGCGTGCTCCACGTCGCAGGAGACGACGCGCGCGCATTTCTGCACGGCCAACTCACCAACGACATCGAGCACCTGGCGCCGGATCGTGCGCGCCTGGCCGGCTGGTGTACCGCAAAAGGTCGGCTTCTGGCGACGGGTCTCGTGGTACCCGTGGAGAGCGGTTTTTTCCTCTTGTTGCCGCGTGAACTGGTTCCTCTCGTGGCAAAGCGTCTGCGCATGTTCGTGCTGCGCGCCAAGGTCACGCTCGAGGATGCGAGCGAGCGATGGGCGCAGTTCGGCCTGTTCGGTGACGCCGCGCTGCCCGCGCTCGCAGCGCAAGGTGTCGAAATTCCCGATCAGGCCCATGCGGTCGTCCGTGCGGGTGATGCCATCGTGGTTCGCGTCGGCGCCGATCGCGCCCGCCTGCTCGCGCCTGCACCAGGACCGGGCGCACTGATCGAGCGCCTTGGTGCGGCCGAAGCCGACGAGGCCCGCTGGCAGCTCGAGGACATTCGCATGGGCCTGCCCCAGATCGTCGCGGCGACGCAGGATCTATTCGTCCCCCAGATGCTGAATCTCGAGGCGATCGCCGCTGTCGACTTCAAGAAGGGATGCTATCCCGGTCAAGAGGTTGTGGCGCGCGCCCAATTCCGCGGGCAGGTCAAGCGACGCATGGTCCGCGCGCGGATGCCGGCAGGCGCCACGCTCACGCCGGGCCAGGATCTGTTCAGTGACGATCAACCGGGTCAGCCGAGCGGCACCGTGATTTCTGCCGCACCGGGGAACGGCGGCAGCGAGCTCCTCGCAGTAATACCGACCGCGGCGGTCGAACATCAGGTGCCCATTCGCGCCGCGCCGGACGGACCGGCGCTCGAATTTTTGCCGTTGCCGTACGCGGTGTGACCCGCGCCAACCTTTACGTTTATTACCGGGTCGATCCGACGCGCCGCGACGCCCTGCGAGCCGCAATCAGAATCTTGTTCGACGCCGTCGCCCAGACCCACGGGATTCGCGGACGTTGGATGTGCCGCAGAGACGACCCGGCGACATGCATGGAGATCTACGCCGAGGTCGAAGACGTCACCGCGCTGGCGACGTTCATCGAGCAGCATTGCGAACGGGTCGGGTTTGGGCGTCTGCTGATTGACGCGGGCGCGCGGCATGCGGAAATCTTCGTCGACGCCGACTGACGCATGTGCCTGATCTTGCTTGCCTGGCATGCGCACCGGCGGTTTCCGCTCGTGCTGGCGGCGAATCGTGATGAATTTTACGCACGCCCGAGCGCGCAGGCGGCATTTTGGCGTGAGCAGCCGGACCTGCTTGGCGGTCGCGATCTGGAATCGATGGGAACCTGGCTCGGTGTCACGCGCACTGGGCGCCTTGCCGCAGTGACGAACGTGCGCGAAGGGTCCAGTGCGGTAGCCCCGGACGCCCCATCGCGCGGCAAGCTGACGACGGACTTCCTGTGTGGCGCGACGCCGCCGGGCGATTACGCCGCCGCGGCATATGCCACCGGGACCGTGTATCGCGGTTTCAACCTGCTCGTCGCGGATCGGCACGAACTCTGGTGGACGTCGAACCGAGCCGGCGACACGCGCCGGCTCGAGGCCGGAATCTACGGACTGTCGAATGAATTGCTCGACACGCCATGGCCCAAGGTCGTGGTCGGCAAGCAGCGCCTGGCGCGCGCGCTGGAGACTGGCGCCAGCGTCGGCGTCGAAGGACTGCTCGAACTTCTCGCGGACAGCGAGCAACCCGGGGATGCCGAGCTTCCGGATACCGGGGTCGGGCTGGAGCGCGAGCGCCAGTTGTCGGCCGCGCACGTGGTGTCAGCCGACTACGGCACGCGCTGCTCGAGTGTCCTCATCGTTGACGCGGACGGTCGCGCCCAGTTTGCCGAGCGCAGCTTCGAGCCGCACGGCGCGGCGGGCGAGACGCTGACCTACGAGTTCGCGATCAAGGCCTAGGTGCGCAGCGACTGAAGGCTGCGGCGCATGTCGCGATGCATGATCCCGGCCTCGATGTAATCCTCGCCTTCCGCGACGAAACCATGGGCGCGGTAGAACGCGAGTGCATGGGACTGCGCCGATAGCGCGACCTCGGTATCGCCACGCGCCCGCGCGGCATCGACGAGGGCCTCGAGGATTGCGCCACCGGCACCCCGTCCGCGCCACGCTGCGAGCACGGCCATGCGCCCGATATGCCCAACGCTGCGGCTGGCGTGATCTTCGGCGGAAAGCAGGCGACCCGTACCGATGACCTCGCCCTGCCCGCTGCGCGCCAGCGCGTGCAGGCTGGTGGCATCATGTTCGTCGAGTTCGATGTCTGTTGGAACGCGCTGTTCTTCGACGAACACGGTAAAACGGATCGGTGCAGCCGCGCTGCGCGCCGATTCCCAGGACAGCAACTCAATGCGGAACATCTGCAGAGTATAGAATTCCACGCCCATCGCTAAAGCGTTTGACATGAAAAGCCTCTGGAGCGACGCAGAAGCCGCGCAATTCACGGGGCCGCTCGGGCCGCGGGTGTACAGCTCGCGCCTGCTCGGGCGCGACAAGTCACTCGTTCTGCACGGCGGCGGGAATACCTCGGTCAAGCTGCGCGAGAAGAACCTGTTCGGCGAGGACCGGGACGTGCTGTACGTAAAGGGTAGCGGATGGGATCTCGAATCGATCGAGGCCGCCGGGTTCACGCCGGTCGAACTGGACTACGTCCGGCGCCTGGCCGACCTGCCTGCCCTCTCCGATCGGCAGATGGTCAATGAACTGAACACCCATAGCCTGCGCGCCGGCGCACCGGCTCCCTCGGTGGAAACGATCCTGCACGCAATCCTGCCGCAGACCTACGTCGATCACACGCATGCCGATGCCATGCTGTCGATCTCCAATGCGCCGGCTGGCGAAAACCGCATACGGGAAATCTACGGCGACCGCGTCGTCGTCATCCCCTATGTCATGCCGGGCTTCGATCTCGCGGCGGTCTGCGCGCGGGCGTTTCGAGAGCACGCCGGCGCCGCCACGATGGGTATGGTGCTGCTCTCGCATGGGATGTTTTCGTTCGGTAAAACCGCACGCGAGTCCTACGAACGCATGATCGAGCTCGTTTCGATGGCCGAGAACCATCTTCGGGATCACGCGGCCTGGGACCTGTCACCGCCCGCGCCGCGTCGCGAACCGGTACCGCGTGAGGACATCGCCGCGTTGCGACGCGCGATCTCCCATGCCGCAACGGGTCCCATGTTATTGCGCATGAGCGATTCGGCGAAGTTGCTCGGCTTCGCGCAACATCCTGACGTCGCGCGGCTCTCGCAGCAGGGACCGGCGACACCCGATCACGTGATCCGCACCAAGCCACTGCCGATGATCGGCCGCGATGTCGCGGCGTTTGGTCGGCGCTATGCGGCCTATTTCGAGCGCCATGCACCAAACGCCAAAGAGTCCAAAGCGATGCTTGATGTCGCGCCGCGCATGCTGCTCGACCCCGAACTCGGTTTTGCCTCAGCCGGGCGCAGCGCGAAGGACGTCGCAATTATCGAGGACCTCTACGACCACACGGTCGACGTGATTCTGCGCGCCGAAAAGCTCGGCGGCTGGAGCGCGGTAAGCGAGCGCGATATTTTCGACATCGAATACTGGGATCTGGAACAGGCCAAGTTGCGTCAATCGGGCGCAGCGCCTGCGTTCACCGGCGAGGTCGTGTTGATTACGGGCGCGGCCTCCGGCATCGGCAAAGCTTGCGTCGACGCGTTCCTGCGGCGCGGCGCGGCTGTGATCGCACTCGACCGGGATGTCGCGGTCACGCATCACTGGCAGCGTCTCGATGTGCTGGGCATCGAATGCGACCTCACTGACCCAGTCGCGGTCGAGCGTGCGCTCGACCGCGGCGTCGGGCGCTTCGGCGGTATGGACATGCTCGTTCTCAATGCCGGCGTCTTTCCGGCGACGCAGGCCGTGACCGAGATCTCGGCGCAGGCCTGGCACGCGGCCATGTCGGTGAACGTCGAGGCGAACCTGCGCCTGTTGCAGCAATCCCATCCGCTGCTCAAGCGCGCCGCGCGCAATGGTCGCGTGGTCGTTATCGGCTCGAAGAACGTGCCCGCCCCGGGGCCCGGCGCCGCCGCGTACTCGGCGTCCAAGGCCGCGCTCAATCAGCTTGCCCGAATCGTTGCACTCGAATGGGCCAAGGACGGCATCCGGATCAACTCTTTGCACCCCGATGCCGTTTACGACACTGCGTTGTGGACGCCTGACCTGCTTGCGGCGCGCGCAAAGGCCTACGGCCTCAGCGTAGACGCGTATCGGAAGAAAAACCTGCTCGCTACCGAAGTCACCTCGGGCGACGTGGCGGAGCTTGCAGCCGAACTCTGCGGCACGCTGTTTGCCAAGACGACCGCGGCGCAGATTCCGGTCGATGGCGGCAACGAGCGCGTCGTGTGACGCAGCGCGAATCACGCAGGGGAAATGCGGTCCAGACAATGCGTTGGACGGGGATCGCACTCGAATTGCTCGACCAGCGTCGCTTGCCCGATGAGGTGGTGTACGTCGCCTGCCGCAGCGCGGGCGAGGTGGCAGCGGCCATTCGGGACATGGTAGTGCGCGGCGCACCCGCAATCGGCTGTGCTGCGGCCTTCGGCTACGCGCTCGCGGCACGCTCGGGCGGCGATCTCGAGCAGGCCGCCACGGTGCTGGCAGCGAGCCGCCCGACCGCGGTCAACCTGTTCTGGGCACTGGAGCGGATGCGCAGGGCGCGCGACCCGGTCACCGAGGCGGTCGCCATTTACGACGCGGACGTGGCCGCAAATCGTGCGCTCGGTGCGCACGGCGCCGCCCTGATTCCGGAAGGCGCGCGCATCATGACCCATTGCAATGCCGGTGCGCTGGCCACCGCCGGCTACGGCACCGCGCTCGGCGTGGTGCGTTCGGCACATGAGGCCGGGAAGCGCGTCTCGGTGATTGCGAACGAGACCCGCCCTTACCTGCAGGGCGCGCGGCTAACGGTCTGGGAGATGCTCGAAGAGGGTATTCCGGTCACCTTGGTCGCAGATGCCGCGGCGGGCCATCTCATGAGTCGCGGTGACGTCGACCTGGTACTGGTGGGTGCGGACCGGATTACCGCAAACGGCGATGTCGCGAACAAGATCGGTACCTACACGCTGGCCGTTCTCGCGCAGCGCCATGGCCTGCCGTTCTACGTCGCGGCGCCCCGGACGACCTTTGACCTTGCGCTGCGCGACGGCACCACGATCCCGATCGAAGAGCGCGGCGCGGATGAAATCACCGGATTCCGGTCCATGCGCTGGGCGCCGGGCGGGGTTGCGGTACGCAATCCCGCGTTCGACGTTACGCCCGCGGACCTGATCAGCGCCATCGTCTGCGAGCTGGGCGTCATCACGCGCCCCGACCGCAAACAAATCGCCGCCCTTCTGGGCTAGACCCCCGCGCACGCCGTGGCGAACGCCGTACTGCGCTGGCTGGACCGCAACGTCTTCGAGCTCGGGCGCGAGCTGCGGCTCGACTACCTGCCGCCGCTGATGGTTTACGTCGCGGCGGGGGTTTCCGGCCTCACCGGGATCGTCGGCACTTTCTTCGTCAAAGAATACCTGGGCTTGTCGGCTGAATTCCTCGCTGCGCTCGGATTCTGGGCGGGCATTCCCTGGGCGCTCAAAATGCCCGTCGGTCATCTCGTCGATCTGATCTGGCGCCGCAAAAGCCTGTTGGTGTATCTGGGCGCAGCGCTCGTCGCGCTTAGCCTGCTCATCATGTATGCGTTGATCGCGCATACCGCGTCGATGCGCAGCCTGTTGCCCGTCGAGCATTGGTTTGTGATCTCCGCCCTGCTCGCCCCCGTCGGCTACGTCGTGCAGGACGTGGTCGCCGATGCGATGACGGTCGAGGCGGTGCCGCAGGTTGATGAACGGGGGCAGGCATTCGACGCCGGAACCCGCAAGCTGATGCACACCACGATGCAGACCCTGGGGCGCGTTGCAATCATCGGCGGGTCCATCCTGGTTGCGCTTGCGAACGTTTGGCTGTTCCGTGACGTCGAGACGATGTCGGTGCAGGTGAAGGCCGATACCTATGCGCTGATCTATCTGCTCGCGCTCGGTATCCCGGCGTGTTCGGTGATCGGTACCGTCCTTGCGACGTTCGTGCACTGGCGCCGCGGGCGGCGGCTCGCCGCCGAAGGATTCACTGCGGCGGAGGTCGATCGGATGCTCGCAGTGCGCACCGAACTCACCCAGCCGAACTGGTGGATCCTCGGCGGCAGCGTCGTATTCGTCGGCATCACACTGTCGGTGGGCCTGGCGGATCTGCGCTATGGCCAGGAGTTGGTGTTCGCCGGGTCGATGACCGTCGTGTTGTTTTTGATGTGGCGCCTGCTCGGGGCGTTGGGACCCGAGGGACGGCGTACGCTGATCGGCACCGCCGTGGTGATCTTCGTGTTTCGCGCGATGCCGGGCCCCGGCGCGGGCGCGACCTGGTGGATGATCGACGAACTGCGCTTTGATCAGTCGTTTCTCGCAAAACTATCCCTTATCGCGGGCGTACTGACGCTGACCGGCATGTTCATATTCCGCCGCTTCATGGCGGAGCGCTCGATTGCCTACGTCATCGGCTTTCTCACCATCGCTGGAACGTTCCTCACTCTGCCGATCATCGGCATGTACTACGGATTGCATGAATGGACTGCACGAATCACCGGCGGCATGGTCGATGCGCGCACGATCGCGCTGATCGATACCGCGCTCGAGTCGCCGCTTGGCCAGATCGCCATGATCCCGATGCTGGCCTGGATCGCCAATTCCGCGCCCGCCAATCTGAAAGCGACCTTTTTTGCCGTCATGGCCTCCTTCACCAATCTGGCGCTCTCGGCCTCCCAGCTCGGGACAAAATACCTAAATCGGCTGTTCACGGTAACGCGTGAGGTGCGCGACCCGGTCACCCAGTCCACGAGCGCGCCCGCCGACTACGGCGAGCTTGGCTGGCTGCTGATTGCGGCGACCGTCATCGGCTTTGCCCTGCCGATGCTCGCGATCCTCGCGGCACGGGTTTTTCGTTGGCGTACGGCATAGCGCATGGCGCATGGCAGCTACGGATACCCGCAGACCCAAGCCATCCGGACACCATGGTCGGGTTCTTTAGCCCCCGGCTCTGTGTTAAGGTTTCGCCCTCGCGAAGGCCTATCCGCGAATCCCTCCAGGAGGAGAAAAGCCATGATGAAGCAATCGTTTAGGTTAAAGAGTCTCGGTCTCATTACTGCATCGGCGGTCGCGCTCGCATTCGCGTCGCCGACCACCGCGAAAGTTGACGGCGACACCATCATTCTGGGATCGGCGATCTCGATCACCGGCAAGTATTCGCAGGAAGGCAAGAACGCCAGCGACGGCTACAACTTCACGGTCGCCGCGATCAACGCGAGAGGCGGCGTGAAGGTCGGCGGCAAAAGCTACAAACTGAAAATCCAGTACTACGATGACGAGTCGTCGCCCGCGCGCACCGCACAGCTGCTCGAGCGCATCATCAACCAGGACGGCATCAAGTTCACGCTCGGACCCTACGCCTCCGGGCCGACCAAGGCGGCGCTGCCGGTCATCGAGAAGTACAAGATCCCGATGGTCGAAGCCGAAGGCGCGTCGCGTTCGCTGTTCACGCAGGGCTACAAGTATGTCTTCGCCGTGCTGTCCACATCGGAGCAGTACCTTGCGCCGGCTCTCGACCTGGCCGCGGAACTCGCGACCAAAAGCGGCAAGAAGCCGAGCGACCTGAAAGTGGCGCTGTCGTTCGAGAACGACCCGTTCTCTCTGGACGTGCGCGCAGGCGCGGTCGACAAAATCAAGGAATACGGCATGCAGATCGTCGTCGACGACAAGATGCCGCGCGACCTCTCCGACATCTCGGCGACGCTGACCAAGATCAAGGCGCTCCAGCCCGACATCATCCTCGTTTCGGGCCACACTAAAGGCGCGACCACCGCGGTGCGGCAGATGAAGGAAATGGGCGTCAATGCATCGATCGTGGCCATGACGCATTGCGAGTCGGCCAAGTTCTCGACCAAGTTCGCCGCCGCTTCGGAAGGCATCCTGTGCCCGACCCAATGGGCCGAGACGCTGACCTACAAGGACAGCCTGTTCGGCAGCGCGATGGACTACAACAACAAGTTCCTCAAGGCGCATCCCGAGTACAAGATCGTTCCGTACCAGACGGCGCAGGCAAGCGCGGCGGTCCAGATCTGGGTCGACGCCTTCGAGCGTGCGCAGAGCTTCGACACCGTGAAGCTGCGCGACGCGCTGGCAGCGACCCAGACGCAGACGTTCTACGGCAACATCAAGTTCAGTCCCGCGGGCAACAACATCGCCAAGCCGATGGTGCTGCGCCAGATCCAGGGCGGCAATTACAAGGTGGTCGCGCCCACCAAGTACGCCTCCGACAAGGTCGCGTATCCGCGCAAAGCGCCGCAGTAGGTCTTTCGACATTTCCTGAAGGAGAGCAGCGCCGGGGCCCGGGAGCCCCGGCGCGGTGATCGCCATGTGGGACAACCTGCAGATCCTCGGCAGCACTGCGCCGATATTCAACGTTCAGCTGATCCTGAACGGCGTCACGGTCGCCGCCGTGTTCTGCCTGGTGGCCTACGGCCTGGCGCTGGTCTGGGGCGTCACCAGCGTGAAGAACCTTGCGCAAGGCGACCTCGTAATGATGGGCGGTTACGTCACCTGGGAATTCACGCGGCACGGCATGAACCCGATCCTCGCCTTGATTCCCGCTTCGGCAATCATGTTTGGGTTCGGCTGGATCCTCTACAAACTGATCATCCGGCGCGTCATCCAGCTTGATCTGTTCACCTCCCTGCTCGCCACGTTCGGACTGGCGATCACCATCCAGCAATCTCTCAACCTGGCATTCGGGCCGGACGTGCGCACGGTCCGATCGGGGTTCGGCGGAATCAAGCTGTTCGGCGACATGGTCGAAGTGACGCAGATCAAGATTATCGCTTTCGGCTTGTGCGTGCTGCTGGCCGTCGCCATGGTGCTGTTCATGAAGAAAAGTCGCATGGGCCAGGCGATCCGCGCCACTGCGCAGGATCCGCGCGCGGCGCGCGTGCTGGGCGTCGACACCGACCTCGTCTACGCGATGACTTTCTCGATCAACGCCGCCATCTGCGGCGCCGCGGGCGGGCTGATCGCGATGATCTGGGTGCTCCAGCCCTTCTACGGCATCGCCTACTCGGTGCGTGCCTTCGTCATTGTCACCGCCGCGGGGCTGGGCAACCTGCCGGGGGTCATCGTGACCGCGCTCGGCCTCGGGGTGCTCGAACAGTACAGCGGTTTCGTTCTCGGCGCGCAGTTCCAGCAGGCGACCATCGTCGGCTTGCTCCTCGTCATCCTCATCTGGCGGCAGATGGCGCTGAGGCGCCATCGCATGTCCTTGCAATGAGCACCGGCGCCGGACTCGGCCTGACGCGCCGCTCGCTCGCAGGCCACCTGCTGCTGCTGGCCGCGGGTGTCGTCGCGCCGTTCGTGTTTCCCGGGCACTCGATCCAGTTCGCGGTGTTCTGGGTGTTCGTCCTGTTTGCGCTCACCTGGGACATCATGGGCGGTCAGATGGGGTACAACTCGCTTGGCAACATCCTGTTTTTCGGCGTCGGTATGTATGTCTGCGCAGTGGCGCAGATCGGCGTGGTCTACGACATCGGGCTCTATACCGCGGCCAACGGCGCAATCAAGGTCGATTTCGCGCCGAAGGAGTACTTCGGGGGCCTCGCGCTCGGCATCGTGCTTGCGGCGCTCGTTCCGGTCGTCGTAGCGGCGGTGCTGAGCTGGATCCTGTTCGGTCTACGCGGGCCTTATTACGCCATCGGCACCCTCGGCGTGGCAATCGCCGCCGCCGAGCTGACGAATTCCTGGAACTACGTCGGAGGCGGCATGGGCATTGCGATGCCGGTGTTTCCGGGCGGCCCCGGCATGCGCGAGCTTTTCTTCTATGCCGCCTGCATGACGGCGACCATCCTGTGCTACCTCTTCCTACGCTGGCTCTACCGGACGCGCTTCAGCCTGGCGATCAACGCCATACGTGACGACGAGGACAAAGCCGAGGCGCTCGGCCTGCACACCGCGCGATACAAGATGGTCGCCTGGTGCGTGTCGGCGTTCTTCCTCGGCATTGCCGGCGCCCTGTTCGGCAACATGACCGGCTTCATCGAACCGATGGAGACCGCGTTTCCGACGCTCACGTTCGGCATTTTCATGGTCGCCATGACACTGCTCGGCGGCAAGGGGACGCTGTGGGGCCCGATCGTCGGTTCGACCCTGTTCTACGCTCTGCGCGAGGTCACCTGGACCTACCTGCTCGGCTGGCAGTACATCGCGCTGGGCGTGCTGATCATCGTCAATGTGGTGTATTTCCAGCAGGGCATCATGGGCTGGCTGCGGCAACGCCGGCCGAAATGGTTCGCTGCCGGAACGGAGATGCCGGTTAGAAAGGCGCTGCGCGCCGACGTCAAGGCATGAGCGCGCCCATTATCGAGGTCGGCAAGGTCACCAAGGCCTTCGGCGGAGTCGTGGCCAATCACGAAGTAAGCCTCGCCGTGGCCGAGGGCGGCATCACGGGACTGATCGGCCCGAACGGCTCGGGAAAGACCACCCTGTTCAATTCGATCGTCGGCCATCATCCGATCGATTCGGGTTCGATCCGCTTCGCCGGGCAGGAGATCTCGCGCCTGACCGTGCAGGAAATCGCCCGTCTCGGAATGCTGCGCACCTTCCAGCAGACCCGCATCTTCTCGAAGATGGATTGCGTGCGCAACCTGCTCATTTCGGTGCCGCACCGCGGCGGCGAGTGGAAAGAGATGTTCCGGCCCTATCCTCCCGAGCTCATCGACAAGGCGCACCGCCTGCTTGAGTTCGTCGGCCTGTATTCCAAGCGCGCGCTGATTGCGGGTTCGCTTTCGTTCGGGCAGCAGAAGCTGCTCGAATTCGCGATGGCCCTGATGAACGAGCCGCGCGTGCTGCTGCTCGACGAGCCGACGGCGGGCATCAATCCGACCCTCATCAACGGGCTGATCGACCGCCTCAAGCGCGCCAATGCGGAATTCGGCATCACGCTGTTCGTCATCGAGCACAACATGCGCGTGATCATGAACCTGGCATCGCACATCTACTGCATGTCGCACGGCGAACTGCTCGCGGAGGGCTCGCCGGAGCAGATCCGGGACGATCGGCGTGTGATTGACGCCTATCTGGGAGCGCACTGATGGCCGGTGAGATACAGCGCGCCGCCGGCTATCACCTCGGCACAGTCGACACGGTCCTGTCAGTCGACGATGTCGCGCGCGACGCAGAGGCGCTGCGTGTCGATATTCCGGAGGATCGCCTGCTCGCGCTCGCGACCGGGGAGCCCTTCCTTTCGATCCGCGGCTTGCGTGCGGGCTACGGCAACATGCAGATCCTGCACGACCTGACCCTGCACGTCGCACGCTCGCAGTCCCTGTGCCTGATCGGACCGAACGGCGCAGGGAAGTCCACCGTGCTGCATTCGATCTATGGATTTACCAATATCACGGCCGGGGAAATCTCCGTCGCCAGCGGCGACGGGCGGCGTGACATCACGCGCCTCGGCACCGAGCGCAAGCTGCGCGACGCGCGCGTCGCCTATATCCTGCAGGACAAATCGGTATTCCCCGACATGACGGTCGAGGAAAACCTCTGGATGGGCGGCTACCTGCTGGAATCGCCCGCGGCCGCCAGGGCCGCAGCGGAACGCATATTCGGCAAATACGACAGGCTTGCCGCGCGCCGCGGGCACAAGGCGCGCGTGCTCTCGGGCGGCGAACGGCGCCTGCTGGAAATCTCGCGTGCGCTGGTGATGGAGCCTGACGTCCTGCTGGTCGATGAGCCGTCGATCGGCCTCGAGCCGCGCTTCATCGACATGGTGTTCGAGATCCTGGACGAACTGCAGCACAAGGACGGCAAGACCATCATCATGGTTGACCAAAACGCTAAGAAAGGGCTCGAATTCGCCGACATCGGCTATGTCCTCGTCTCGGGCCAGCTTGCGCTGGCCGGGACC
>JAQBBQ010000064.1:0-20065 GCA_032125995.1 Betaproteobacteria bacterium | reverse complement strand
CGGCGAGGGCGTCGACGCCGCGCTGGCGCAGCCGCACTATGTGCGCGAGAAGGTTGCGTTGACGAGCGCCGAGCGCCTGGGCCGATGAGCGCGGTCCTGAACCAGACTGATGTGCCGGGCACGCCGCGGCTTGAGCGCATGCAGGCCGCGGACCTTGACGCCGTAGTCGCGGTCGAGGCTGCGATCTACAGCCATCCCTGGACGCGCGGCAATTTTGCCGATTCACTGCGCGCGCAGTACGACTGTTGGGTTTGGCGCATCGAGGGCGAACTGGTCGGCTACTGCATTTTGTTTGCCGCCGCCGGCGAAGCGCACCTGCTCAACCTGTCGATCGCGGCCCCGTACCAGCGTCGCGGCTATGGCAGCGCGCTGCTCGGCCGCGTCATCACGCTGGTACGCGAAGCGGGTGAGCGCAGTCTGTTCCTCGAGGTCCGCCCGAGCAACGAGGGCGCGCAACGCCTCTACCAGCGCTTCGGCTTTCGCCGCGTCGCGCTGCGGCGCGACTACTATCCGGCGCACCCGGGACGCGAGGATGCGCTGATTTATGTCTTGCATTTTGAGTCGTGATCCGCAGTCGCAGCCGTGGCGCATTGGCGTCCTGAGATGTTGAAATGGTAAAACCTGACCGCAATACGCTGCTCGCGGAGATGGGCCTTGCGCCGGTGTGGCGGCTGCGCGCACCGGAGCCGGAGGCGACGCCGCGCGAAGATTTCCCGCCCGCCGCCCTGTTCGCACCAACGGCACCAAACGCACCCTCCGAGTCGATCGCGCCGGAGGTGCCGAAGGTACCGGCGGCGCTGACCGCAACCAACGCGACGCCGGCCGCGATGGACCGGGACGCCGCGATTCGCGTGATGGCGTGGTCAGACCTCAAGCAGGCGGTCCCTGCCTGCACGGCCTGCGGTTTGCACGCCGGGCGCAAGCAGGCCGTGTTCGGCGTCGGCGACGAGCGCGCGGATTGGCTGCTGATCGGCGAGGCACCGGGCGCCGAGGAGGATCGGCTGGGTGAACCCTTCGTTGGTCAGGCGGGACGTCTGCTCGATGCGATGCTCGCCGCGCTCGAGCTGAAACGCAGTGATAACGTCTACATTGCCAACGTATTGAAGTGCCGACCGCCGGGAAACCGCAATCCGCAACCGGGTGAGGTCGCGCTGTGCACGCCGTATCTGGTGCGTCAGATCAGTCTCATACAACCCCGGCTGATCGTCGCGATGGGTCGTTTCGCCGCGCAAACCCTGCTCGCGACGGACGCGACGATCGCGAGCCTGCGCGGGCGCGTGCACGGCTACGCAGGTGTTCCGCTCATCGTCACCTATCACCCCGCCTATCTGTTGCGGAACCTGCCCGACAAGGCGAAGGCGTGGGCCGATCTCGTTTTCGCGCGCCGCACGATTGCCGAGCGGGCGGCCGGGCGCTGACGACGTTAGCCGCGCCGATGCACGCGATGTTGAACGTGCGTGGCTTTGGCGCGGGCAGGCACGCGGTTGTCCACGCCGTCCCCACGGTTGGCGAAGCGCCTGCGGTATTCGGGGATTTGCCTATAAGCTACCTATCGCGCGCGGATTATGCTTGAATAAGCTCGTTATTGAGCTCGATCGAAAACGTTAATCGCGATGGCAGACCGGCGCCTTCAAGTCTTTCATGCTGTGGCCAAGCATCTGTCGTTCACCAAGGCGGCAGAAGCGCTGTTCATGACCCAGCCGGCGGTGACTTTTCAGATCAAGCAGCTGGAAGAGCATTTCAATACCCGCCTGTTCGAGCGCGGGCATGGCCGAATCTCGATGACGCCGGCCGGCAACGTGGTGCTGGAGTACGCCGAGAGAATACTCGCGCTTTCGGCGGAGCTCGACACCCGACTCAAGGAATTGACCGGCGAGGTGGCCGGTTTGTTGATGATCGGCGCGAGCACGACGATCGCCGAGTTCCTGTTGCCGCGCGTGCTGGGCGAGTTCAAGTCGATGCATCCCAAGGTGCTGCCGCGACTGATCGTCGGCAACTCGGAGACGGTGGAGAGCCGGGTGGCCGAGCATACCCTCGACATCGGATTCATCGAGGCGCCCTCACATCTCTCGACGGTGATTACGGAGGTGGTTTGCGACGACGAACTGCAAGTCGTGTGCGCGCCCTCGCATCCGCTCGCGCGATTGAAGAGCGTCAGCCCGAAGCAACTCCAGCAATACCCGTTCATCAGTCGTGAGACGGGTTCGGGCACGCGTGAAGTGACCGACAAATATCTGCAAAAGGCCGGCGTCGCGGCGGACGCCCTGAGCGTCGTCATGGAGCTCGGCAGTCCGGAGGCATTGAAGGGCCTGATCGCGACCGGCTTGGGTTTCGGCATCATGTCGCGCGTCACCGTCGCCAGCGAGCTGCAGCTCGGGCGCGTGACCTGCGTGCCGCTCGCCCCGCGCTTGCTGCGCCAGCTCTCGGTCGTCTATCCGAAGGAGAAGTTTCGCTCGCAGCTGGTCAACACCTTCGTCGAGTTTGCGAAGCAGCGGCTGGCCGCGCGTCAGGCCGCGTGACCCGGGCGATAGTGCTCGACCCGATGCGCGAACGGCATTGATGCCAGTCTTTCATCCGACCGTGACGTCCTGATCGCATCCATGCCTCGTCCGATTCGCGCCACGATCTCGAGCGCCGCGCTCAGGCACAACCTCGAGGTTGCGCGCCGCCTTGCGGGTGGCTCGGAAATCTGGGCGGTCATCAAGGCGAATGGCTACGGCCACGGGCTGACGCGCGTGGCGAAGGCGCTTGATGCGGCCGACGGCTTCGCGTTGTTGGACTTCGTCGACGCGCTGCGCCTGCGCGCCGCGGGCGTCAACAAGCCGATCCTGATGCTGGAAGGTTTTTTCTCACCCCAGGACCTGCCGGTCCTGCACAAATACGCGCTCACGCCGGTGATCCACACCGTCGAGCAGATCGAGATGCTGAAGACGACCGATCTCGGCGGCCAGATCGACGCCTATCTCAAGGTGAACAGTGGCATGAACCGGCTCGGCTTCTCTCCAGAAAACGTGCTCCTGGGATGGAACTCGCTGCAGGAGGATCCACAGATCCGCGCGGTCACGTTGATGACCCACTTCGCTGACGCAGACGGCCCAAGCGGGGTGCGCGCGCAGCTCGACTGGTTCAACGAGATCACGCACAACCTGGAGGCGCCCCGCAGTGTCGCGAATTCGGCCGCACTGCTGCGCTATACGGAGGAGACGCGCGCGGCGTGGGTACGGCCGGGCATCATGCTCTACGGTTGTTCGCCGTTTGCCGACCAGAGCGCAGAGGCGCTCGGACTGAAGCCGGCGATGACACTGACCAGCGAGATCATCGGGCTCCAGCATCTGCAACCGGGGGAACGCGTCGGTTACGGTTTTTCCTACGAGTCTGCGGGCGAGATGACGCTCGGCGTGGTCGCCTGCGGCTACGCCGACGGCTACCCGCGGCACGCGCCCGCCGGCACGCCGGTGCTGGTGGCGGGGCAACGCGCGCGGATCGTGGGCCGCGTTTCGATGGATATGATCTGCGTCGACGTCACCGGCTTCGCGCCGGCGCGCGTCGGGACGCCGGTCACCCTGTGGGGGGAAGGCCTGTCGGCAGACGAGGTCGCGGCGCACGCGGGAACGCTTAGCTACGAGCTCCTTTGTGGGCTCGCGCCGCGCGTTCCGGTCGTGGAAACCTGAAGCGACCCGAATCCTGTGGCGCGGGCGAAATCGGCCTACGTTTGCTCCGACTGCGGCGCAAGTGCGCTGCAATGGTTCGGCGCCTGCCCGTCGTGCGGTGCCGCGGGCACGCTGGTCGAGACGCGCGTCGAGAAGCCCGGTAACACGCGCCAGCGCGGGCTCGCGCCACTGCGCGCGCCGCAGCCGCTCGCGCAAATCGATGCGCGCGCAGCCGCGCGCATTCCGATTGGGATTGATGAGCTCGACCGCGTGCTTGGCGGGGGCCTCGTCGCGGGGCAGGTTGTGCTGCTCGGCGGCGATCCGGGCATCGGCAAATCGACGCTGCTGCTGCAGGCGCTTGCCGCGCTCGGCGATCGCACCACCGCGCTCTACGTGACCGGTGAGGAATCGGTCGAGCAGGTCGCGTTGCGCGCGCGCCGGCTCGTGCTCGATGCCGGCGACGTGCGGCTGCTCGCCGAGATACAGCTCGAGCGGATTCTGCAGGCGCTCGAGACCGCCAAGCCGCGGGTCGTGGTGATCGATTCGATCCAGACGCTGTACTCCGAGGCGCTGCAGTCCGCGCCGGGCTCGGTCGCCCAGGTGCGTGAATGTGCGGCGCAGCTGACGCGCCACGCGAAGAATTCCGGCACCGCTGTCCTGCTGATCGGCCACGTGACCAAGGAAGGCGCGATCGCGGGGCCACGCGTACTCGAGCACATCGTCGACTCGGTGTTGTATTTCGAGGGCGACCCGCATTCGAGCTTTCGCCTGGTGCGTGCGATCAAGAATCGCTTCGGCGCGGTGAACGAGCTCGGCGTGTTCGCGATGACCGAGCGCGGGCTGCGTGCGGTGAGCAACCCGTCGGCGCTGTTTCTCTCGCAGCATGGCGCCGACGTCGCGGGTACCTGCGTCCTCGCGACGCTCGAGGGCACGCGGCCGCTGCTGGTGGAGATCCAGGCGCTGGTCGATGCGACGCAGGCGCCCAGCCCGCGGCGCCTGTCGGTCGGACTCGAGCAGAATCGCCTCGCGATGCTGCTGGCGGTGCTGCACCGGCATGCGCGCCTGGCGACGATTGACCAGGACGTGTTCGTGAACGCGGTCGGTGGCGTGCGCATCAGCGAGCCGGCCGCGGACCTTGCGGTATCGCTTGCCGTGGTGTCGTCGCTCACCGATCGGCCGGTACCGCGCGATGTTGCCGTGTTTGGCGAGATTGGGCTGGCGGGCGAAGTGCGCCCGGCGCCGCGCGGGCAGGACCGGCTGCGCGAAGCCGTCAAGCTCGGCTTCAGGCGCGCGATCGTGCCGCGCGCCAACCGCCCGAAAAGCGCCATCGTGGGGCTCGAGGTGCTTGCCGTGGAGCGCGTTGAACAGGCCGTCCAGATGCTGCGGGACCTCTGAGCACCCGATCGAGCGGTTCCCCGCCCAAGGGGCGGCAGGAACGGGCCGGCGGGCAACGACGCCCGGACGGGTGATGCGTTATCCAGAGTCTGGATCAATAATATCGAGCCGGTCCGTGAGGGCCGCAACAGGAGCGCCACCTGTGGCTGCGGAGAAAACGCATGCCGACTCGCGCGACGCAGACAGGATGCGTCGCGCGCTCGACGGCCTGTGTCGCCTGCATGGCCGTCACGACAGCACCGAGAGCTTGCTGGTGGGCGCGACGCAAATCGTGCTGGATTCGTTTGGCGTGGAGTACTGCGCGATCGTCTGGCGAGATGGAAACACGCCGACGCTGCGTGCGCGCGCGAGTCGGCATCGAGATGAATCGATCAACTGCGCGGTCTTCGACGATCGCATCATTGCGTTCCTGGCGCGAGAATTGGCGTGCGATCCAGCGGCCGGCGATCGCACCACCGTGTACTGTGGCGAGGCCGGCGCCGACGGCAGCGCACAGAGCGTAGGTCGCGTACGTCGCGTCGGGCGCGTACGGGCCGCACCGAAGCTACAAAACGCGCTCGCGGCGCCGCTACGGGTCAATGGACAGATTGTCGGCTACCTCTGCGCGACGAGCGGAAAACGGCTCGGGTCTGGGGGCGCCGGTTTCGATCACAGGCTGTTTGCTGCGCTCGGTGAACATCTCGGTTTCGCGATCGAAACCCAGAATATGCGGCAACTCTTGGCGTCTCGGTACGCAGCGATCGCATTGAGCCGCAATGGACACGGCGACCCACCGGATCAAAGCACGCTCGACGCGCAGTTTTTGGCTGCCGTCACAGAGCCGGAAAAGGTTGCGAGAATCATCGCCCGCTCGTTCTACAAGGATCTGCGCAAAGCGGGTTTCGAAACCAAGCAGATCCTGGTCGTGGCGACCGAACTGATCGACAGTTTGAACCAGGCTTTGCGCCGGACCAAAGCCAAGACCGCAAGCTCGGCGGTGGCCGAGGCCGGCGCCGGTATCGCGCCCTCTTTTAAAGCACCGCGTTAAAGCCCCGCGCTGACCGCCGCCGCTGCGCGCAGGCCGCTGCGCACCGCACCCTCCAGCGTTGGCGGATAGTCCGGGTCCATGTAATCGCCGGCGAGGAAAACGCCCGGCAGCGCGGTGCGCAAGTCGGGGCGCGGGGCGCCCGCTCGGCAGTGCACGGTCGCATATTTTTCGGCGATCACCTGCGACCATGACGGCGGCGGGAGCCCCGGGAAGGCCTGCGCGAGCTCGTCCGCGCAGCGCGCGGCGAGCGCATCGTGCGACAGGTCTTCGTGTGGCCCATGCGCGCTGATCACGCAGGCGAGGCGGCCGTGTTCGCCGTTCAGCGCACCGCGGTCGAACACCCAGTGGACGGTGCCGTAGTCGAGGCCGAGCATCGGCCGCGCGAGTCGCACGCGGTCCGGGTATTGGAGGTACACGGTGGTGATGGGCTCGTAGGTCGTTTCGAAGGCGAGCTCGGGCGCAAGCGCCGTGAGCTGATGCGGTCCGACCGCGACGATGACGCGCGTATGGCGCGCGCGCAGCGCCGCGAGATCGCGTATCGGTGCACGGCAATGCACCGCGCCGCCGCGTGCCCGCACGTACGCGGCCGCCGGCTCGGGAAATAGGCAGCTCATGTCGACACGCGGCAAGACGAGGTCGCTCGCCCCGGGCGGCCCGTCAAGCGTATCGCGCAACACGGCGAGAAAGGCGTTCGCGGAGGCGTGCACGACCGGTGTGTTGAGTGCGGCGATGCAAAGCGGCGTCCAGAGGTAGTGGCCGATGCGCCCGTCCTGCCCATGGCGCGCGAGCAATGCGGCCACGCCGCAGTCCTCTGTGAGATGGAACCCCACCGCGCGCAGGGCGCGCATGAAGCGCACCGCGCCCAGGCGTTCGGCAAGCGGCACGCCACGCGCAAACAGTAGCCCGCCGAGCAGCCCGAAGGGCGCCGGCAGCGGCAGCGCGCGCAACGCGAAGCCACGCGCATAGCGCAACTCGAGCGGCATCCGCAGCACCGCCGTCTCGGCTACGCCGACCGTGTGCATGAGCGCGAGCAGTTCTCGATAGGCGCCGACGAGCAGATGCTGCCCGTTGTCGAGGGTGTGCCCGCGCGATGTCACGCGCCGCGCGCGGCCGCCGGGCACCGGGCCGGCTTCGTACACGCTGACCACGATGCCGCGTGTGGCCAGGGCGACGGCCGCCGCCATGCCGGCATAGCCGGCACCGACGATTGCGACGCCGGTCTGCGCAGCCTGCGCGCCGGTCACGTGGTCAGCCACGTCCTGGAAGCGATCCAGAGCTTGCGTAGTGGCGTCAGCGACGTGCGCCGCGACAGGACGTGGAACCCCTCGCCCTCGATCTCGTCGAGCAACGTCTGGTAAATGGCCGCCATGATCAGTCCGGTGCGCTGCGCGCGCCGGTCCGCCCGCGGCAGCGCGGCGAATGCGCGCGCGTAGTAGCTGCGCGCGCGCTCGGCCTGCATCCGCATCAACCCGGCAAAGGACTCGGTCTCGCGCGCTGCGAGGATGTCCGCAGCCGACACGCCGTGCGCGCGCAACTCGTCCAGCGGCAGGTAGATGCGGTTCTTGCGCGTGTCTTCGCCGACATCGCGGATGATATTGGTGAGCTGAAAGGCGATGCCGAGCAGGCGCGCGTACTCCAGCGTGCGCGTGTCGCGATAGCCGAAGATGCCGACCGCGATGAGTCCGACCACGCTCGCGACGCGGTAGCAATAACGCTCGAGCGCGGCGAAATCCAGATAGCGCGTTTGCGTGAGATCCATCTCCATGCCATCGATGATCTCGTTCAGGTGCTCGGCTTGGATCGCGTAGGGTTCGATCGCGGGTGCCAATGCGCGCGTGACCGGATGCGCCGGCTGGCCCGCGTAGAGGCGGGCGATCTCAGTACGCCACCAGGCGAGTTTGGTGGCCGCGAGTTGGACATCGATGCACTCGTCGACGACGTCGTCGACCTCGCGGCAGAACGCGTACAACGCGGTAATCGCGCGCCGCCGCTCGGGCGGGAGGAAGAGGAAGGCGTAGTAAAAGCTCGAGCCGCTGCCAGCGGCCTGCTGCTGACAGTACTGGTCTGGCGTCACAGCGCGCGTCCGAGCACGACCGGCCAATCGAACCACTTCAGCACCGGCCGGTGGTGGAACATGTCGCCGCCCGTGGCGGCGAGCTTGTCGAGGATGCGCAGGCCGCCTTGTACCGTCGCGCGGATCTCGAGCCCGATACGCCCAGGCAGGCGTCGCCCGAGGGGCGCGCCGGCGATCAGCATCGCGCGGGTGCGCTCGATCTGGAAGGTGATGAGCGCGCGCCAAGCCGCGTCGCAGCGCGCCTCGGCGATGTGCGCATCGCGGACCCCGAAACGCGCCATCTCGTCCTGCGGCAGGTAGACGCGCTGCTTTGCGTAGTCGATCGCGACGTCCTGCCAGAAATTGGCCAACTGCAGGCCGGAACAGATTGCGTCCGCGGCACGCAGGTCCGCGTCGCTGCTGCGATCGAACAGCTGCAGCAGGAGGCGTCCGACGGGATTCGCCGAGCGGCGGCTGTAGTCGAGCAGTTCGGCAAAGTCGGCGTAGCGGTGCTTGGTCACATCCTGCGTAAATGCGTCGAGCAGGTCATGAAACAGCGTGAGCCGCAGGCCGTACGCGCCGACGATGCGTGCCACATCGTGGAACAGGGGGTCGGTTGGGCTGCGCCCGGCGCCAATCGTCTGCAGTGCGTCACGGTAATCCTGCAACCGTGCGAGCCGCTCTGCGGGCGCCAGATCGCCCTCGTCGGCAATATCATCCGCGCTGCGCGCGAAACGGTAGATCACGCCGACCGGCTCGCGCAGCGCCCCGGGCAGCAAGAGCGAGGCGACCGGAAAGTTTTCGTAGTGACCGACGGACACTGCTTGATTCTAAAGGTGAATTGACGCGCGCGCGGCGCGAACCAGCTGCGTTCGCGGTTATAATCGCGTCGTTTTTTGCGTTCGATCGACGCGCGAAGGTGGCGGAATTGGTAGACGCACTGGATTTAGGTTCCAACGCGGCAACGCGTGTGGGTTCGAGTCCCACCCTTCGCACCAGTGCCGATGGGCGGGTAACACGAGGAACGGGGCTGGTATGGCAGTGAATGTTGAGACGCTCGGTACCCTCGAGCGACGCGTGACGATGGCGCTACCGGTCGAGGAGATCGAGCGCCAGATCGACACGCGGCTGAAAAAGATTGCGCGCGAGGCGAAAATGGCGGGCTTTCGTCCCGGCAAGGTCCCGCTCAAGCTGGTTACGCAGCAGTACGGGTCGCAGGTCCGCACCGAGGTGCTCGGCGATGCGGTGCAGAGCGCGTTCAGCGACGCGATGAAAGAGGCGAAGCTGCGCGTCGCGGGCTACCCTAAGATCGAGAAGCAGGACGGCGCCGACGAAAAGGCGCTCGAATTCAGCGCGACCTTCGAGGTGTATCCGGAGGTGAAGCTCGGCGATGTGTCGGCGGCGACGATCGAGCGCCCGCAGGCGGGTGTCGACGACGCTGCGGTCGACAAGACGATCGAAGTGCTGCGCAAGCAGCGCGTGCGCTACGCGCCGGCGGCGCGGGCGGTGCAGGCCGGCGACCGTGTGACCGCCGACTTCGACGGGCTCGTCGATGGTGCGCCGTTCAACGGCGGCAACGCGAGTGGGTTCGCGTTCGTGATTGGTGAGGGACGCATGCTGCCGGAATTCGAGGCGGCGGCGACCGGCTTGTCGGCCGGCGCGGCTGCGTCGTTCGAACTGCGCTTTCCGGATGATTATCACGGCGCGGAAGTCGCCGGCAAGACGGCGAGCTTTACGCTGACGGTGAAGCAGGTGGAGGCGCCCGAGTTGCCGGGGGTCGATGCCGAGTTCGCGAAAACCCTCGGCGTCGCGGATGGCGATCTCGACAAGATGCGCGCGGAAATCCGCGCCAATGTCGAGCGCGAAGTAAAAAAGCGCGTCGCCGCGCGGATCAAGCGGCAGGCGCTGCAGGCCCTGATCGATGCGACGCCGTTCGAGTTGCCGAAGACGCTCGTCGAGATGGAATCGCGCCAACTGGTCGAGCGCGCGGCGGCCGACCTGAAAGCCCGTGGGCTGCAGATCGAGCAGTTGCCGTTCGATCCGACGGCCTTCGAGGGCACGGCGAAGCGTCGCGTTGCGCTCGGTCTGATCATCGCCGAGCTCGCGCGTGCCGAAGGACTCCAGCCCAAACCCGCGCAGGTGCGTGCCCTCGTCGAGCAGGAGGCGCAAAGCTATGAGAGCCCGGCCGAGGTGGTAAGATGGTTTTACATGCAGCCTGAGCGTTTGTCCGAGATGGAAGGGCTCGCGCTGGAGACCAACGTTGTCGAGTGGGTGTTGTCGAAGGCGAAGGTCGCCGACAAGGCGATGGGATTCGATGAACTGATGGGGAGCGGCGAATGAGCGCGATGGAACCTCGCGGATTGGGCCTCATTCCCATGGTCATCGAGCAGTCGGGGCGGGGCGAGCGCGCCTACGACATCTATTCCCGCCTGCTCAAGGAGCGGGTCGTGTTTCTGGTCGGACCCGTCACGGAGATCACGGCGAACCTCATCGTCGCGCAGCTTCTGTACCTCGAGTCCGAGAACCCCGACAAGGACATTTTCTTCTACATCAATTCGCCCGGTGGATCGGTGTCCGCGGGACTCGCGGTCTACGACACGATCCGCTTCATCAAGCCGGATGTGAGCACCTTGTGCGTGGGCCAGGCGGCAAGCATGGGCGCGCTGCTCCTTGCCGCGGGAGGCAAGACCAAGCGCTATTGCCTGCCCAATTCGCGCGTCATGATTCACCAGCCGATGGGCGGCTTTTCGGGTCAGGCGTCGGATGTCGAGATCCACGCGCGCGAGATTCTGTTCCTGAAGCAGCGCCTGAACGAGATTATGGCCGAGCACACCGGGCAGAGCGTCGAGGCGATTGCGCGTGATACGGATCGCGACAACTTTCTGTCGGCCCAGGAAGCGGTAAAGTACGGGATCGTGGACAAGGTGCTGTTGTCACGCGAGCCTGCTTGAGGCGCATTCTCATTCTGATGGTGCGCGTCGGCAGGATTCGCGGGAGCGGAGCGGCGAATGTCTGAAAAAGCCTCGTCGGGCGAAAAACTGCTGTATTGCTCGTTTTGCGGCAAGAGCCAGCATGAGGTGCGCAAGCTCATCGCGGGCCCGTCGGTGTTCATCTGCGACGAATGCATCGAGCTGTGCAACGACATTATCCGGGAGGAGACGTCCACCGACCGGGGCGGCAAGGGGGCCAAGTCCGATCTCCCCACCCCGCACGAGATCCGCGAAATCCTTGATCAGTACGTGATCGGCCAGGACCAGGCCAAGAAGATCCTGGCGGTCGCGGTCTACAACCATTACAAACGGCTCAAGCACTTGTCGAAGAACGACGAGATTGAGCTCTCGAAGTCGAACATTCTCCTCATCGGACCGACGGGGTCGGGCAAAACGCTGCTCGCCCAGACGCTTGCGCGGCTGCTGAACGTGCCCTTCGTGATCGCGGATGCGACCACGCTCACCGAAGCCGGCTACGTCGGTGAGGATGTCGAGAACATCATTCAGAAGCTCCTGCAGAATTGCGACTACGACGTCGACAAGGCGCGCCGAGGCATCGTCTACATCGACGAGATCGACAAGATTTCGCGCAAGTCCGACAACCCGTCGATCACGCGCGACGTTTCCGGGGAAGGCGTGCAGCAGGCGCTGCTCAAGCTCATCGAAGGCACGATCGCGTCGGTACCGCCGCAGGGCGGACGCAAGCATCCGAACCAGGACTTCGTGCAGGTTGATACGACGAATATCCTGTTCGTTTGCGGCGGTGCGTTCGACGGTCTGGAAAAAATCGTCCGTAACCGCACAGAAAAGACCGGCATCGGGTTTGGCGCGGAGCTGCGCAGCCCGAACGACGCCAAAGCGACCTACGATCTGCTGAGGACCGTCGAACCCGAAGATCTCATCAAGTTCGGTTTGATCCCGGAGTTCGTCGGCCGGCTGCCGGTCGCAGCGACGCTCGAAGAGCTCGACGAACCGGCGCTCATCAAGATTCTCACCGAACCGAAAAACGCGCTCCTGAAGCAGTACCAGCGCCTGTTTCAGATGGAGGGCGTCGAACTCGAAGTGCGCCCTGGGGCGCTTGCGGCGGTGGCGCGCAAGGCACTCGCACGCAAGACCGGGGCGCGCGGCTTGCGCTCGATTCTGGAGAATTCTCTGCTCGACACGATGTACGATCTGCCCGCGCTTGATAACGTGAGCAAGGTCGTCGTCGAAGAGCAGATGATCAGCGGCGACGGCAAGCCGCTGCTGATCTATTCTGACGCGCAAAAAGTCGCCGGCACATCGGCCTAGTGCGCAGACCGCTGTTGCTTCGCCGCGCAGCGTTCGCGGAAACGCAACCGGATCCTTAGCAACGCCCGTCGTGCGGCCTTTCCGCATTGCGAGACGCTGCCCTTGCGTGTAGTCTTGGCCGTCACCTTAGGCACCGCCAGGCAGGCTAGGGCTTGAAACTTCACGATTCGATGCCATGTCCCACTGATATTCTGCCCCCACCGAGCAAATGACATGACCTCTGTTCCGGAAACGTCGTCCACGCCCACCCAGTACCCGCTACTGCCGCTGCGCGACGTCGTCGTGTTCCCGCATATGGTCATTCCGCTGTTCGTCGGGCGGCCGAAGTCGATCAAGGCGATGGAAATCGCCATGGAATCGGGCAAATCGATTCTTCTCGTCGCCCAGAAATCGGCCACCAAGGACGATCCCGGCCCGGAGGACATGTACGCGATCGGCTGCGTGTCGAGCATCCTGCAGATGCTGAAGCTGCCGGACGGCACGGTGAAGGTGCTGGTCGAGGGTGGCACGCGTGCGCGGGTTCGCAACGTCACCGATGTGCGCACGCACTGGGTTGGCGAGGCCACGCCGATCGCTGCCGAAGGCGGCGAAGCGCCCGAAACCGAGGCGATGCGCCGCGCGCTGCTGTCGGCGTTCGATCAGTACGTGAAGCTGAACAAGAAAATCCCGCCCGAAATCCTGACCTCGCTGACCGGCATCGACGACGCGGGTCGCCTTGCGGACACGGTGGCGGCGCACCTACCGCTCAAGCTTGAGCAGAAGCAGCACGTGCTGGAGATGATCGACGTCAAGTCGAGGCTCGAGCATCTGTTGTCGCAACTCGAGACCGAAATCGACATTCTGCAGGTGGAAAAACGCATTCGCGGGCGCGTCAAGCGCCAGATGGAAAAGAGCCAGCGCGAGTACTACCTGAACGAGCAGGTGAAGGCCATCCAGAAGGAACTCGGGGAGGGCGAGGAGGGCGCCGATCTCGAGGAAATGGAAAAGCGCATGAAGCGGGCGAAGATGCCCAAGGAAGCGCGCAAGAAGGCTGAATCAGAGCTGAAAAAGCTGAAGCTCATGTCGCCGATGTCGGCCGAGGCGACCGTCGTGCGCAATTACATCGACACGCTGCTCAATCTGCCGTGGCGCAAGCGCTCGAAGGTCTCGAAGGATATCGAGGCGGCGCAGAAAATCCTCGACCGCGATCACTACGGGCTCGAGAAGGTGAAAGAGCGCATTCTTGAATATCTTGCAGTGCAGACCCGCGTCGACCAGATGAAGGCGCCGATCCTGTGCCTGGTCGGCCCGCCGGGCGTCGGCAAGACTTCGCTCGGGCAGTCAATCGCGCGCTCGACAAACCGCAAGTTCACCCGCATGTCGCTCGGCGGCGTGCGCGACGAGGCCGAAATCCGCGGCCATCGGCGTACCTACATCGGGTCGATGCCAGGCAAAATCCTGCAGAACATGTCGAAGGTTGGCGTGCGCAATCCGCTGTTTCTGCTCGATGAGGTCGACAAGCTGGGCACCGACTGGCGCGGCGACCCGTCATCGGCGCTGCTCGAGGTGCTCGACCCGGAGCAGAACCATACCTTCGTCGATCATTACATCGAGGTCGAGTACGATCTCTCGGAAGTCATGTTCGTCGCGACCGCAAACACGCTCAACATTCCGCCGGCGCTGGCCGACCGCATGGAGGTGATCCGGCTTTCCGGCTATACCGAGGACGAGAAGCTGAACATCGGGATTCGCTACCTCCTGCCGAAGCAGATGAAGAACAATGGCCTCAAGGACGGCGAATTGTCGGTCAATGAATCGGCGATCCGCGACACGATTCGCTACTACACGCGCGAGAGGCCGGCGTGCGCGGCCTGGAGCGCGAGCTGTCGAAAATCTGCCGCAAGACGGTGAAGCAGCTCGTCGTACGCCAGGCGAGCGAAGGGCGCAAACGCCGCCGCATTTCGATCACGCCGCGCAACCTCGACAAGTTCCTGGGGGTGCGTCGCTTTACCTTTGGCATGGCGGAGAAGGAGAACCAGATCGGCCAGGTCACGGGGCTGGCCTGGACCGAGGTGGGTGGCGAGTTGCTTACCATCGAGACGGTGACGATGCCCGGAAAGGGCAAGACCATCACCACCGGAAAGCTCGGCGAAGTCATGCAGGAATCGATCCAGGCGTCGCTGTCGGTGGTCCGCAATCGCTCGCGCCGGCTCGGCGTGCCCGAAGATTTCTACCAGAAGAACGACATTCACATCCACCTGCCCGAGGGGGCCACGCCGAAGGATGGTCCGAGCGCGGGCATCGGGATCGTGACCGCGATGGTGTCGGTGCTGACGGGGATTCCGGTCCGCGCCGATATCGCGATGACTGGGGAAATCACGCTGCGGGGCGAAGTGCTCGCGATCGGCGGCCTCAAAGAGAAACTGCTTGCCGCGGTGCGGGGCGGGATCAAGACGGTATTGATTCCGGAGGAAAATTCCAAAGACCTCGCCGATATTCCAGAAAACGTCAAGAATCGCCTCGAAATCATTCCGGTGAAGTGGATCGACAAGGTGCTCGAAATTTCACTTGCGCGCGAGCCCGAGCCATTGCCGGAGACCGCGGCGGCAGTGCCGGTGCCGGATTCGGAGGAAGGCAAGGCGGGCAGCGGGATCGCCACGCATCACTGAGACGTTTAATTCAAAACTGAGGAGGGCTCGAGTGAACAAGGCCGAAATGATCGATGAGATCGCACAAGCCGCAGAGATTTCGAAGTCGGCGGCAGAACGCGCAGTCGACGCACTGGTGGGCGCGGTCAAGTCCAGTCTGAAAAAGGGCGATGACGTGACCTTGGTTGGGTTCGGAACGTTCTATGCAAGTGATCGGGCGGCGCGCACCGGCCGCAACCCGCGCACGGGCGAGGCGCTGCAGATTGCGGCCTCGCGGGCGCCGAAGTTCCGCGCTGGAAAGGCGCTGAAGGATGCGATAAACTAGAATGCTTTTCGCGCGCCGCCGCCAAGCGGCACGCGGGGACCGCGCCGGGAGGCCGTGCCGCATTGACCTGCGGCGTTTTCGGCGCGCAAGCAAGTCACGGCATGTGGGTGTACGGAGGGTGCTTAGCTCAGTGGTAGAGCGTCGCCCTTACAAGGCGAATGTCGGGAGTTCGACCCTCTCAGCACCCACCAATCAGTCGACTGCGGCGGCGCCTCGGGGCACCGCGCAGCAGTGGAGTCGCAGCGCAAGAGCACGGTAAAAGCAGCATCGAAGCAGGGTAAAAGGAGTGGTAGTTCAGTCGGTTAGAATACCGGCCTGTCACGCCGGGGGTCGCGGGTTCGAGTCCCGTCCACTCCGCCAGACTCCGTAAGAAGGGCGAACTTCGGTTCGCCCTTTTTTCTCGCGGGATCCAACGTCATGTTCACACTGGTCCAGACCAACAAGCGACTCATTCAGGTCGTCATCATTCTGCTCATCATCCCGTTCGCGTTCTTCGGGCTCGAGGCCTACACGCGTGCGACGAGCGGGACCGACGTGGCGACAGTCGACGGGGAAGGCATCACGCCGCGCGCGTTCGGCGAAGCGCTGCAGGCGCAGCAGAATCGCCTGCGCGAGGCGTTGCGTGGCCAAGTCGACCTCGCAGCCTTCGACACAGCGGAAATGCGCGCCGCCATCGTCGATGCGTTGATTGCCGAACGGCTGATGGCTGCGGAGGCCTTGAGGTCGGGTCTGCTGGTCGCGGACGACACACTGCAGAGCGTGATTTTGGCGATGCCCGCATTCCAGCGCGACGGCCGGTTTTCCAAGGCGGACTACGAGTCATTGCTGCGCGCCCAAGGGCTCGGCGAGACTCAGTTCGAGTCGCGCCTGCGCTACGACCTCACGGTCGGGCAGCTGCGCCAGGCCGTGCTGGGGTCAGCGATTGCGTCGAAAACCGTCGCCACCCGACTGGTGGTGCTCGAGCGCGAGCAACGCGAGATTGCCGAGTCGCTGTTTCCGGCTGACCTGTATCTGGACAAGGTTCAGCTCGGTGCGGAGCAGGCGAAGGCGGTCTACGACAAGCAGTCCGCGGCGTTCCGCACAGTCGAGCGCCTGCGGCTCGAGTACGTGGTGCTCTCGGCCGACGCCCTTGGCAAGGGCGCGGAGATTTCCGCTGCAGAGGTGAACAAGGCCTATGCGGCTGCCGGCGTGAAATACCGGATCAGCGAGCAGCGTCGGGCGAGTCATATCCTCATCCAGGTTGCCGCGGACGCGAAGGCGGACGAACGCGCGGCGGCACGCCAGAAGGCGGAAGGCATTCTGGTGGAGCTCAAGGCGTCTCCAGAGCGGTTCGCCACGCTCGCCAAGCAACACTCGCAAGACAGCGGCTCGGCGGCCAAGGGCGGGGACCTCGGTCTGTTTGGACGCGGCATGATGGTCAAGCCCTTCGAGACGGCGGCGTTCGAGCTCAAAGCGGGGGAGACCAGCGGCATTGTGGAGTCCAATTTCGGCCTCCACATCATCCGCGTCACGGAAATTCAGCCGGAGCGGGCACGCCCGCTGGATGAGGTACGCAAGGAATTGACCGCAGCGCTGCAGCTCGAAAAAGGCAAACGCAGCTTCCTCGAGCAGGCGGAGCCATTTTCCAACCAGGTCTATGAGCAGGCCGATGCGCTCAAGCCGGTCGCCGAGCGCTTCAAGCTCGAGGTGAAGACGTCTGACTGGATCACGCGCACCCCGCGAGCGGATTACGGTGTGTTGAACAACCCACGCCTGCTGGCCGCGGTGTTCTCGCCCGATTCGCTCAAGGAGCGGCGCAACACGGATGCGATCGAGGTTGCGCCGGATACGCTCGTGTCGGCGCGCGTGATCGAGCATGAGCCGGCACGCCAGCGCAGTTTCGACGAGGTTCGCGCGGAGATCGAGCAGACCTTGCGACGCGATGAGGCGACGCGGCTTGCGGCCGAGGCGGGCGAGGCGGCGCTTGCGCGTCTGAAAAATGGCGAGGCTGCTGACTTGAAATGGGACGCCGCGCGAATGATCTCGCGGCGCAATCCGGCTGGGCTCGACCCGACGGTCGTGCGCACGGCGATGCGGCTCGATGCAGCCGCGCCGCCAGTGTACTTTGGCGAAATTCTCAGCGCTAAAGGTTACGCCGTCTACCGAATCAGCAAGGTGGTCGCCGCCGCGGAGCGCTCCGACGACGAGGTACGTCAGGACGTCGAGCGTCTGCGCCAACGCGCGGGCGCGGTGCAATTCTCGACCTATGTGTCGAGCCTGCGCGCACGCGCGGACGTGACGATCAACGAAAAGAACTTCGCGAAGGCGCAGTAGGCGGGCGCGAGACGGGTTAGCCCGCTGGCGCGGGATCGGCCATGCCACCGATCACGCGGCTGAAGCCCCCATCGACGTAGAGCACTTCGCCCGTCACGCCGGCGGCGAGATCCGAGAGCAGGAACGCGGCGGCGTTGCCGACGTCGTCGATCGTCACGTTGCGTCGCAACGGCGCGTGCTGTTCGACGAACTTGAGGATCTTGCCGAGGCCCGCGATGCCGCTCGCGGCGACCGTCTTGATGGGGCCGGCTGAAATGCCATTGACGCGAATCCCGCGCGGCCCCAGGTTGGCTGCCAGATAGCGCACTGCCGCTTCCAGGCTCGCCTTGGCGAGCCCCATCGTGTTGTAGTGCGGGACCACGCGCACCGCGCCGAGGTAGCTCATGGTCAGCAGCGCCGCGCGGCGCCCCTCCATCATCGGCAGCGCCGCCTTGGCGAGCGCGGGAAAGCTGTAGGCGGAGATATCGTGGGCCGCGCGGAACGCTTCGCGCGAAATGCCATCCAGCAGTTCGCCCGTGATCGCCTCACGTGGTGCGTAGGCGATCGCGTGCACGAGCCCGTCGAGCCCGTCCCAGTGCGTGCCGAGCGACGCGAACAGCGCGTCGATCTGCGCGTCGCTCGAGACGTCGCAGGGCAGCACGACCGAACAATCGAACTCCTTCGCGAACCCGTCGGCGCGTTCGCGAAACCGATCGCCGACGTAGGTGATGGCGAGCTCGGCGCCCTCGCGCCGCGCCGCACGCGCAATGCCGTAGGCGATCGAGCGGTTGCTGAGCAGGCCCGTGATGAGGAGTTTCTTACCGGCAAGAAGGCCCATGCTGCATCCCGCGTTTTTGGCTGCGGCATTATAGCCAATGGGTCTGGCGCAACGGCATTCAACTCCCATGCACAGCGGTTTGCCTTCGGCTACACTTTTCCATGCGCTTGACGTGGACCGCCGCGCTTGCGATCGCCCTCACTGGCTGCGGCGCGGTCTGGAACGATCCCTATCCCACGGCCGATCACGGCAAGAGCATCCTGTACTCGGCGTTCGTGCAGCGCCCGAAGCATCTCGATCCGGTGCAGTCGTACACCGAAGACGAGGCGCGCTTCACGCAGCAGATCTACGAACCGCCGCTGCAGTACCACTATCTCAAGCAACCCTATACGCTCGTGCCGCTGACGACGGCCGCAATGCCCACCGTGCGCCTGCTCGATGCGAACGGCAAGGCGGTTGGTGTGTCCGGTGGGGCCGTGGCGGCCAGCGTATACGAGGTCCACATCCAGCCCGGGATACGCTATCAGCCGCACCCGGCGTTTGCGCGCGATGCCGCGGGACGGTTCGCCTACCATGGACTGTCGGCGGCGCAGATCGAGGACCTGCGCAGCCCCTATGCGTTGCCCGTGCAGGGCACGCGTGAACTGGTTGCGGACGACTACATCTACCAGATCAAACGTCTCGCCCACCCACGGCTGCACTCGCCAATCTTCAGCCTGATGGCCCAGTACATCGTCGGGCTCGACGCGTTCGCCAAGCGCCTGAAGACCGCGCACGCTGAACTCGTCAACGCCCGGGGCGCCGAGGCATGGCTCGACCTGCGCGCGCATCCGCTCGAGGGCGTCGAACGCGTTGACGCGCACACCTTCCGCATTCGGCTGAAGGGGCACTATCCGCAGTTCCTCTACTGGCTGGCGATGCCGTTCTTCGCGCCGATACCGTGGGAAGCGGAACGCTTCTTTCACCAGCCTGGTATGGCTCGCAAGAACTTTACGCTCGACTGGTGGCCGCTCGGCACCGGGCCCTACATGCTGGTCGAGAACAACCCGAACGCGCGGATGGTCCTCGAGCGCAATCCGAATTTTCGTGGCGAACCGTATCCGTCGGAGGGCGCGCGAGGCGACGCGGCTGCAGGACTGCTCGCCGATGCCGGCAAGCCGATGCCGTTCATCGAGCGCGTGACTTTTACCTTGGAGAAGGAAGGTATTCCGTATTGGAACAAATTCCTGCAGGGGTACTACGATATTTCCAACATCAGTTCGGACAACTTCGACCAGGCGGTACGCGTGGCCGTCGAAGGCGACGCGTCCTTGACGCCGGAAATGCGCGAGCGCGGTATCGCGCTGCGGACCTCGGTCGCGGCGACGATCATCTATCTTGGCGCCAACACGCTTGACCCGGTCGTTGGCGGAGGTTCGAATCGAGCAGCGCGCGCGCGCGCGCCTGCTGCGCCAGGCGCTTGCAATCGCGATCGACTGGGAGGAGTACCTATCGATCTTCGCCAACGGTCGCGGGGAGGTCGCGCACAGTCCGCTCACGCCAGGCATCTTCGGCTATCGCACGAGGCGCGCCGGAATCAATCCACTGACGCATGAGTGGGTGAACGGGGCGGCGCGCAGAAAGCCGATCGACGTTGCG
>JAQBBQ010000063.1:0-11256 GCA_032125995.1 Betaproteobacteria bacterium | reverse complement strand
GCCTTCTCGGCGCGCGGCAGCTCGGCCTCGACGCTCGCCAGCTCCGTGTACTCGGTGGTGCCGCGCACCGCTGCCGCGGCGCGCGCCTTGGCCTCCTCGTCCAACTTGCGGTCGATCTTCTCCGGGTCGACGTAGACCTTCTTGCAATACTTCTTCAGCGACTCGAGCTGCTTTTCGGTGCGCAGTACGAAGCCCTGGAACATGAACGGCGTATCGGTCCACGGACGATCGAGCTCCGCCACGTACATGCCGAAGCGCAATTCGTCGACGGAAATCTCCCGGTATGCCATGGCGCAGTGAGGGGGAATCGGTGGGGTGACCCCTCAATTCTCGTTCCCTGCCGCCCGAGGGGCAAGCCCGGTGGGGCGACTGCCGCATTGCGCAATGGGCTAGGACCCGGGCCCGAGGCGCCGGTTCGCGAACACAAGGCGATCGACGACGTTGCGCACCAGCGCACGCATCAGCTGGAGCTGCGCGCCGAGGCTCATCTCGCCGAGCGCCGCCGGCTCGAACTCGGCGAGCAGCAGATCGGTCGCCGCCTCGACGGTCGCCTGGCGCGGTTCGGCCCCGCCGCGGATGTAGGCCATTTCGCCAAAGCATTCGCCCGCGGCGACGAGGGCGAGCAGGCGACCTTTGAGGGTCACCCTGCCCTCGCCTTCGGCGAGGAAATAGAAGCTCATCCCGGGCTCGTTCTCGCGCACGACGGCCTCGCCCATCGAAGCCCGCGACCAGCGCGCCGCCTCCGCAAGCTCCCAGATCTCTGCGTCGCTCAGGTTGGCGAGCATCTCGACGCGCTTGAGCGAGAGGAAACGCTCGCTGTCCGGGATTTCGCCCGCCGGAAGGACGCGGCGCACCGCGTTCGACAGCGCGAGCGCGAACGCCGCCCAGGTCTCGTAGCGTTGCGCGGGCGTCTTCGCCAGCGCGCGCAACACCACGTCGTCGATCTCCGGCGGCAGGTCCTTGCGCAGGCTGCTCGGCGGCACCGGGTCGTCGTGCAGGATCTTCGCCACGAGCGTGTCGAGCCGGTCGGCGCTGAATGGGCGCTGGCCGCAGAGCAGCTCGTAGAGCACGACCCCGAGGCTGTACATGTCGCCGTGGAAGGTCGCCTGCTCACCCTCGATCTGTTCGGGGGGGACGTAGAACGGCGAGCCCATGATCGACGTCTGCACCACCTGGCTCCGGCGCAGGACGGCAGCGCCGAAATCGGCGATCTTCACGTCAGTGCCGCCGGACATCATGAGGTTCGCGGGCTTGATGTCCCGGTGCACGATGCCTTCCCGGAACGCATAGTCGAGCGCGCCACAGCACTTGAAGCCGATCTGCAGCACGTCCGCGACCGGCAGCAGCGTCTCGGGCGAGACATGCGAGGACAGGTCGCCCCCGGTCACGAGCTCCATCGCGATATGGCCCGAATCCTCCTGGACCACTGCGTTCAGGATCTGCGCGATATGCGGGTGCTTGAGCTTGCCCGCGAGCGAGGCCTCGTTGAGGAACTGCGAACGGTGGACGGCGCCGAACTCCGGATCGCGGAACACCTCAGGCTCGATCGTCTTCAGCGCGACCTTCTCGCCCGTAAAGGTGTCGATCGCGAGATAGACCGTGCCCGTCGCGCCCTTGCCGAGCAGCTTTTCCACATCGTATTTGCCGACCTGAAGGCTGAGGTCGAGCTCGAAAGCGCCGTTGCTCACGCTTTCGCCCATCGTGTCAGCGCGCGCGGCCCGTGATCATGCCCGGATGTTACCCGACCGTCCCGCTTCCCCTGCGCGGGCGTGATCGGCTTTATCGCGCGTTGCGCATCAGCGCGCGCGCGGGCCCGGCCAGCTCGAGCAGGTGCAGCCCCGCACCGCCGCGATCGACTATGTAGACGGTGCCGCGCGCGTCGACCTCGACGTTGTTGGTCACCGGATCGCCCGCCGGAATGTAGTAGCCGATCTCGCGCGGGCGGCGCGGATCGCGGATGTCGACCGCGCGCACGCCCGCCGCGAACCATGAGAAAAACAGCACGCGCTGCGCGAACACGGGCGGCTGGTACTCGTTCGAGGCGTGCGCGCCGAAGCGCAGCCCGCGCCTGCAGAAATCGCCCTCGGGCACGTCGAACCCGGCCACCGCGCGCGGCATTGCCTCGTGGGTCACGTCGATCACCCAGACTTTCTGGCGCGTCTCGGTGCAGCCGTGGGCGATCGCCTCGTTGACCACGAAAACGTAGTCACGCAGACCATCCTCCGTCTTCACGCCGAGCACTGGCAGCGCGGTATGCGCGCCATAGTCGGAGGGAAAATCGAAGCGCCCGACCTGCGGCGCGAGGAGATTTTCGTCGGTGGGCGCGGCCGCGCCGGCGAGGAGTTTCGCGCGGTCGACGATCTGCAATACGCCACCGCGGTTCACGCCGTAACCGAAGTAGACCCGGTTGCGCGCCGGCGCCGCCGAAATCGGCCCGTGCAGGCCGACCGGCATCGGCCCGCGCGCGCCGGGCTGCTGCCCGGGCAAGCCAAAGTCGCGGATGTGGCGCGGTCGGCGCGGGTCGGACAGGTCAAAGACCTGCGTCATGCGCGATGTGCGCCAACCCGGAACGCCCGAAACCAAGTAGGCGATTCCCGAATCGCATTCCCACCAGCTTTTGTGCGTGTCGCTCAGGCCGTCGGCCACGGTGGTCACGAAGCGCGGCGCCTCGGGTGCGGTGACGTCCCACAGTTCGTGCGCCCGGTGCCCGTGCGTGCGCAGCAGATACCAGCGTCCGCGCTCGCCCCTGGGCAGCGAGTCGCCGCCGCACAGCCGCACCATCTGCGCGCCGCCCCCGCCCGCGGCGGGCAGGTGCGCTAGCAGGCGCGGCAGGCGCGGGTCACTGACATCCAGGATCGAAGTGCCATTCTGCTCGCGCCGACCGGTCAGTGCGTTCGGCGCCTCGCCCGCATGATGTCCGACGTAGGCAATCCAGCGCCCGGCCTGCTCGCGGATGACCGGCTGGTAGGCGCCGCGGCCCTGCAGCGGGTGGTGCGCGACGAGCGCCATGTTTCGCGCCCGCGCCGCGTCCTCCGCCTGCGCGGCGCCAACCACGAGGGCCGCGCAGGCAGCCCAAAAGCGTAACCGTTGAAACATTTTGAAATACATCGTTTCAGCGCCCGCCGACCACAGGCGCAAGACTGTGCATGCGGGCAACGGGCTCGCAACTGCAGGATGCAAAGGAGGTTGTCATGAATGCTCTTCAAAAATCAATCGCTGCCATCGGCCTCGGCGCCGCACTTGCGTTATCCGCGCCTGCCACGCTGCTTGCCGGCGGACCGCAGCATGCGCGCCCCGCGTTGCAACACGTCCAGTACGTCGGGCATGCCAGGTACGACCACTACCGGCCCTACCGGGGTCCGCAGGCGCGCCATCCGCACCGCCAATGGCGCCAGCATCATCGGCAGTGGCGTCATCGCCACGGCCGGCCCTATTACGAACCGGCGGCGAGCGAAACGTCGGTCGAGCCGTCGATCGTGATCAGCCCGACCATTCAGCTTGGCGGCGGGGGTGGCGTGTACAGCGACGGCGGCAGCGCCGCGCCGTCCTCGACGCTCGGCACCGTAGTCGGTGCAGTCGCCGGCGCGGCGATCGGCAGCCGCATCGGCAAGGGTCGGGGCAACACCGCCGCGATCGCGATCGGCTCGGTGGTTGGCGGCCACCTCGGCGGGCGTATGGCGACGCAGTAACGCGATCGGTGCGGCCGGAGCGCCCTGCGCCCCCGGCCCGCCGCCGCGAGCCCGCACCGTGCGCCACGCACGGTGCTAGCCCTGGTGGTAGGCAACCAGCTCGCGGCGCTCGCTCTTGACCACTTTGCTGTTTCTGCCTTTCTTTTTCAGCGACTCGTGCGCGATCATCTGGCGGACGGAGGCCGGCGCCATCCAGTAGCGCGCCTCGATCTCGATCGCACCCTTCGGCCCATGGGCGAATCCCGCGACCTCCACCTTGAAGCAATCGAAGGTGCCGGCCGGGACCGTGACGTTCTCGCGCGCCGTGACGCGCAGTTCGAAGTCGGATTCCGTGCGACCCATGGGCGACTCAGTGATCCAGCGCGTGGTCCAGCGCTTGCCGAGCGCAAACTCGGCCGGGATATTCTGGTTGCCACTGATGCGCGCGCGTCGGTTACGCCGCACGTTGCCGAGCAGATCGGACACGCGCTTGCCGCCGTTATAGATGACCTTGCTGTCGGTGACCTCGGTCACCTTGAGTGTGCGCTTCTCCTGTTCGATGCCGGTGTAGAGATCCAGCACGCGGTAGGTGTAGGAATCGCCGACCTTGAACCCCGTGCTCGTGCGCGCAGTGCCCTTGGTGTAAGGATTGTCCGTAGCCTGCACGATTTCGATTCGCTTCTCGCCCGCGCGCGCGAGTACCTGGTCTAGGCGCAGCTGCACGAGTTCGGAAAAGCGCCCGCTCGGGTAGCGTTTCAGGTAGTCGATGAGCGGGGCGGCTTCGCTCGCCTCCTGGATTTTCTCGTATTGCGCGAGCTCTGCCTCGAAGCGTGCGCGCGCCTCGTCCTCGCCGAGCTTGCGGATCTCGGTCGGCGGGTGGAAGTAGAAATCCTCCTCGAGTGAGGTGCTCTCCCAGGGAATCTGTCGTCCGTTCGACCTGCGGCGCACCGCGAGTCGCACGCGTTTGAACACGTCCTCGATCTTGGCGTCCGGCGCGGGGATCTCGCGCAGCAGATTCTCGGTGTACAGGCCGTTCGCGCCGGCGCCATCGCTCGCGACGTTGCCGGGCGCGGTCGCGTAGGCAAGCAGCGTTCCCGGCGGCGCGTCGAGTTGCGACAGACCCTTCTGCGGCACGCGGAAATCGCGTCCGAAGGGATTCTCGCGGCAGGCGTCCAGAATGATCACGTTCATCGGATTGGCCGCGCGCGTGATGCCTTCGAGCAGTCCGTTGACGTCGATCGCACTCGCCGTGACTTCCTCCATGCGCGCAATCGAGGCGTCGACCGGCAGCAGGTAGTTGCGCCAGGAAAACTGCATGCCGTGTCCGGCGAAGTAAAACAGGCCCACCGCCTTCTCGCTCGCGAGCTGACTGACGAAGGTCTCGATCGCCTGCGCCATCTGCGCGCGCGGGGCGTCGAGCTGCAGGTCAACCTTGAAGCCGGCGCCGGTCAAGGCCTCCGCCATGCCGCGCGCGTCGTTCGTCGGGTTTTCGAGCCGCGCCGCCTTCGTGTACTGCGCGTTGCCGATCACCAGCGCGATGCGCGACGCGCCGATCGCCGACGGCCCGCTCTCGCGCCGCGTGACGGTGGTGAGCGCGAACAGCGCCTCCACCGGCAGCGCGCCGAGCACGCCGCCCGCGGTGGCCCCGATTACGAAGCGGCGCCGCGCAAAATTCCAGTTCGACGTCACGCAAATCTCCGTCGGTCCGCACCCGCGCTCCGGATGCGCGCTCAATTATGTTCCGGTTTGCCGTCCCGGTGGTGCGCCGCAGGCGCGCGGCGGCGTCGTTCGGGCTAGACTGCAGCGATGGCCGCGCCCGCCGTTGCAGACATCACCCACGTCATCCAGCTCGCGGTGGCCCCGGTGTTCATGCTCACCGCCGTCGGCACGATCATCGCCGCGCTCAGCATCCGGCTCGGCCGCGCGACCGACCGGCGCCGCGCCCTCGAGCGCGAGATGGTCGATCTTGCCGAAGACGACGGCGGCACCGCGCGCACCGAGCTCGCGGTGATCGCGCAGCGCATCCGCGTCGCCTACTACGCGATCGTGTTCGCCGTGCTCGCAGGCCTGTTCATCTGCCTGCTAATCGCGGTCGCCTTCCTCGGCGCCTTCGTCGCGGTCAATCTCGCCCGCCTCGTCGGCGGCCTGTTCGTGCTGGCGATGCTCGCGCTGATTGGCTGCCTGCTACTGTTCCTGCGCGAAATCTTCCTCGCCGTCTCGACGCGGCGGTACGTGCCGCGCCGCTCGCCGCACCGCCCGGCTGACGCCTGACGGGCTAGGCCTGCGCGTTCGGATCGAGAGGATAGATCGGCCGCCGCACGCGCCGAAAATTGAGCTGCGAATAATCCGACGTACACACGCCAACGCCCGCGCATTCGACCGTCGCCTTGGCGAGCGGCCCGAGCCCTGCGCGCCAGTGCACGCGGCTCTTCAGCATCAGGTAGCGCTTCTTCGCCGGGTCGATGCCGAGGACGCGAAACGGCGCGATGTCGTAGGGCTCGGTGTGGCGTGAGATGACCGCGATCTCGACCTTGCCGGTATCGAGCACCGCCGCCAGGCCCATGTCGCCCTTCGCCCCCTTGGCCATCGGGCCTTCGTTCTGGTACAGCCCGTCGACGAGGATCTTCACCTTGCCGCTGACCTGGCGCGGCACAGCTTTCAGGCCGAGCGAGGGCATGTCCATCTTGCCGCCGAGCGCGAGCGTGACATTCGCCCCGACGCCCGCGGTTTTCATTTTCTCGGCCGCGCCCGGGTCGAAGACCGCGAACGCCGCGACATTGGACAGCCCCGCATCGAGGATTCCGCCGAGCACGGTCATCGTGTCCATCGTGCCGCCCGACGCGCAGTTGTCGTAATGATCGAGCAGCACGATCGGCCCGCCCTGCATTTGCTGCGCGCGCGCAAGAGACGCTTCGAGCGGCTCGATTTCGTAGACGAATTTCGCACGATCTTTCCACGCCTGGTCGAGCAGCTCGTTGCAGAGCTGCTGCGCCTTTGCCGCATCGCCGTCGGTAACCACCACCGCGGACGAGCCCGCGTAGGGAATGTCGGCGTGCGGGAAGCCGACGAAAAAGGTGGCCGCCAGCGCGCCCTGCTTTTCCATGTCTTTAGCGCGGTTCTGTAGCGCGAAGTTCGGTCCGTCCAGGCTCGACTGGCGCATGACGTGCGGCAGCATCGGGCGATGGCCGCAGACCATCACCGGCTTCGATTTTCCCTCGAGTAGCGCGAGGACGGGACGCCCGGCGCGCAGCCCTGTGTCGTACATGTCGACATGCGGGTAGGTCTGATAGCCGGCGAGCACGGTCGCGTTCTCGACCATCGCGGGAAAAAGGTTGGTATGCATGTCGAGCGCGACGCCCACCGGCAGCTTCGGCGCCAGGGCGCGGATGCGGCGCAGGAGCTCGCCTTCGCCGTCGTCGTGCGCCTCGGTCACCATCGCGCCGTGCAGATCGAGCAGCACCGCGTCGCAGCCCTGTGCGACCGCATCCAGGATTCGGCTGACCATCCATTCGTAGGCCTTGGTTTCGACCGGACCGCTCGGCGAGGCATCGCCCGCGACCGGCAGCACGACCTGCGCGCCCGACTTTTCGGCGAGGTCGATGAACGCGCCGATCGCCGTGCCGGTGCCCTTGAACGCGGCGCGGATCGCCTCGCCCTCGAGCGGCGTCGCCTGAGCGCGCGCGAAGCGGCGCAAATCCGTCGGCACCGGCGAGAAGGTGTTGGTTTCGTGTTTCATCTGCGCAATGACGAGACGCATGTCGACCCTCAGTTCCAGCCCGAAAGAACGATCTTACCGATCATGCGCCCGGTCTCGACGCGTGCGTGCGCCGCGCGCAGATTTTCGGCGTTGATCGGCGAGTGACGCTCGGTTGCCGTGCCGCGCAGCTGACCGGCGTCGATCCAGGCTGCAACACGCCCGAGCAGACGGTGCTGCTCGATCATGTCCGGCGTGCCGAAGGCCGAACGCGCAAACATCGCCTCCCAGGAAAACCGCGCGCATTTGCGCATGATCGACTTGAGATCGACCGGCGCCTGGTTGGCGACGATCGAGCAGATTGCGCCTTGCGGCGCGATCACCTCGCCAAGCTGTCCCCAGTAACGGTCGGTATCCGCGCAGAGCAGAACGCAGTCGACGTCCTTGCGACCCACGCCCTTGAGGCCCTCGGTAAGCGGGGCGCGATGATCGATCACCGCCGTGGCGCCGAGCGTGCGGCACCAATCGATGCTTTGCTGGCGTGACGCGGTGGCGATGACGTCGAGGCCGAGCAGGCGCCCGATCTGGATCGCCATCGACCCAACCCCGCCCGCGCCGGCGACGACAAGCAGCGTCTTGCCGCGGTCCACGCCCGCGGGATCGACGCCGAGCCGATCGACGATCGCCTCGTAGGCCGTGATCGCGGTGAGCGGCACCGCGGCCGCATCCGCCCACTCGAGCGTGGCGGGCTTCGCACCGACGATGCGCTCATCGACGAGGTGCAATTGGGCATTGCTCCCGGGGCGACCGATCGCACCGGCGTAATACACCCGGTCCCCCGGGCGAAACAGCGACACCTCGGGACCGATCGCGTCGACCGTCCCGGCCGCGTCCCAACCGAGAATCGCCTCGCTGCCGCGGCCGGTCGCGCCGCCGTAGCGCTGCATGCGCACCTTGGTGTCGACCGGATTGACCGACACCGCCTCGACCCGCACCAGGAGATCGTGTCCCGCGGGCGGCCCCGGATCGGGCAATTCGGCGTCGACGAAGCAGCCCGGGTCGGACGTCGGCAGCGCGCGCGGCGAGACGATCGCCTTCATGCGCTGGCCCTGGCGTTGCGAATTCTCATGACCCTTCTCCCAAAAAAACCGGCGTGCACAACCGTGCACGCCGGCGATTCTAGGCGAAGGCGATGGGACGCGCGGGACTCAGCCCCGCGCGTGGCCGTGCGCCTTGCGCTGCGCGCGCCGCTCGTCGAGCTGCTTGCGCTGCTCGGGGGTCAGCACGACCAGCACCATGCGCGTCGCGTCGATGCGCATCAGCGCCATCCGCGACATCGCCTTGGCGAAGGCGTCGGCCGACGCCTGCGCCTTCGTGGCGTCGTAGTTCGGCGCCAGCGCCAGTTCGCGCAGGTCCTTGCGTGCCGCCTGCACCGCTTTCATTTGCGTGCGCATGGCCGGTTTCTGCGCATGACGGATCTCGAAGATCTTGTCGCGCTGGACTTCGGTCAGGTCGAGCCCGCGCAGCATGCGCATCACATCGCCATGCCGGCCGCCACGTTGCCTGTCGCCACCGTGCATGTCGCCGCCGCGCCAGTCGCCGGCGCTGGATACGCGCCGCATGTCGTCGGCCGAGGCCGTGGTGGGAACGCCGAGCGCGAGGCTGCTTGCGAGCAGGCATGCGCCGAGGACAGGACTGAGTGCTTTCATGGTCGTCTCCTTATCTATGGTGGTCGCTGCGCGAGGGTGCGGCGCGTTCGCCGCGCCGGTGAGGAGCAGTATCCACCGAGGCTGTAAGCCGGCCGTGAGCGTTGCGTAAAGTTACGTAAACGGCAAGCGAAAGGTCTCAGTCCTAGATCACCTCACCATCAACCGGGCGCGTCTGGCCGACGCCATGGGCAGCGCGCGGCGTCATTCTGCTACCCTTCGGGCCGACCCAAGTTAGGCGAAACCGCGTGTCCTTCGAACAACGCCTCGGCGCGCTAACGCCGGAGATCCTGCGCGGCATCCAGCGCGGACTCGAAAAAGAAAGCCTGCGCGTGCAAGCCGACGGCCGGCTCGCGGTCACGCCGCACCCCGCCGCACTCGGCTCGGCACTCACGCATCCGCACATCACGACCGATTTCAGCGAAGCGCAGCTCGAACTGATCACCGGCGTGCATACCGACGTCGATGCCTGCCTAAACGAGCTGACGCAGATCCATCAGTTCGTTGCGCGCGCGATTGGCGACGAACTTCTGTGGTGCGCGAGCATGCCCTGCCGCCTGCCGGCCGAGAAGGACATTCCGCTCGGGCGCTATGGCAAATCCAACGTCGGCACCGCGAAGACGGTCTACCGACGCGGCCTGTCGTACCGCTACGGCCGCCGGATGCAGACCATCTCGGGCATCCATTACAACTTCTCGATGCCCGAGGCGGCCTGGCCCGCACTGCAGAAAGCCGAGGCACGCGGCGGCTCACCCGATGCGCATCGCAACGACGCCTACTTCGCGCTGATTCGAAACTTCCGGCGTCACGCCTGGCTGCCGCTCGTTCTCATCGGCGCTTCGCCCGCGGTGTGCACGAGCTTCGTCGCCGGGCGCAAGCATGCGCTGCACACGCTCGCCAACGGCACGCTCTACCTGCCCTATGGCACGACGCTGCGCATGGGACCGCTCGGCTACCAGAGCGCCGCTCAGTCGAAGCTCGCAGTGAGCTACAACAACCTGAAGAGCTACGCACAGTCGCTGCACGGCGCGCTGACGCAGCCCTACCCGCCCTACGAGAAGATCGGCGTCAAGGTTGGCGACGAATATCGCCAGCTAAGCAGCGCGCTGCTGCAGATCGAGAACGAGTTCTACGGCACGATCCGTCCCAAGCAGCCGATCGAGCCCGGCGAGCGCCCGCTGCACGCACTCGGTGCGCGCGGCGTGGCCTACGTCGAGGCGCGCCTGGTCGACCTCGATCCGACCAGTCCGATCGGCATTCGCGCCGAAACCATGCGCCTGCTCGAAATCTTCCTGCTCTATTGTCTGCTTGCCGAAAGCCCGCCCGATTCGCCCGCCGAGTCTGCCGAGCTCGCGCACAATCAACACACCGCGGCCGAACGTGGGCGCGCGCCCGATGTGCGCCTCATGCGTGGCGGCGACGAAGTGCGCCTTGTCGACTGGGGCAGCGAGGTGCTCGCCGGTTGCGCGCCGATTGCCGCCGCGCTCGATGCCGCGCACGCGGGCGGTGACTATCGAGACGCGCTCAGCGAGGCGCAGGCGATGCTCGCCGAACCCGCACGCACGCCCTCGGCGCGCGTGCTCGCCGAACTCGAAGCCTTCGCGGGAAAGTCTTACTCCGATCTGGGTCTCGCCCAGTCGCGAAGGCACCATGCGACGCTGCTTGCGCAGCCGCTCGATGCCGCGGTGGCCGCGCAGTTTGCGCGCATCGCCGAGCAATCGCATGCCGAGCAGCGCGCGATCGAGGCCGCCGACGACCTATCGTTCGAGGACTACCGCCAGAAGTATCTCGCCCAGGAACTGATGGGCGGTGCGTTCGTAAAGACCTAGCCCGCCGCCTGCCGCAGCGCCTCGAGCAGCGTCTTCAGCGCGGACCACTCGGCCGCACCGAGCGCCTTGCCCGCGTCGCAGAAGGGATCGAGGAAGTACTCTCCCGCGCGCGCCGCGTCGGTCACCGCAGGCAGGCCGAAGGTCTTGGCCGAGCCGGCGATCGTGTGCAGCTCGCGGTGCAGGTTTTGAATGCGCCCCGCGTCCCCTTGCCCCGCGGCGAGCTCGGCGGTCAGCGCCTCGAGCGCGTCGAGGCGCGGGGTAAGGTTGGTTCGGTATTCGGCCGCGAGCTCGGCAAGCGCGGTCGCAAGGTCGTCGGCGTCGCTCATCGGCCGCGCTTAGCCTTGACGCAGGCGCGCACG
>JAQBBQ010000062.1:0-7589 GCA_032125995.1 Betaproteobacteria bacterium | reverse complement strand
CGCCGCTCTTCCGCGATCACGGGGGACACCGGGTCCGGCAGCGCATTCGCCACGGCGCCCTTCACTGGCGAGTAGGTGAAGCAGCCGACCCGGTCGAGTTCCGCTTCCTCGAGGAACGCGAGCAACGCCACGAATTCGGATTCCGTTTCACCCGGAAATCCGACGATGAACGTGCTGCGTATCGTGAGGTCCGGGCAGATCGCGCGCCAGGCACGGATCCGCTCCAGGTTGCGCTCGCCACTCGCGGGACGCTTCATCAGCTTGAGGATACGCGGGCTTGCGTGCTGGAACGGTACGTCGAGGTACGGCAGCAACTTTCCTTCGCGCATCAACGGGATCACCGCGTCGACATGCGGGTAGGGATAGACGTAATGCAGACGGACCCAGACGCCGAGTGTTCCAAGTGCCTGTGCCAGCTCGGTCAGGCGCGTTTTGAGCGGACGACCGCCCCAGAAACCGGTGCGATAGCGCACGTCCACGCCGTAGGCGCTCGTGTCCTGCGCAATGACGACCAATTCGCGGACGCCCGCAGCAAGCAGGGTCTCGGCTTCCGCCAGCACCTCGCCGATCGGGCGCGAGACGAGATCGCCGCGCATCGATGGAATGATGCAAAAGGTGCAGCGATGGTTGCAGCCTTCGGAAATCTTCAGGTACGCGCTGTGCCGCGGTGTGAGCTTGATGCCCTGCGGCGGCACGAGGTCGCTGTACGGATCGTGCGGCTTTTCGAGCTGCGCGTGCACCGCCCGCATCACCGCTGCGGTGTCGTGCGGCCCCGTGACGGCGAGCACCTTCGGATGCGCGGCCTGCACAGTCCCGGCCTGCGCGCCGAGGCACCCCGTGACGATGACCTTGCCGTTCTTCTCGATCGCCTCGCCGATCGTGCTTAGGGATTCGGCCTTTGCCGCATCGATGAACCCGCAGGTGTTGACGATGACGAGGTCGGCGCCTTCGTAGGTCGGCGAGGTCGCATAGCCCTCGGCGCGCAGTTGCGTCAGGACGCGCTCCGAATCGACCAGCGCCTTCGGGCAACCCAGTGATACGAAGCCAATCGTAGGCACTGCGCGGCGCGCAGGGCGCCGCGCACCGGACACGCGGCCGGGCGTCCCCGGCGCGGGACGACGGGCGGTCTTCGCAGTCACTACTCGTTCTTGTCGGGTTCGCCCTTGTCGGGCGCTGCGCCCGGCATCCCGGGCATCGTGAATCCGGCAAACATGTTGCGCGCCTGGCTCTGCATCTGCTCCTGGAACTGCCCGAATGACTTCTGGCTCTGTTCCATATAGGCCTGCATCAGACTCTGCATCGCCGGGCCCTGCAAGTTCATGAACTGCGCCCAGAGATCCTGCGAGGCACCCGAGTTGTCACCGTAGAGGCGTTGCGACTGCTCCTGCATCGCGGTGTGCATGTCCTGAAACGCCTTCAGGTTCTTTTCCAGGTAGCTGCCCATGAAGCCCTGCATGGCGTTACCGTAGGACCGAATCATCTGCGAGAGCAGATCGGCGGAGAACATGGGCATGCCGCCCGATTCTTCGTCGAGAATGATCTGCAGCAAGATCTGGCGCGTCAGATCGTCGGTCGTCTTGGCGTCGACGACCTGAAAGTTCTCGTGCTTGAGCACCATCTGCTTGACATCAGCCAGCGTGATGTAGCTGGACGTCTTGGTGTCGTACAGACGCCGGTTGGGGTACTTCTTGATCAGCCTGATCTGTTGCTCCATAGGAGGACCTCGTAGGGGTATGCCTGGGCGGACGCGCCTCAGTACATGTGCTGACCACCGTTGATCGAAATATTCGCGCCCGTGACGAAGGCCGCCTCTTCCGAGCACAGATAAATGATCAACCCTGCCACTTCGTCGGGCTTGCCCAGCCGACCGACCGGGATCTGCGGCAGGATTTTTGAATCCAGAATGTCCTTCGGAATCGCGGTGACCATCTGGGTGCCGATGTAGCCCGGCGAAATCGTGTTGATGGTGACGTTCTTACGCGCCACTTCGAGCGCCAGCGCCTTGGTGAAGCCGTGGATGCCGGCCTTGGCCGCTGAATAATTGGTCTGCCCGAACGCACCTTTCTGACCGTTCACCGAGGACACGTTGATCACACGCCCCCAGCCACGCTCGCTCATGCCATCCATCACCTGCTTGGTCATGTTGAAGCACGAATCAAGGTTGGTGTGCATCACTGCATCCCAGTCGGCCTTGGACATCTTCTTGAAGGTCATGTCGCGCGTGATGCCTGCGTTGTTGACCAAAATGTCGATCGCGCCGCATTCCTTCACGATCTGAGCACACTTCGTCTCGCTGTCGTCAAAATCGGCAACGTCGATCGGGTAGGCGGAAAAGCTGTATCCCTGCTGTTTCATGTTCTCGAGCCAGGATTTCCATTTGGTGTTCGACGGCGAATAGGTCACCACGACCCGATAGCCCGCATCGGCCATCTTGGTCGTGATCGACTCGCCCAGACCGCCCATGCCGCCGGTCACCACCGCCAATCGCTTCTCTGACATCTCTCCTCCCTCGTCCCCGCGTGCAGCACAACCACTGCTAGGACATGTACATCCCGCCGTTGATCGCGATGTTCGCGCCCGTAATATACCCGGCTTCCTCCGACGTCAGATACGCGATCAGCCCCGCGATCTCAGCGGGATCGGCAAGACGTCCCATGGGAATACCCGCAACGATACGCTCGAGCACGTCCTTGCGGATCGAGCGCACCAGATCAGTCGCGACATAGCCGGGCGAAACGGAATTCACCGTGACGCCCTTTTTCACCACTTCCTGCGCAAGCGCCTTGGCAAAGCCGTGTATGCCCGCCTTGGCCGCTGAATAGTTGGTCTGGCCGAACTGGCCGCGCTGCCCGTTGACTGAGGACAGATTGACGATGCGACCCCATCCGCGCTCGCACATGCTGTCGAGCACGTGCTTGGTGACGTTGAAGGCCGAATTGAGGTTGGTGTTGATGACCGCCGTCCAATCCATCGGCGACATCTTGTGCAAGGTGTTGTCGCGCACGATGCCCGCGTTGTTGATCAGTATGTCAACGCGCCCGATTTCGGAGTCGATCCGGCCGACCATCTCGCCGCTGGACTCGAAATCCGCCACGTCGCCTTCCGCGGCATGCACGTTGTCGAAACCCTCGGCGCGCATCTGCTCGAGCCAGGCGTCTTTGTGCGCGTAGCCCGGCAGGCAGTTTGCGACCACCGCATTGCCGTTGGCGCTCGCCAGCCGGCGGCAGATTGCCGTGCCGATTCCGCCCATGCCGCCCGTGACCAGTGCGACCCGCGCTGTCATGTTCGTTCTCCCAGCATCATCTTCCACAGTGCACCGGCCCGCCCTCGGAACGGCGAGCGCCGACGGTCAATCGAGTTGTCGCGCGCGTTCATCGTTCAACGGCCAATGCAACGCCCATGCCGCCACCGATGCACAGCGACGCGAGTCCCTTCTTGGCGTCGCGCTTGGCCATTTCGTGCAACAAGGTGACCAGAATCCGGCAGCCCGAAGCGCCGATCGGGTGCCCGAGCGCGATCGCCCCGCCGTTTACATTCACTTTCGACGTGTCCCAGCCCATCTGGCGATTGACTGCGATCGCCTGCGCGGCGAACGCTTCGTTGATTTCCATTAGATCGAGATCCTGCGGCGTCCAGCCGGCGCGCGATAGGCAGCGCTTCGAGGCCGGCACCGGACCCATGCCCATGTACTTCGGATCGACGCCCGCTGACGCGAAGGCCTTGATGCGCGCGATTGGCTGCAGACCGAGTTCCTTCGCTTTGCGCGCCGAGGCGAGGACGACGACGGCGGCCCCATCGTTGATGCCCGAGGCGTTGCCGGCGGTGACCGTGCCGTTCTTGTCGAAGGCGGGTCGCAAGGCCTGCATCGCCTCGAGCGTCGCGCCGTGACGCGGATATTCGTCGTCGGCGAAGCGCACAGTGCCTTTGCGCGATGCGATCTCGAAGGCAATGATCTCGTCCTTGAACCTGCCCGCCTTCTGCGCAGCTTCAGTTTTCACTTGGCTCGCAACCGCGAACGCATCCTGCTCTTCGCGCGTCACCGCATATTCCTTGGCTACATTTTCTGCCGTGACGCCCATGTGGTACTGGTTGTAGACGTCCCACAGCCCGTCGATGATCATGGTGTCGATCATCTTCGCGTCGCCCATGCGGAAGCCGTCGCGCGAACCCATGAGGGCGTGCGGCGATAGGCTCATCGATTCCTGGCCGCCCGCAACGACGATGTCCGCGTCGCCGTTGGCGATCGACTGTGCGCCAAGCATCGCGGCCTTCAGGCCGGAGCCGCACACCTTGTTGATGGTCATCGCCGGCACCATGTCAGGCAGGCCGGCACGAATCGCGGCCTGGCGCGCCGGGTTCTGTCCGGTCCCCGCCGCGAGCACCTGCCCCAGGATGACCTCCGAGACCTGCTCGGGGGCGATGCCCGCGCGTTCGAGGACCTTGCGGATGACGTGCGCACCGAGCTCGGAGGCGGGCGTCTTGGCGAGCGTGCCGGCAAATTTCCCGATGGCCGTGCGTCCGGCCCCGACGATAAGAATATCTTCCATCATCAAACTCCTTCTCTGGTATTGAGCGCTGCGGGCGCCCGTTCCTTCACGTAGCGACCGGGCGCTGGCTCAATCGCTTTGTATTTCGCGTTCCCCGGGCGCTTCGGGGCGCGCCGTTCGCCGCCGCGGTACGCGGCAAGCCACTCGGCCCACGCCGACCACCAGCTGCCGGACCGGGAATCGGCCTGCTCGAGCCACGCCTCCGCCGACGCCGGAAAGTCCTTGCGCGCTGCGCCCACCCAGTAGCTGCGTCGGTTCTTGTTGGCCGGATTGACGACGCCCGCGACGTGACCGCTGGCACCAAGCACGAAGGTCTTTTCCCCGCCGAGCAGGTGGACCGAGCGGTAGGCGGCGCGCCAAGGCACGATGTGGTCTTCCTTGGTCGCGAGAATGAAACTCGGCGCTGTCGCCTTGCCCAGGTCGACCGGGACGCCGCAGTTGATGACCGCACCGGGCTCGCACAGGCGGTTCTCGAGGTAGGTATCGCGCACGTAGCTGCAGTACATCGGCCCCGGCAGATTGGTACTGTCCGCATTCCAGTACAGCAGATCGAACGCCGCCGGCTCACCGCCAAGCAGGTAGTTGTTCACCACGTAAGGCCAGACGAGGTCGTTGGCACGCAGACTGGAAAACACGAATGCGAGTTCGGCGCCCGGCAGAACGCCGCCGCGCCCGATCGCGGCTTCGCGGGTCGCGACACTGGCCGGATCAATGAACAGCCCGAGCTGCCCAGGCTCGGAAAAATCGAGCATCGTCGTCAGCCAGGTCGCACTCGCGACGAGGTCTTCGCCTTTTTCAGCCAGTACCGCGAGCGCTGCGCCAAGCAGCGTACCGCCGACACAGAAACCGAGCGCGTTCACGCGGTCGGCGCGCGCGATCGTGCGCGCCACGCGTAGTGCCGTGAACACGCCGTCCTCGAGGTAATCGTCCCAGCTGAGGTGGCCGAGCTCGGGCCCCACGTTGCGCCACGACAGCATGAAGACCGTGTGGCCGGCGTCGACCGCGTAGCGCACGAACGAATTTTCGGCCTGCAGGTCGAGGATGTAGTACTTGTTGATGCAGGGCGGGACCATGACCAGCGGCCGTTTTGCGACGTTCACGGTCGACGGCGTGTACTGAATGAGTTGGATCAGCGCGTTTTCGTACACCACCTGCCCCGGCGTGGTTGCCAGGTTGCGCCCGACCTCGAACACCGATTCATCGGTCTGGCTAATGCGCCCTTTGCGCGCGTCGCCGATCAGATTCGCCAGGCCGCGCGCGAGACTCTCGCCGCCGCTGTCGAGCGCCTTGCGCAGCGCGTCCGGATTGGTGGCCATGAAATTCGCCGGACACACTGCATCCAACCACTGCTTCGTCGCGAACCGCAGCCGCGCTTTCGCGGCATCGTCGGCCTGCACCTGGTCGACGAGTCGCGTCAGGTACTGCGTCGCGAGCAGGTAGGACTGTTTGAGGTAGCTGAAATACGGGTTGTCGCGCCACTCCAATGACCCGAAGCGCCGATCGCCAGGCTCTGGTTTGGCGGGCGGGACACCGCCCGCGCCCGACAGCAACGACGACCACAGCGCAGCTTGCTGGCCGAGATACTCGGCGTTCATTTCCGGTGCGCTGCGCGCAATCTCCTCGAGCCACGCACCCGTGGGCCCGTCAGCGCGTCCGTCGGGACCGGACAGAAGCTGCATCCAACCCCGCGTGATCTCATTCCCGGCCTGCGCAATTGCGGCCAGCATCGCTTCGGGCGCGTTGGACCCTGTCGTCTGCTCGGTCATCCCAGCCATGGAATTCGTCGACCCGACGCGTCAAACACGCCACGCGCTGCACCGCAACGCGAACCGTAAAAACGCTTCTGAGTCAGTAAGATCACCTGCAAATGCTGCGCATTTTGCGCCGCACAAAGAGGTCGCGTCAATGGGCCCTGCCAAGGCACCCCACTAACCTCTCAAGGCATTGTTAATACGCGATTTTGTGCGGTGCTTTTGAACCTGTCACTCAAGCCACGCAAGGGCGGCCATGCGACCCGTTCGGCCGTCGCGCCGGTAGGAGAAAAAGCGCGCTGGCTCAGAAAACGTACAAAAGGCCCCGCCACCAACCTGGGTGACCCCGGCACGGGCAAGCCGCTGGTGCGCCAGGGCGTACAGATCGGCGAGCCAATGCCCCGCCCGCGTCGGCGTAAAGGCGCTCGCCGCCGCGGCATCGTGCGCGATGAACGCGGCGCGCACTTCATCGCCAACTTCGTAGCTGCGCGGTCCGATCGTCGGGCCAAGCCAGGCGACGAGACGGGTCGGCGCGCGCGCAAATGCCGCGACCGTCGCTTCGATCACGCCGCCCGCGAGGCCGCGCCAGCCCGCATGCGCCACGCCGACGGCACTGCCGTCGCTGGCGGCGAGAAAAATCGGCATGCAGTCGGCGACGAGCACGGCACACACCGTGTCAGGCCGTGTGGTGATGCTGGCATCGGCTTCGGGCGCGCCCGCCTCGGCGCCTGGCGAAGCCGCATCGACCACCACGCTGCCGTGGACCTGGCGCAGCCAGACCGGCGCCGCGGGCAACAGTGCGCCGAGCCGCGCGCGATTTTCGACCACAGCCTCGGCGTCGTCGCCACAGCGCAGTCCGAGGTTCAGGCTGGCATAGGCCCCACTGCTCACGCCGCCCTCGCGTGTGGTCACAAGCGCCCGCACGCGCGCCGGGACCGGCCAGTCGGGGATGATCGGTCGGATCATGACGCGCTGCGCAGCGATGCGAGCAGCCGCTTGATGTCGCGCGGCACAGGCGCACGCCAGGTCATCGCTTTCCCGCTGCGCGGGTGGACGAGCGACAGCTCGCGAGCGTGCAAGGCCTGGCGCGCGAACGCGACCCGCGCCGTCGCCCCACGCCGATAGACTGGGTCACCCACGAGCGGGTGTCCGAGATGCTGGAGGTGGACGCGAATCTGGTGCGTGCGGCCGGTTTCGAGCCGGCATTCGAGGAGCGCTGCCCGCGTCAGTCGCTCGACGACCCGGTAGCGCGTGCGCGCCTCACGCCCCCGTCGCGTGACCGCCATGCGCG
>JAQBBQ010000061.1:0-21635 GCA_032125995.1 Betaproteobacteria bacterium | reverse complement strand
CTGGTCGCAGTAGCCGTACTGCTGCACGAAGCACGCCGCGCGGACTATGCCGAAGGCGATGACGAGGACGCCGCGGCAGAGCGCGCGCTCGTCGATCTGTTCGGCCTGGACCAGCACGAGAGCGCTGCGCTGCTCGAAGAGGGCCGCGCACGAGCACAGCAGCTCACCAGCTTCTACGCGCCGGTCGCCGTCATCAAGCGCGAATTTTCACTCGAGGACCGCATCCGCCTGGTCGAGCAGCTGTGGCGCGTCGTCTATGCCGACCACCGGCTCGATCAGTACGAGGACCACTACGTGCGCAAGATCGCGCACCTGCTCTACGTCCCGAACACGCAGTGCATGTTGGCGCGCAATCGCGCCCGACGCTAGCCCGGAGCGTCACCCTAGCGCGACGCAGCCTTGGGCGGCCGCGCAAACAACGCGGCGGCGATCCCCGCGAAGCCAAGCGCGGCGAAGGTGATCAGCGAGTACGCGTAGTCGCCGGTCGCGTCGCGCAGCACGGCCGATAGCACCGGCCCTACCGCCTGCGCCAACACCTGCACCGTCAGCGCCACACCGCGAATCGCGCCGAAACTGCTGCGGCCGAAATAGTCGGCCCAGGCGATCGGCAGCGTGGTGATCAAGCCGCCGACGCCGACACCGAACAGCGCGGCCGCCGCATAGGCGCTCGGCGCATCGTGCGCCCCGAACATCAGCACGCAGCTCGTGCCGAACCACAGGCCGACCGAGGCCAGCGCGATGCGTAGCGGAATGCGCCGCGGCCAGAAGCCGTAGCCGAATCCCGCGATGCCGGAGAACAGCGCGAAGATGCTGACTGCCGCCGCGGCCACCGTCGGGTCGAGGCCGCGCTCGATGAGGAGCGGCGCCTGGTGCAGGCTGATTCCGGACTGCACCGGATAGATCAGCAGGGTGAACAGCGACAACAACCAGAACGCCGGGCTCGCGAGCGCCTGGCGACGCGTGTAGGCCGGTTCGGACTCGCGCCCCGGCGTGCTTTTAGAGGCCGCCGTCGATGCGGCTACACGTGATACCGGCTCGCCGTCGGGCCGCTGGCCGATGTCCTCCGGCCGACGTACGTGCAGCAGCCAGGTCGGCAGGAAGCCGATGACCAAAACCGTCGTCCCCACCGCCAGCCAGGCCGTGCGCCAGTCGCTCGCCTGCATCACGCTATGGGCGATGAGCGGCATCGCCACCAGGCCCGACATCAGCGCCAGCGTCGAAATCGAGGTCACGAACGGCCGGCGGCGCACGAACCAGTTCACGATCGAGCCGTAGATGCCAAGGTCGTAGGGCCCGGCAAAGTTCATTCGCGCGGTGCAGTACAGCAGGTAGAACACGAGCAGCGACTGCGTAAATGACAGGAACAGGATCGGGATACCCGTGAACAGCACCGCGAAACACAGCACCGCGCGCGCACCGTTGCGATCGAGGAAGGGGCCGAGAAAGGGCGCGACCAGCGCGCCGAGGATGCCGCCAATCGAGACCGCAGCGGAAAGCTCGGTGCGCGACCAGCCGAACTCGGCGGTCATCGGCTCGACGAAGATCGACAGCGTCGCGACCGCGGGGCCCTGGCGCGAGAAGCCGGCCGCGCAGACGCAGGCGAGGATCACCCAGCCGTAGAAAAACGGCAGACGGCCGGCGAGCCGTTGGATCAGGCGCTGGCGGAGCATGCGCTGAGTCGCGCTGAGGTCAGCCGGTTTTTAACGATCGCGTGTCTTTGTCGATTGCGGGCGCATTTTCCGCAGTCGACAAATACACGCGAAACATGGGCACTCGCGTACTACGCGAGCTCATCTAGGAATGCGGACGCCGCTTTTGTCTCGTGCTTTTGCCGACCGTCGAAAAAGCACCGACGATCGGCAAAAGCACGAGATCGTGTAAAACCGAATGAGGCCTGCGATGGGATTACCGCGCCACCCCGATCGGCGGCGGCGCAAGCTTCACGATCCGGTCGAGCACCTGCTCGTACTCCTTCTCCGACTCGACACCGGTGAGCGGATCGTGGTTCTGCGCCCAGGCGGCGTTGATGTCGGCCCAGTCCTGCGCATTCAGCACGCGGCGCGCGATGGGCATCACGCCCTCTTCTTCCTTGCGAATGTGCTGGCGATAGCCGTCAACGAACTGCTCGACCGCGCTCGCAAAGCGCGCGAACTCCTTGTCGCCGCCCTCCTCGTAGCGCAGCAGGTCCTGCTCGAGCTCGCGGATCGAGGCCGCGCCGCTCTCATGCTCCTGGCGCAGCTCGTCAAGAATGGCATCTGCCTCGGAAGTCTTGCGGCGTACCGCGGCGAAGAGATAGTTCTCCTCTTTGGGGTGGTGCATGCGCTCGGGGAAGACGTCCAGGTAGTAGAGGATCGCCCGAAACACGGCGGGATTGATCTTGGTACCGCGCGTGCTCTGCTCGCGCACCAGGTACTGCATGGCGTGCAACACGACCGCGATCGAGCGGTGCTCGTTCCACAACGCGTCCAGCAAGACTGGGTTCATCTGCCTGCGTACTCCCCGCGGCGCCGCACCCGGTCGAATGACCGTTGACGCCTCATCGTTCAGGCTTAATGATGCCCTCCGCGGCGTGAATCCGTAAAGCGCGGCCGCGTGAATGCGTTAGATCTAAATCAAATGGGGCGTGCATGCTGAAGGTCGCGGTCGTCGGTTTGGGTTGGTGGGGCAGGATCATCGTCGGACTGCTGCGCGGGAACGCGGCGCTGCGCGTGCTGGCAGGCGTGGACCCGAACACCGCGGCGAGCGCCGAATTCGCCCGCGAACAGGGCATCGCGCTGCACCCGCGGCTCGAGGACGCGCTCGCCGACCCGCAGATCGAGGCGGTGGTGCTCTGCACGCCGCACTCGCTGCACCAGGCGCAGATTCTCGCCGCAGCGAAGGCGGGCAAGCACGTGTTCTGCGAGAAACCGCTTGCGCTCTCGCGTGCCGACGTGCTCGCGGCGGTCGCCGCGTGCAACACGAATCGCGTCGCGCTCGCGGTCGGCCACGAGCGCCGCTTCGAGCCGCCGATCCTGGAACTCATGCGCATGCTGCGCGCCGGTGAGATCGGCACGCCGTTGCAGGTCGAGGCGAATTTCAGCCAGGACAAGTTCCTCGCCATCGACCCGCAGAATTGGCGCCTCTCGCCGCAGGAGGCGCCGGCGGGTCCGCTCACCGCGACCGGGATCCACCTGCTCGACCTCTCGATCGGCGTGTTCGGCGCGGCCGAAAGCGCCTTCGCGAGCGTGCGTCAGCTCGGCAGCGCGCTCATCAACGGCGACACGCTCGCGGTGCTGCTCGCGTTTCGCGGCGGCGGTCACGCGCTCATCAGCGCAATGCTCGCGACGCCCTTCGTCGGCCGCTTCGCGGTCTATGGCAGCAAAGGCTGGATCGAGGTACGCGACAAGAACCACCCCGAGGCGCCCGAAGGCTGGGAATTCATCACCTGCCTGCGCGGCGCGCGACCCGAGCGGCGCGATCTGCCGCCCGCACCCTCGGTGCTCGCCAATCTGGAGGCCTTCGCCGAGGCTGCGCGCGGCGGCGCGCCCTACCCGGTGCCGCAGCAGGAAATGATCGCCAACATCTGTGCGCTCGAGGCGGTGATCCGCTCGACGCGAAGCGGCAAGGTGGAGGCGGTGGAGGGTGTGGATGGCGCCGACGGCTAACGCCGGGCGCGCCGCGTCGTTTTCCTGCGCGATTTCTTTCGCGCGCTTGGCGTGCGCGGCTTGATGCCAGCCATCGCGCCGAGCACCGCGCAGACCGCCGCGGTATCGTCGCGCGCGTGGCCCGAGGCCATCGCCGCGGCGTAGATCGGCGCGCTCGCCGCGAACAGCGGTGTCGGGCAATCGAGCGCGGCGGCGAACTCGGCGATGATCTTCATGTCCTTTTGCCAGACGTCGATTTTCATCGTCGCGTCGGCGTAGTCGTTTTTCACCATCATCGGCCCGCGCACGCTGAACATGCGCGAGCCGCCCGCGCCGTCGCCGACCACGCGATAGACGAGCGCCGGATCGAGCCCGGCCTTGCGCGCGAGCGTGAAGGCTTCGCCGGCGGAGACGTTGTGAATCGCCACCAGCAGGTTGGCGACGAACTTCATCTTCGAGCCGTCGCCAAAGGCGCCGAGCCAGTGCTGGGCGCGGGCAAAGCCGTCAAACACGCCGCGGCAGCGCGCGACCGCGGCGCGCGGCCCGCTCGCGAAGACCACGAGATCCTTGGTACGCGCCTGCGCGCCGGTGCCGGAAAGCGGGCAATCGAGCAGCACCATCCCGGCGCGCGCGAGGCGGCGCCGCGCGGCGTGCTTGTCTGCGAGCGGCAGGGTGCTCGTCTCAACGATGATGCGCCCGCGTCCGCGCACGGCGGCGATCGCGTCGGCGACATCGGCGAGCGCTGCGGCCGAGGGTAGCGAGGTGATCACGATCGGGCAGCCTCGCGCGACGTCTGCTGCCGAGCGTGCGGGCGTGCCGCCGGCGCGCCGCAGCCGCGCGCGCGCCGCGGGGACGAGGTCGAAGCCGACGACTGCGAAGCCCGCTTTGACGAGATTCGCGCTCATGGCCGAGCCCATGATGCCGAGGCCGACCATGCCCACCATCCCTACCGTCCCGACCGTGGTCTGCGATCGGGCCACGCGGGTTGCTAGAGGTTGCCGAGGTCCTGAATTGCGTCGATCACCATCCCGGTTCCGATCGCGATCAGAAGAACGTCGGCCGCCACACGCACGTAGCGGTAGCCGTCGGGCGGCGCCGGCAGCTCAATGACGAGCTGCCGCGGCAGGTCGTAGAAGATGACGTCGCGCGGTAGCGGATGGCCGTACCGCCACTTCTTCGCCTGCCCCGGCGGCATGCAGCCGTTGTGCTTCTTGGCGAGCCCCGGCGGGCAGCGCTTGCCCTCGTGATACGCCTTGCCGTAGTAGTTGCGCACGACGTCGTGCTCGTGATTGTGGAAATGCTTGCTGTACTTTTTGGAGTGCCCGTCCCGGTCGCGATCCCGATCTCGATCACCATGCCGATCGTCATCGTCGCGTTTCCCGCTTTTCTTGGAGTCGTTCGACTTGTGCGCCTTGTCCGACTTGCCCGACTTGTCCTTGCCGCCGCCCGCCGAGGACGGCTTGTCCGCGCTGGCCGGCACCGCAACGAGCCCGAGGGCAGCCGCGATGGTCAGCGCCACCAGGGTTTTCAGCCTAAATCCGTTCCACTGCATGATGACTCTCCTAGTCAACGCGTACGCGTCCCATGACGATCTGCTCACTTTGCACCGTCGTCAACTCGGGACAGAAGTGCAGAGTGCACGTTTGCTGCTCGTTTGCCCCGGCGGGGGCTCGATCGGCAATCCGTCACGCGCTTAGATCGGCCGCCGTCACTTCGGCGCGCCGCCCCTCGGCTTCCGTGGCTGCGAAGTTCAACTCGACCTTGACCCCGTTCGGATCGAACAGGAACAGTTGATAGAGCGCCTCGTTGTCGACCCGGCGCTCGTTGAATTCGACCCCGGCCGCCTTCAGGCGCGCGATCATGTCATCGAGCCCGGTGCAGCGAAACGCCACGTGGTCGATCACGCCGCTGCCGTGCAGGTCTTCCGACTGCTGCCCGAGGTAGCGCTTGCGGGCGTCCGAGACACCCTTGCCGCCCTCGCAGACGTGGATCACGTCGCGCTCGCCGAGGTAGAGCCACTTCACCGGAAACTTGAAGTCGGGCGACGGCCCGACGTGAAAGCCGAGCACCTCGACGTACCAGTCGCAGGTGCGGTCGATGTCGTCGGTTTGAAGGAGGAAGTGCTCGAGGTGGCTGATGGGCATCGCGTATCTCCCGGTGCGGCGCACTTACTGCGGCGATGATAACCGAGCCTCACGTGCGCGGCGCTCGGCGGCAAGTTGCCTGCGCTCGCCGCGCCACTCCCAGGGCGCAAGCGGCGCCGCCTCGGCCCACAGACCGCGCCGGTCTGCGCGCGCCGTGCCTTCGGCCTGTGCGTAGGCTGCGCGATCAGCAGGCGATTGCTCGGCCGCGTAGCGTCGGTAGTGCCAGGCATGGCCCGATTCGATCAGCGCAAGACTCGCGTCGCGCCCCTCGCGCAGCACGCGCCCGACGATACGCCCATAGCGGTCGCGCTTCTCGAACTCGACCTGCACCTCGGTGCCGAAGACGAGCGCCGAGAGACGTTGCTTCGCCGCCGTGCCGAAGGCCTGGCGCGATTCCGGCGCATCGATTCCCGCGAGCCGGATGCGCTCACGCACCCGATCCGCGGTGAGCACGGTGATCGTGTCGCCGTCGGCGACCGCGACCACGCGCCCCACCAGTTCGGCCGCGACCGCGCGCGTGGACAACACACACAGCGCGAACACAACGGCGAGCACAGCAACAGCGGGCGGAAACAGTCCGCGCCGGGCGTCTTTCTTGATCTTATTCTCGCGACCCGGGCAAATCCCGGACTTACGCTAGGGATCGTACACCCGCTGTACGGCGCCCGCCATGCGTGCACCGTGCACCATGCACCCAGACGCGCTGCGGTAAGCTGCGCCGTTATCGGCGCGATTACCGTGGTCATTGAAGACGGGGCCTGGAAAATCGACACCTCGAACTGGAAGAGCCCGGAGAAAACCAAACCATGACCATCGTCGTGAACCACGCCAAGCGCCTGCTGCGCGAAGGCAAACTCGCCATCGGCCTCGGCCTACGCCAGGCGCGCACTGTCGACACCGCGCAGATCCTGAAGACCGCCGGCTTCGACTGGATGTTCATCGACTGCGAGCACAGTTCGATGAACCTCGACACCGCGGCGCAGATCGCCGCCGCCTCGCTCGCGGTGGGCATCACGCCGATCGTGCGCGTGCCCGGCATCGAGCACCACCACGCCACGCGCATGCTCGATAACGGCGCACAGGGCATCGTCATGCCGCATGTCGACACCGCCGAGGCAGCCAAGCGCGTCGCCGACAACTGCCGCTTTCCGCCGCTCGGCCACCGCTCGATGGGCGGCGGGCTGCAGCAGATCGGTTTTGCATCGATGCCGGTGGGCGAGGTCGCGCGCGTAATAAATGACGAGACCCTGGTCGTGGTGATGATCGAATCGCCCGAGGGCGTGGCGAACGCCGACGCGATTGCGGCGACGCCCGGGATCGATGCGCTGCTCATCGGCACCAACGACCTGTGCATGGAGATGGGCATCCCCGGCCAGTTCAACGACCCGAAGGTGACCGACGCCTACGCCAAGGTCATCGCCGCCTGCAAAAAGCACGGCAAGTTCCCCGGCATGGGCGGGCTCTACAGCGCCGAGTATTTCGAGCGCTTCATCGGCATGGGGGCGCAGCTCATCCTGTCCGGATCGGACTTCTCAATGCTGATGAAAGCCGCGAGCGCGCAGGCGAGTCTGGTGCGCGGGTACGAGAAGTCGTAAAGGAAGGCGCTCAACGCGAACGACATCGCGGGCGGACTCGCGCGCGTGTTCGCGTGCGGGGTCTGACCCCATCTTGGAAAGGGGTCTGACCCCGAGGTTCTAGAGCAAAAGGGGTCTGACCCCATTTGACCCCGTTTAATCAAGCACCCGCTCGGCCAGGCGCCGCGCGAACGGCGCGACGAAGATTGCCACGGGAAAAGCCACCATCCAGGCAACGATCCAGGCCTTCATCCAGCGCACGAAAAAGTCCGGCGGGATACCGATATTGATCGCGGTCCCCACGCCCGTGATGATGAACACCATCATGATCGTGAGGAAGAACGCGAATACGACCGGGAAGAAGCGTCTGGGTATCTTCATCGTCGCCTCAGCGCTGTCGCCCTATTTCGGTCCCTCGACGATATGCGTGGGGAATTCCGCCGGCGACACCACCTCGAGCATCTCGAGGTCGTCCGAGCACTCGATCTCGCGATGCTTCAGCTTCGGCGGCTGCAGGATGCAGTCGCCCTTGCGGATCGTGCGCACCCCGCCGCCCTCGTATTCGAAGGTCGCCCAGCCATTCAGCACATAGACCATCTGGAACGCGCAGTCGTGTACGTGCCACTGCTGCACCTCGTCCTTCGCCTTCTTGCCGTTCTTGCGGATCAGGTGCGCGACGTAGTCGCCTCCCGTGCCCGCCTTGATGCCGAGGTCCCGATAATCGAAGATCTCGCGCAGTCCCGGCTTCCAGTTAGCCTGCGCGCCCTCGTCGTGTACGAAATTCCACTTTGTCATCGTCGCGTCCTCCTAAAACGAAAGATACCTTAAGCCAAGCAAGCCATTGGGGTCAGACCCCGTCAAGCCCTTGGGGTCAGACCCCATTTTGGACAGGGGTCTGACCCCGCTAAAAAGGGGTCTGACCCCGTTTGGCCTTTCCGTTCCGGGATCAGATCTTTTTGGCCATCCCCTGCGCCCGCCGCGTGAGCCACCAACCATATTGCTGCGGCCAAGACTCGAACTCCCCGGTCACGCCGAGCGCAGACTCCGCGTGCAGGAACCAGTTCGGATCGTGGAGCGCCTCGCGCCCGATCGCGATCAGATCGGCCTGCCCGGCCTGCAGGATCGCCTCGGCCTGCGGCCCGTCGAGGATGAGGCCGACCGCCATCGTCTTCAGACCGGCGTCGCGCCGCACCTGCTCGGCGAAGGGCACCTGGAAGCCCGGTCCGCGCTTGACGCGCGCCGCCGTGGCCGAACCCATGAGTCCGCCCGAGGAGCAGTCGATCACGTCGACGCCGCGCGCCTTCAGCTCGCGTGCCAGCGCGACCGTGTCCTCGATCGACCAGCCACCCTCGATGCCATCGACCGCCGAGACGCGCACGAACATCGGGCGGTCCTCGGGCCACACCGCGCGGATCGTCTCGGCCGTCTCGAGCGTGAAGCGCATGCGGTTGGCGAGGCTGCCACCGTACTCGTCGTCACGCTTGTTGGACAGCGGCGAAAGGAATTCGTGGCTCAGGTAGCCGTGCGCCGAATGCATTTCGATCACTTCGAACCCCGCGGCCAGCGCGCGCTGGGCGGCGGCGCGCCAATGGTCCTTCAGTTCACCGATGTCCTCGCGCGTCAGCGCATGCGGCGTGAGCCAGCCCGTGTCGAGCGCGATGCTCGAAGGCGCGACCACCGGCCAGATGTCCTCGCCGCGCGCGCGGTCGGTGGCATCGAGCGCGGCGTTGCCGTACCAGGGCCGCTGCATGCTCGCCTTGCGCCCCGCATGCGCGAGTTGGATCGCCGGCACCGCACCGTTCGCCTTGAGGAATTCGGCGATGCGGCGCAGGCCCGGCACCTGGTCGTCCGACCAGATGCCGACGTCGCCATGCGTAATACGCCCGATCGACTCGACCGCGGCGGCCTCGGTGAACACAATCCCTGCGCCGCCCTGCGCGAACTTGCCCAGGTGCACGAAGTGCCAGTCGTTCACGAACCCATCGTGGGCCGAGTACTGGCACATCGGCGAGAGCACGCAGCGGTTGCGCGCGCGCACGCCGCGCAGCTCGATCGGCTGGAAAAGAAGCGGTTTGGAACTCATTGCGGTCAATATCCCCTCGTCGCCGGCGCCGTTGCGCAGGCTGTCGAAATGCAAAGGCGCGAAGTTTAGCCGCGTTTCTTTTTCAGCAGATCGCCCAGCGCAGAAAGCGGCCGGTGCGTCGCGCCCGCGGACGCCGCGGCCTCGTTGGTGCCGCCCGCGGCCGCATCGACCTCGCGCGCATGCTCGTTCTCATGGCAGTAGATGCACAGCAGCTCCCAGTTCGAACCGTCGGGCGGATTGTTGTCATGGTTGCCATCGGCGTGGTGCACCGTCAGCTCGCGCAGCCGCGCGTGATCGAACGTGCGTGCGCAGCGCCCGCAGACCCACGGCAGGATCTTCAGTGCGCGCGCGCGGTAGCCCTGTTCGCGTGCCGCGCGCGCCCGGTTCGCCTCCGCCACCAGGCGGTCGAGCCGCGCGGGGGCGGGGGTCTTTTTCGGCGGCGGGGCGGACTTTTTCATCCTCCGCACATGGTGCCGCAATTTTTCCGCCACGGGGATACACTGAGCCGGCGGACGAGCCCGTGCCACACAGGAGGTTCTCATGACGAACCCACCGAACGACGGCGCAGCACCCCTCATTTCCTGCGAGGAGTGCCTGAAACAGGTGCCGAAAGACGGCGCCCATTCGGCCGAAGCAGCCGACTACGTGGCCTACTTCTGTGGTCTGGATTGCTACCAGAAGTGGCTCATGAAAGACGACGAAGCCGAAAAGCCTGCGGCGTGATGGCCTCAGGGCCGCTGTGACTGCGCCGCCCAGGCGGCCGGCGTCACGACCGCGAAGGGCAGCGATTTTTTCCACCGCCGCCCGACCTCGAGCAGCGCGCGGTCGCGCGTGACGAGAAGCGTCGCGCCGCAGGCGAGCGCGAGTTCGAGAAACTTTTGATCGTCCGGATCGCGGCAATCGGGCAGGCGCAGCCGCGCATCGCGTTGCGTCCAGTCGAAGCGCGCCGCGCCACGGCAGCGCGCGAGGCATGCGGCCTGCGCGGCTTCATCGAGCGCAATCTTGCCGAAGCGATAGCCGAGCGCGCGTTCGAGCTCGGCTGCGCAGGCCGCGTCCATGCAGACCTCGATCCCGCCCGCGTCGAGCGCTTCGCGCAGCGGCGCGATCTCGGCGTTGTCGAACACCAGCCAGTCGAGCCAGATATTGGTGTCCAGAACGAGACGTTGCGTCATATGCGTTAGCATTGCACGCATCCACGACAGGGGGAACGCAATGTCCAAAACCACCACGCCGAGCGGTCTGATCATCGAAGAAATCACCGTCGGCAGCGGCGACGAAGCGAGCGCGGGCCAGCAGGTCAGCGTGCACTACACCGGCTGGCTGTTCTACGGCGGCGAGAAGGGCAAGAAATTCGATTCGAGCAAGGATCGCAACGAACCCTTCGCCTTTCCGCTCGGCGCCGGCAACGTCATCCGCGGCTGGGACGAAGGCGTCGCTGGCATGAAGGTCGGCGGCAGCCGCGTGCTAACGATTCCGCCCGAGCTCGGCTACGGCGCGCGCGGCGCCGGCGGCGCCATCCCGCCGAACGCCACACTGATCTTCGAGGTGGAGCTGCTCGGCGTCGGCTAAAAAGGTGTCAGGAACCTTTTCCCACCGATGACCACGGAATAATCAGACCACTTCTCGGGAAAAGGTTCCTGACACCTTTTTAGTGGGGAAAAGGTTCCTGACACCTTTTTAATGCACCGGCGCTTCCACCGCCCTCGCCCGTTCGCGCTTCATCCGCCGCATCCCGACCCACTCGTTCACCACCAGCGCGCCGAACACGATCACCGCGCCGACGAGCGCGAGCGCGCTCGGGCGCTCGCCGACACCGAGCCAGACCCAGAGCGGCGCGAGGATCGTCTCGATCAGCGCCAGCAAACCAACCTCGCCCGCCGAGAGATGGCGCGTTGCGCGCGTCATCAGCAGGCAACCGAGCCCGAGTTGCAGCATGCCCATCGGCGCGAGCAGCGCGAGGTCGCCGACCCGCGCCTCGAAGGGCAGTGCGAAGGGCAGCGCGACGACGAGCGAGATCAGCCCGGCGATCATCACCGCGGGCACCATGTCGACCTGCGCGTGCATGCGGCGCAGCACGATGACGTTCAACGCGAACGCGGTCGGCACGCCGAGCGCGAGCAGGTTGCCCGGCGTCCGGCCGCGGTCGATTCCCGCGGCGAACATGAGCCCGATTCCGCCGAGCGCGACGCCGATCGCAATCCAGGTGCGCAGCGGCACCCGCTCGCGCAGGAAGATCCAGCCGAACACCGCCGCGAAGAACGGCTGGGTACTCATCAGCACATAGGTGTTCGCCGCCGTGTTGTGCAGCAGCGAAAGGATGAAGAAGAAGAACGTCAGCCCGAGGAGTGCACCGGCGAGAACGCCGGCGCGCCCGACCGCGGCGATCTGCGCCCATACCTTTCCACGGTGCCACCAGGCGAGCGTCGCGAACAGGAAGACCACCATGAACAGCGAGCGCCAGAAAACGATTTCGAAGCCGTTGGTGGTCTCGACGTGACGGACGAAGATCCCGCCCGTACTCCAGCACAGGCCAGCGAGGACCATGAGCAGAACGCCCTTGCGGTGCCCCGCCAGGTCTTGGGTCACGGCGTGTCGACGTGTTACTGAAAAACGACGCGGTGGGCTAAGCCGCTTTCGGCTTGTAATGCAGCGGGAAAAGCCGCTCCACGACCGGCCCGTCGGAAGCCCAGGCCTTGCAGCCGTCGATGAAGTGCGGCTTGCGCGTGGTCATGCTCGGCTTCGCCCAGCTCGCGACCTCGCCGTCCTTCGGCCAGCTGCTGAGGGTCTGGAACGCGACCGTCGCCGCGGGCATGAGCAACTCCTTCAGGTGGGTGCAGCCCTTGGTGCCGCCGACCGCCTCATTCACCGCGCGCCGCCAGCCGCCGCCGACCTTCGCGCCGACGAGCGCCTTGTAGGCCTCGGCCACGGTGTAGCAGGTCGGATAGGGCCCGTCGTTGGTCGTCACTTCGATGTCGCGCACGGTCAACTCGCGGTCGAGCGTCAGGCGCAGCTGCATGTCGTGCACGTGCATGCCGGGCTCGCGCAGCCCGCGGTAGGGCTCCTCGATCGGATAGGTCTTGGTATCGACGATGTGCGCCTCGACGTCGAACAGGCCGTCGTCGCGCAGATAGCCCTCGCAGGCGATACGGCGCGTGTGCAAGTGGCGACGGGGGGCGGGAGGAGACAGGCTCATGGGCGTTCCGCAGAGAGAAAGGACGCCGCCGTACGGCGACCGAAGGCGTGATTTTACCGGGCTGCGCTCTTCACGCGCGCGCATGGTTCGCCTGGTTCGAGCCAGATCGCTGCGGTTCACAGCGTCCGCCTGCCGAAAATCTCGATGCGCGCTATATTTGGGTCGTCAAGCCGCAAGCCGGCATCCCGCAACAGACCGCACAGGAGCGAGGCATGAAGCTTTGGCTATTCGACTGCAGCGCCCCCAAGGAAGACATCGAGGCCGGCTGCATGGCAGCGGCCGCGCTGATAGAGAAACGGGGCTTCAGCGTCCGGCAGGCCTACGACGCGGTGATGAAGCGCAGCAACCGCGAGCGCTTCGAGCGCCGCGCCGCCCAAGCCTGGGACAACGCCGAAGACACCGCGCTAAAGACCACCTATCGGGGCGAAGAGCCGCCCGACGGGCCGGTGCTTGGGCCGGCCGAGGGCGAAGTAGAAGCCTAGTTCAAGCGCCAGAGGGCGGCGTTCAGCACAGCGGCAAAGCCGACCCACGCCGCGTAGGGCAGCAGCAGCCACGCAGCGAGACGATCGACGCGCCAGAACAACCACCCCGTCGCGACGATCGCCACGAACAGCACCGCGATCTCGACGAGCGCCGCACCGATCATGCGCGCGCCGAAGAAAACGAACGACCAGCACAGGTTGAGCGCGAGTTGCAGCGCCCAGGCGAGCATTGCAGGGTCGAGCCCGCGCGGTCCCGTCCAGCCGCGCAGGCGCCACACGCGCCAGCCCGCAAACGCGATCATCAGGTAGAGCGTCGTCCACACCGGCGCGAACAGCCAGTCGGGCGGATTGAACGCGGGCTTGGCGAGCGTCGGGTACCAGCTGCCGACGCTGGTTGCGGTGACGGCGCCGCCCACCGCCGCCACTGCAAGGCAGAGCGCGACGAATCCGGCCAGACCGAGCGCGTCTCGACTTGGGTTCAGTGTCGGTCCGCGTCGAGCTTCGGCAGGCGCTTGAAGTCGTAGCGCCCCGGTCCCTGCACGATGAGGAACTCGCACTCGGCGTCCGACACGTTCACCGCGGTGTGCGGCACGCGCTTGGGCACGCTATGCCGGTCGAGCGCGCGCATCACGGTCGTTCGGTCAGGCTTGATCTCGCGGATCTCGAAGCTCCCGCGCAGGCAGATGAACAGATCGGCATTGTCCGGATGCAGGTGCCAGGGCACGCACTCGCCGGGCGCGAGCGTCAGGTCGACGACGCGCAGCTCGGGCGTCTCGGCGATCACGAGGTTCTGCTTGATCGTGTAGTCGCGCTCCCCGGGGCGGGTATTCAGGGTGTTCAACGTGTTGGGCTCGGCCATGACCGGATTATGCCCCCGTCGTGCGTCGTGCCCAATACCTAGCGCGGGCGCGCGAGGAAGCGATCGAGCGCATCGGCGAAGCGCTTGCGGTCGGTCTGGTCGAGCGGCGCCGGCCCGCCGGTCTGCACCCCCGACTCGCGCAGCTCCGCCAGAAAATCGCGCGTCGCCAGCCGCTCGCGGATATTGTCGGGCGAGTAGAACTCGCCGCGCGGATTGAGCGCATGCCCGCCGCGCTCGATGACGTCGGCCGCGAGCGGAATGTCCGCCGTGATCACCAGGTCCCCCGCCGCCATCCGCCGCGCGATCTCGTTGTCGGCGACGTCGAACCCGCGCCCCACCTGTATCGAGCGCAGGAACTTCGAGCGCGGCGTATGCAACGGCTTGTTCGCCACCAACGTCATCGAAACCTGCACCCGCTCCGCGGCGCGGTACAGAATCTCCTTGATCACCAGCGGGCAGGCGTCGGCGTCGACCCAGATCTGCATCGCCGCCGGCCTCAACCGTCCGACGCGCGCGCCGCGTTACCGTTTGGTATCTGGGTCTGCGCCTCGCTGGGGATCATCGAATCATTCTACGGCCTAGAATGCAGCCGATTGATTGCGAGGCGCAGCGCATGTTCTTCGACGGATTTACCCTCGAGACGGTGAAGGTAGGCGACGGGCTGCTTCGCCTGCGCCGCGCGGGCGCCGGTCCGCCGCTCCTCTTGCTACACGGCAACCCGCAAACCCATGCCATGTGGCACGCGGTAGCGCCGGCACTCGCAAAGAAATATTCCGTCTACTGCCCGGACCTGCGCGGCTATGGCGGCTCGCTCAAGCCACCGGCGACCGTCGATCACGCGCCCTATGCCAAGCGCGAGATGGCGCGCGACATGGTCGAGTTGATGGCGCACTTCGGCCACCAGAAATTCCGCCTCGCCGCGCACGATCGCGGCGCACGCGTCGCGCACCGCCTCGCACTCGACCATCCGGCGCGGGTCGAAAAGCTCGCCGTCATGGACATCATCCCGACGCTCGAGCATTTCGAGCGCGCCGACATGGCCTTCGCCATGGGCTACTACCACTGGTTCTGGTTCGCCCAGCCGCATCCCTTTCCCGAAGAGGTGATCAACGCCGCGCCCGATGCCTGGTTTCGCGCGCACACCGCGCGCGAGCCCAAGCCACCCGGGTTCTTCGCGCCCGAGGCCCTGGCGGATTACCTGAAGTATGTCCACGACCCGGAAATGATCCGCGGCATGTGCGAGGACTACCGCGCAGCCGCCACGATCGACCTCGAGCACGACCGCGCGAGCCGCGCGGCGGGCGCGAAGATTGAATGTCCGATGCTGGTGCTGTGGGGCGCGAAGGCGAAGATCGAAGCCTGGTACGACGCGCTCGCGATCTGGCGCAAGTACTGCGCGAAGGCGGTGACGGGGAGCTCGGTGCCGAGCGGGCATTACCTCGCCGAAGAAGCGCCCGCGGCGGTTACCGAAAAGCTGCGCGCGTTTTTCGGCTGAGATCCACCACCGACCACGCATCCCGCGCGCGCGTCCCGAGCCTTCAGTCGAACAGCCGCCTCAGCAGTTCGGCGCGCGTGATCCGGAGGTGGCCTTCGATGTCGCCGAGGATCCCCGACAGCGTGCCGACCTTCAGGGGATCGTGCGCAGGCACCGTGACGTGGTGCTGCGAGGGAAATTGCGCGGTCAGGCGGATGTGGCTTCCCGACTGACGGGTGACAACGTAGCCGACCCTGGAAAGTGCCTTTGCAAGCTCGGCACCCGAAAGGTCGCGCGGAACCTTCACGCCGCGATCACTTCATCCCGCACAAAATGCAATCGGATCAGCTTCGGCGCTGCGCCTTCGTCGAAATGGCAGCGCACCGCATCCCGCACGCGGTCATGCAGTTCCGTCATCGTCTCGGCCTGAGTGAAAATCGATTCACCGACGGCGCGCGCCGAGAGTCCACCATCCGGCGCGTCCTCTACTACGAAGATGATCTCGCTCATGACGCGCATTCTAGCGCTAACCCCGCCGCCCGAGCCGGGATCGCTCCAACTCGCACGCTCGCTCATCAGTAATCCAGCCACTCGATCGGCTTGACCGGCTTTTTCCCGTTGATGCGGGCGATCGTCGCGCCGATCACCTCGACGTTGTTGTCGAACGAGCCGTGCCGCGCCTGCTGGGTCTTGCCCTTCTTGTTGATCGGCACGCTCGGCGCGGTCACACAGTCCATGCTGCCTTTGAACGCGGCTTGCCAATCGCGGAGGTGCTTCAACTGCGACGCTGCCCAATAGTCCGTCGTGTTGTATTTCGGGTCGAGCGCACGCTCGAAGCCGAGCAACGGCATCTTGCGCACGTCGAGCAGCGCGCGGCTCACCAGATAGAGGATCGATTTGCCGTAAAGATGCAGCGCCTCGACGCCGCCCAGGTAGTCTTCCTTTTCGTTGCGGTCCGACAGGGTGTCGAGATGGAGTTTGCGAATCGGCAGAACGCTGCTGGTGGCACCAAGGTAGTGCTCGAGCGCGAATTCGACCGAGCAGGCCGCCGCGTAAAGCGAGCAACTCGCCACGTGCACCGGCGCCGCCGCCCCACCAGGGACCGCGAGTCTTTTGAGCAGATGGCCGAGCAAAATCGAACCGGCCGAATGCCCGACGAGGTGCACTTCCAGCGCTTTGGTTTTCAGCGCGCCGCGTAGCGCGACAAGGTGCTTGGCGAGCAGATCGAGCCCGCGACCCGACTTGGCGCCGCGCTCGGCGTTTTCGCGCATCTCGGACCAGATCCCCTTCACCACCCGGCGGGCGAGCTCTTCCACGCGCCGGTCGCGCGCGTCCGCGAGCGCGTCGAAAAAGCCCGCGGCGCGCATCTGTGCCGCGTCCCTAACGCCGAAGAACGCGCAGAACGAATCCTCGAGCATCGCGGCGATCGTTTCCAACGGGCCCGTGCGCCAGGTCAGGAACAGCGGATAGATGCCGTTCGCCTTGAAGTAGGGCGCGAGCACGCGGATGCGTTCGATCGACGTCTCTTCGCTGTTCAGGCCGCCGTGCGCGTAGATCATCAGCTTCGGCTTCGCCTGCGCGGCGAGCCACTGCGCCGGCCGGGTCACCACCAGCTCGCGCATGAACGCATCGATGCTGCCGTCGACGCCCGAGGTGAGATCGGTGACCTCGATGCAGCCGTCGTTACCGGTGACCAGGGTATGGGCGTAGGCCTCGGCCGTGCTCCAGGGTTGGTGGGGCTGGTAGTCGAAATCGCGATCGATCGGCCAAGGGTCGTCGGGCGGGTTGTCCGGGTTGCGAACGTCGAGGCTGAAGAAGCCGAGCGAGCGCCCGCTCTTCGCCGGCCAGCGCACCGCTTCGATACGCGCCGCGGAAAAGTGCTGCGGCACGCCAAGCGCGACCGCCCAGGCATCCGTCCCATGCGCGACCCAGTCGGCATAGGGCAGCACCGCGAATCCGCTCGCACCCCACCCCGGTCCCCAGGAGTTCTGCACGATGAAGCCGTGCGCGTTGTAGCCGACGAGCGCAAAGGCGTGACCGCCGAGTTTTTTTGGATCCTTCGGCTTGTCGATGACCGGCAGGCCCTCATGCGAGGTCGGCAGGCCCTGTTGCCCCACCCGATCCCAGCCGTCGTGCACCTGCGCCGAGACGTAGATCGCGCCGATCTCCTGCAGCGCCGCCTGCAGATCGACCACCGAGCGCTTGTCGATCCGGTAGTAGACGCCGAGCGGGCGCGTCACTGCGTCGGCGTCCCAACCCGCCTTCGGCGCGAGCAGGGCGACCTCGCCGGCGTCGTTGCGATAGCGCCAGAGGTCTTCCGAACACACGCCGTGCTTCTGCCAGCCCTTCAGCGCGCCGCGGCAGCTCGAGCCGTCGTAGCGTTCGCCCGGCCATTCGTCGTAGCGCCGCGCAAGTTCGTACAACATGCGCGGGCTCACCCGCGCGAAACGGTCCTTGCGCGCCGCGCGGCTGTGGCGGACCCAGAACAGATAGTTGACCACGCAGGCGAGGCCGAAGCCGGTGCAGGCGCCTTCGTCGCCCTGATCGCGGATCAGGTCGGCCTTGACGTAAGCCGGCAGCTTTTCGCGAATGAAGTCTGCGTCCGGAAACTGGGGTGGGAGGGACTTGAGCGGCGGCCGGTACGGCAGGTCGCGAAAATCGAGCCGGTCCGGGCGGGCGTCGAAAGTTCCTGTCTTGAAACTCGTCGGCTTCGGTTTCGCGGCGGCTTTGCGTTTGGATTTTGATTTGCGCGGTGCGGACATGGCGCCCTCCTCGACAGACTGCCGGCGGCAGCGCCGCTTTGCAGCGCGTTCGCCTGCGAGATCAGCCTAGCACCGGTGTGCGCGACGATCGAGCGTTACGCCTTCACCCATTTGGGCGAGTTGCGCGGGCGGGAGGTGCTGCAGGGCCGCTCAAGCCGCTTTCTTCACCACCAAGCGAACGTTCAGGCCCGCGCGCGCGGCGACATTGACGAGTGCGTCGAGGCTGAAGAGGCCGATCTTCCCCTTGAGGAGCGCGTTGAGGCGTGGCTGCGTCAGGCCGAGCACAGGCGCAGCCTCGGCCTGCGTCATTCCGCGACGCTGGTAGGCCTCCTCGATCCGCAGCATGAGCGCGGAGCGCAGCTTGAGGTTCTCGGCCTCCGCCTTGCCGAAACCGAGGTCGCGGAATACGTTGCCGCTGCCTCGAGTTCGCTTGAGTTTCTCTTTCATTGCCGCGTGCGCTCCCGAATAAATGCCCTGAACCGATTGCGCGCCAGCTCGATGTCGAGATGCGAAGTCCCGCGAGATTTCTTCTGGAACGCATGCAGGACGTAGATCGCTTCCGCATACTTCGCCAGATAGATCACACGAAACGCGCCACCGACGCGCACCCGAATCTCGCTCACGCCGAGCCCGATCGCGGCCATCGGCTTCCCGCCCACCGGCGCCTTTCCCGCCTGGACGCGCTCGAGCTGATATCCCGCTTCGCGCCTCGCCTCGGCCGGAAACGCCCGCAGTCGCGCGAGGCTGTCGCCGAGCCAGATAATCTGCTTCACACGATTATCTCAGAACTGGGATAACTGGAGAAGCCCCGCCATGTCGCTCCAACGCTTTCGCGCCACCTCGGTTGACGTGGCATCGACTGCGCCAGTAGCGCTATATTCCCCTCATGCCCAAAACATTCGACGCCATCATCATCGGCACCGGCCAGTCCGGTCCCTCCCTCGCCGCGCGCCTAGTGGGCACGGGCATGAACGTCGCCGTGATCGAAAAAGATAAGTTCGGCGGCACCTGCGTAAACAACGGCTGTACGCCCACCAAGACGTTGGTGGCGAGCGCCTATGCCGCGCACCTCGCGCGGCGTGCGGCCGACTACGGCGTCGAGCTCGACGGCCCGGTGCGTGTCGACATGCAGAAGGTCAAGGCGCGCAAGGACGCCGTCGTCGGGCGCTCCACCAATGGCGTCGAAAACTGGATGCGCGGCCTCAAGAGCGGGACCGTCTACCAGGGCCATGCGCGCTTCACCGGCCCGCGCACCGTGCAGGTGGGCGACGAGGAACTCACTGCGGAGAAGATTTTCCTCAACGTCGGCGGCCGCGCGCTGGTGCCGAAGATGCCGGGGATCGAGTCGGTGCCGTATCTCACCAACGATTCGATCATGGACGTCGATTTCCTGCCCGAGCACCTCGTCATCGTCGGCGGGAGCTACATCGGGCTCGAGTTCGGCCAGATGTACCGCCGCTTCGGCAGCCGTGTCACCAACGTCGAAATGGGCCCGCGCCTGGTCGGGCGCGAGGACGCGGACGTGTCGGAGGCGATCCGCGAAATCCTCGAGGCCGAGGGCATCGAGGTGCGCACCGGGGCCGAGTGCCTGTCGGTGAAGAAAGAAGGCGCCGGGTTCTCGATCGGCGTGCAGTGCGCCGAGGGCGCGCCGCGCGTGAGCGGCTCGCACCTCCTGCTCGCAGTCGGCCGGGTGCCCAACACCGACGACCTCGGGCTGGAAGCCGCAGGCATCAAGACCGATGCCCGCGGCTATGTCGAGGTGGACGAAGGGCTGCGCACTTCGAACGAACAGGTCTGGGCGCTCGGCGATTGCAACGGCAAGGGCGCGTTCACGCACACCTCCTACAACGACTACGAGATCGTCGCCGACAATTTGTGGTCCGGCGGCAATCGGAAGTGGACAGACCGGATTTCGATCTATGGACTCTTCGTCGATCCACCGCTCGGGCGCGTCGGGATGAACGCTGCGGAGATCCATCGCGCCGGGTTGAAGGCCCTGGTCGGCAAGCGTCCGATGACGCGCGTTTCGCGCGCGGTGGAAAAAGGCGAGACGAAAGGGTTTTTGAAGGTCTACGTCGAGGCTGAGAGCAAGCGCATCCTCGGGGCGTCGTTGTTGGGCGTGAACGCGGACGAAGTCGTGCATTCATTGGTCGAGGCGGTGTATGCGCGCACGCCTTATACCGAGGTCCAGCACCATGTACGGATTCACCCGACGGTCGGCGAGCTCGTTCTGACCACGATGGAGTCGCTCGAGGTGCTGGCGTGAGCGAGGGTCTGAAGGACTGCCTGTTCTGCAAGCCCCAGCGCGAGATCCTGGTCGAGAACGCGCACGCGATTGCGGTGTTCGATACCTATCCCGTGTCGCCGGGGCATTCCTTGATCCTGCCGCGGCGGCATGCGGTCACGATCTGGGATTTGCAGGAGGACGAGTACGCCGCGTGCTATGCGCTCGTGCGCGAGTTGAAGCCTGTGTTGGAGGCGCGGTTCTCACCCGACGGGTTCAACGTCGGGGTTAATTGCGGCGAGGCTGCAGGGCAGTCCGTGTGGCATGCGCACATTCACGTCATTCCGCGATTCACGGGAGACACGCCCAATCCGAAGGGCGGGGTGCGGCATGTGATTCCGTTGAAGGGGGGTTACTGAGGGGTACAGACAGGCCTGATCATGGTCATTTTGATGTGTCTTTCAATCGAATACATAAACATCGATAATACGTCCAATATCCGTAACAAAGGGCTCTGAGGGGACTATGGACAAGCCGGACAAGCCGCGCCGCGTCATGGCGCGCGGCTACCAGAAGACCAGCACGATCACCGTGCGCCTGAGCCCGAAGCACCGCTACGCGCTCGACCTCCTCGCCCGCATGGGGCGCCAGACGGTCAGCGCGACGATCGAAACCCTCATCCGCGACCGCTTCGGCCCAGAGCAGGCGGCCCCGCGCGAGGGTCCCCCCGATTCGGGCGACGCGGACCTGTTCGCGAGCGCGATGCGCTCGGGCCAGAAGTCGGCCGGCGAGGTTCTTTCGATCACCTGGGACCCCCGGGAGGCCGACCGCTTCCTCAACGTGGCGAGCTGCGCCCCGGGCCTGCTGACCGAGGAAGAGGAGCTGACCTGGCGGCTGATCCGCGAGGCGCCCGCGCTGTGGAAAGGCAGGGAGCTCGACCGCGAGCAGGTCCGCATCCACTGGGACGCGATCTTGAAGGCGACGCGCAGGGGCGCGCCGTCGCTGCGCCACCTCGATTCAAAGGCGTAAAAGGTGTCAGGAACCTTTTAAGAGCATTATTGATAGTTAGCGCCCACTAACTGTGGTATCGCGTCGCGTGTGCGTGTCCGGAAACCGCGGCCAGCGCACCTCCCGCGACGCCGACGTGCAGCGCGAGCATCTGCGTCGCCGATGAACTTTTCCACCGTGCCGCCGTGCGCGTGAATCGTCGCGAGGAG
>JAQBBQ010000060.1:0-6555 GCA_032125995.1 Betaproteobacteria bacterium | reverse complement strand
GAGATGCCGATGTGGGGGTCCTGCGGGAGGTAGACCAGCATGCGACCCGCGATCGAAATCTGTGTTGAAAGCCGCGCACCTTTGGTGCCGATCGGATCCTTCAGCACCTGCACGACGACCGGCTGCCCCTCGGCGAGAATGCGCTCGATCGGCCGCCCCGCCTCGCCGTTCGGGCGCCGCTCGCCGTAAATATCCGCGACGTGGAGGAAGCCGGCGCGCTCGAGTCCGATGTCGATGAATGCCGATTGCATTCCGGGCAGCACGCGGGCGACCCGCCCGACATAGACGTTCCCCACCAGGCCACGACTCGCCGTGCGCTCGACAATCAATTCCTGCACGCTGCCGGCCTCCAGCACCGCGACGCGCGTTTCCTGCGGCGTGACGTTGATGAGGATTTCGTCGCTCATGCGCCTGCCCGATCGATGCCAAGGTGCTCAATGCGTTCGATGAGTTGCGCGGTCTCGTAGAGCGGTAACCCCATCACCCCCGAGTAGCTGCCTTCGAGCGAGACGACGAACTGCGCTGCGCGCCCTTGAATTGCGTAGGCGCCTGCCTTGTCGTCTGCCTCGCCGGTGGCGACGTAGGCGCGGATCTCGTCGTCGGCCAGACGACGAAAGGTGACACGACTGCGCGAGAGCGTGAACATCGACCGCGCGCTGCTGTGCAGCGCCACGCCGGTGAGGACGTCATGAGTTGTTGCCGAGAGCAGGCCCAGCATCCGTGCCGCGTCGGCGCGGTCAACCGGCCGGCCGAGGATGCGCTGCCCGACGATCACCGCGGTGTCGGCCGCGAGCACGGGCGCCGGGGCGAGCTTGCCTAAGCGCACGCGATCCCAGCCCGCGTCGGCCTTCGCGTGCGCGATACGCTCGACGTAGACCGCCGGCGATTCGTCGACATGCACCGATTCGTCCACACCATCCTCCTTGCCGTCGCCGAGCAGCGTGTAGCGAATGCCGATCTGCTCGAGCAGCGCGCGGCGCCGCGGGCTGCGAGAAGCGAGGTAAATCGGGCGCGCGTCTGTGGAGATCATGACGGGCGGAGGAGTGTAGCAAAGCCGCCCGCGCGACGATCCGATCACGCGCCTCAGGCGCGATGGTAGGGATGCCCCGTGAGCAGGCTCGCGGCGCGATAGAGCTGCTCGCACAGGAGCACCTGGGCGAGCGCATGCGGCAGCGTGAGCGCGGAAAGCTGCAGCCGTTGCGCGCAGCTGCGCGCAAATGCCGCATCGAGCCCGTCCGGGCCGCCGATGACGAAGCTCAGGCTGGCACTCGCCGCGAGCCAGTCGCGCAGCTGGGTTGCGAACTGCGCGGTCGTGAGTGCCTTGCCGCGTTCATCCAGCGCGATGCGTAGCGCGCCTGCCGGCACGACGGCCGCAATTCGTTTGGCCTCGGCGGTGAGCAGTTGCGCGGGCTGCCTGCCGGTGCTGCGCGGTTCGGGCTTCACCGCAAGGCGCTGCGCCTCGTAGCCCCGCGGCATGCGTTTCAGGTATTCCGCGCAGGCGGACTCGGCCCAGGTGGGCAGGCGCCCCGCCACCGCGATGACGAGCAGCCGCGCCACCCGCCGCGCCCTAGTGGACCTTGCGTGCGGGCGCTGCGCGCGTGGCCCGCACGGCCCGCGCCGTGACGGATCGCCGCGGGGCTCGCGGCACTGCGAGCGACTTCATGCGCACCGGCTTATCGCCCCACAGCTCCTCGAGGTTGTAATAGCTGCGCACCGTCGGATGCATGACGTGCACCACGACATCGCCGAGATCCACGAGCACCCATTCGGCGCTCTCGCCACCCTCGATGCCATAGACGCGTTCGCCGAGTGTCTTGAGCTTCTTGGCGACGTTGTCGGCGAGCGCCTTCACCTGCCGGTTCGAATCGCCACTCGCGATGATCACGCGCTCGAAGATCGACCCCATGTCCGCCGTGTTGAAGACGACGATGTCGTGGCCTTTGATGTCCTCGAGCGCGTCGACGACGGCGCGTTGCTTTTTGCGAATATCCATTGCTTTGCGCTGTGCTCCTTCAATCTGTGCGGTAGAGGCCGTGGCGGGCGATGTAATCGCCCACCGCAGGCGGCTGCCAGGCCGGGACCGCCTCGCCGCGCGCGAGCTGCGCGCGCAGCGCCGTGGCCGAAATGTCGAGCGGCGTCATCTCGACGCGAATCACGGCGCCCGCGTGCCGCAGACGCCAGGCACCCTGCGGTCGATCGACGCGTGCGGCGAACTCGGCCGCGATCGCGCTGCCCTGCACCAACGACCAGCCGGGGCGGGTGAACACGGCGATGTGTGCGAGATCGAACAGGGCGGTCCACCGGTGCCAGCGCTCGAGCTTCGCGAACTGATCCTCACCCACCAGCAGCACCAGTGCTTGCGCGGCGCCGAACTCGGCGCGCAGCGCGGTGAGCGTGTCGACGGTGTAGCCCGATGCCCCTGTTGCAAGCTCGCGTTCGTCGATCTGGTAGCGCGGTTCAGCGCCGAGCGCGAGCTGCAGCATCGCGACGCGGTGCGCGGGTCCCGCAACGGGCGCGTCGCGATAACCGGGTTGGCCCGTGGGGATCCACAGCACGCGCGCGAGGCGCAGCGCATCGAGCGCAAGCTGCGCGATTCGCAGGTGCGCGCAATGAACCGGATCGAAGGTGCCGCCGAGGACGCCAATCGGACCGGCGGCGCCGGCCGCGCGGTCGGCAACGGCCGCACTCAACCGCGCACTTCTCCGTGCCCGAGCACGATGAACTTCTGCGAGGTCAGGCCCTCGAGCCCGACCGGGCCGCGCGCATGCAGCTTGTCGGTCGAGATGCCGATCTCCGCACCGAGGCCGTATTCGAAGCCGTCGGCAAAGCGCGTCGAGGCGTTCACCATCACGGACGCCGAATCGACCTCGCGCAGAAAGCGCTGCGCACGCTCTGTGTCGGAGGTCACGATCGCGTCGGTGTGCTTGGAGCCGAAGCGCTCGATGTGATCGATCGCCGCGTCAAGACCCTCGACAACCCGCAGCGACACGATCGGCGCGAGCCATTCGGTGCGGTAGTCGGCGTCGGTCGCCGGTTTGGCGTCGGGCACGAGGTGCCGCGTCGCCGGATCGCCGTGCATCTCGACGCCCTTGGCGCGGTAGATTTCGGCGATGCGCGGGAGGAAGGCGGATGCGATGCCTTCGGCCACGAGCAGCGTCTCCATCGTGCAGCAGGTGCCGTAGCGCTGCGTCTTTGCGTTGTCCGCGATACGCACGGCCATGTCGAGATCGGCGTCGTCGTCGACATAGACATGGCAGACGCCGTCCAGATGCTTGATCATCGGAATGCGGGATTCGCGCATCAGCCGCTCGATGAGTGCCTTGCCGCCGCGCGGCACGATGATGTCGACGAATTCGTGCATCGTGATCAGTTCGCCGACTGCAGCGCGGTCGGCCGTCTTCACAACCTGCGCCGCGGTTTCGGGCAACCCCGCCGCCTTGAGCCCGGCGCGGACGCAGGCCGCGATCGCCTGATTCGAATGCAATGCTTCGGAGCCACCGCGCAGGATGGAGGCGTTGCCCGCCTTGAGGCACAGCCCCGCCGCGTCGGCCGTCACGTTCGGCCGCGATTCGTAGATGATGCCGATGACGCCGAGCGGCACGCGCATGCGCCCGACCTCGATGCCGGTCGGCCGGCGCAGGCGATCGGTCACCGTGCCCACCGGATCGGGCAAATCGGCGACCTGTTCTAGGCCGGCGGCCATCTGCTCGATCGATTGTTCGTTAAGCGTCAGCCGGTCGATGAATGCGGCGTCGCGATGCTGTGCCTCGGCATGCTCGACGTCGGCCCGGTTCGCCTCGAGCAACTGGGCGACATGCCTGCGGATCTCCGCCGCCATCGCCCGCAGCGCCTGGTTTTTGGTGTCGGTCGTGGTCCGCGCCAGCACGCGCGCAGCCGCGCGGGCCGCGAGGCCGAGCTCGCGCATGTAGGCGCGCAGGTCGACCGTCTTGGCGTCAACTGTTTGATCCATGGGCCAATTCTAACCCCAGGCGTATGAAGCCATCCCAGGGGTCGCCCTTCCCAACGCCCTTGATTGCGCGGTCGATTTCGGCGGCGCGGACGATCGCCTGATCGATCATCGCGCGCGCCACGCGGCGCGCGCCGGCGCGCAGCGCAGCCTGGCGCGCACCCCAGACGCGGTTTTCGCGCAACAGCTGGTCGATCGCGCGCCCTGCACGCAAGCCGTCCTGCACGCGCGCGAGGGCCCGCAGATCCTCGGCGATCGCCCACAGGACGAGCGTCGGCGCTTCGCCCTCGCTGCGCAGTCCCATGATGACGCGCGCGTAGCGCGCAGTGTCGCCGGCGAGCAGCGCCGCCGATGCGTCGAAGGCGTCATAACGCGCGACATTGGCCACCGCGTCGCTCACGGCTTCGAGCGTCAACGCGCCGCGCGGCGCGAGCAGCGCGAGTTTCTGCACTTCCTGGTGCGCGGCGAGGAGGTTGCCTTCGACGCGGTCAGCGAGGTACTCGAGCACCTCGGCTGCGGCGCGCTGGCCCTGGCGCGCGAGGCGCGCGCTGATCCACGCCGGCAGACGCGCACGTTCGATGGGAAACACGTCGACGACGGCGCCCGCGTCGGCGAGCGCGCGAAACCAGGCTGCGGACTGGGTCGCACGGTCGAGCCGCGGCAGCGACACGATGGTGACAATCTCTGGCGCAGGCCGCGCGCAGTAGGTGGCGATCGCGGTCGCGCCTTCGGTGCCCGGCTTGCCCGACGGGATGCGCAGCTCGACGATCTTGGCATCGCCAAACAACGAGCGGCTCGCGCCCGCGTAGATCAACGCGCTCCAGTCGAATCCGCGCTCGACCTGGAACACCTCGCGCGCCGCGTGGCCGCGTCGACGCGCGGCAGCGCGGATCGCGTCGGCCGCTTCGAGCGCGAGTAGCGGTTCGTCGCCGTGGATGACGTAGAGCGGTCCGAGCGTCTTCTCGAGGTGCGCTTCGAGGTGCTCGGCGCGCAGGGGCATGGTCTGGCGGCCGCCTATTGCAGGCGTGCCGCGGCGAGCTGGCGCATGATCTGCTGCACCATGTCGGACTGCATGTTGCGGTAGAGCAGCTGCTCCTCGGAATCCTTGGCGAGCACGATGCTGTCGTTGAAGAGGATGTCGCGCACCTGCCGGAGCGTCGTCGGCGCGACGTAGTTGCGTCCCTTGCCGTCGTGTACGCGGTACTGCACCCGGTAGTGCAGCCGGAATTCGCGCACCCGCCCGGCGCCGGTCAGGGAGAGGATTTCCTTTTCGCGCGTTTCCTGGGTGAACTCGAGTACGGCCTGGGCGTCCTTCACGGTGTCGACGACGCGGGTGCCTGTGCCGGCCTGGATCGTGCGCTTAAGGTCGAGTGCGATGCCACTGGTGGCGCCGGGCACGTAGAGCGTCTTGAACGGTAGGTCCGCCGAGCCGCGCAGCTGAAAGCCGCAACTGGCGACGAGGAGCGCGAGCACGGTTCCAAGGACGATGCGCATCACACCACCACGTTGACCAAGCGTCCCGGAACCACGATGACCTTGCGCACCGGACGATCGGCGATGTAGCGCTGCCCCAGCGCGCTCGCGCGCACCATCGCTTCGAGCGCCGCCTTGTCCGCGCTTTTCGGTGCACGCAGATTCCCGCGCGTCTTGCCACCGATCTGGACCACGTACTCGATCTCGTCCTGCTCGAGCGCGCCCGCGTCGGCCTCAGGCCAGGGCGCCTGCATCACGTCCTCGCCATATCCGAGGTCGCGCCACAGCTGGTGCGCGATATGCGGCGTGATCGGCGAGAGCAGCCGCAGCAGGATCGACAGGCCTTCTTCGGCGACCCCGCGGTTTGCCTCGGGCAGGCGCTCGAGCGTGTTCAGAATCTTCATGCACGCCGAGGCGACGGTGTTGAATTGATGTTTTTGCAGGTCGTAGTTCGCCTGCTGCAGGATCGCGTGCACCTCGTGTCGCGCGGTCTTCAGTGCGCCATCGAGCGCGCTTGCCTCGACTGCGACGCCGCGCGCGCGCATGAAGCGGTGGCTGTATGCCCACAGCCGGCGCAGGTAGCGGTACGAGCCTTCGACACCCTCGTCGCTCCATTCCAGCGTATTCGTCGGCGGCGAGGCGAAGATGATGAAAAAGCGCGCGGTGTCGGCGCCGTATTTCTCGATCAGCGCCTGCGGGTCGACGCCGTTATTCTTCGATTTCGACATCGTGCCGATGCCGGCGTAGACGACCTCGGCGCCGTCCGACCGGCGTTTCGCCGAGACGAACTTGCCCTTGGCGTCGCGCGACACGTCAATCTCCGATGGATGCACCCACTCGCGACGTCCCTCGCGCGTGTCGCGGTAATAGGTCTCGGCGAGCACCATGCCCTGCGTGAGCAGGTTGGTGAACGGCTCGGCGACCTCCGACATGCCTTCGTCGCGCATCGCGCGCTGGAAGAAGCGCGAGTACAGGAGGTGCAGGATGGCGTGCTCGATGCCGCCGATGTACTGGTCGACCGGCATCCAGTAGTTCGCGCGTTCATCGATCATCGCGCCGTCCTGCCCCGGGCAGCAGAAGCGCGCGAAGTACCACGACGAATCGACGAAGGTGTC
>JAQBBQ010000059.1:0-5949 GCA_032125995.1 Betaproteobacteria bacterium | reverse complement strand
CCCCACACAAGAACAGACCAAGCAGATTTACTGGGACGACCTGAAGGACATGGTGCCTGACTGGGCTCTTGCGGGCAACCGCCGGAACTCCGTCTTTGACGGCTACCCCCAAACGATCCGCTTGTGGAACGGTGCATCGATCATGCTCATGGGCATGGACAAGCCGGTGCGCATTGAAGGTCCCCCGCTCGACTACATTGTTCTGGACGAGTACGCCGACATGAAGCCCGATGCCTGGCAGGGCTCGGTGCGACCCGCGTTGTCCACACCCATGCGACCCGGCAAGGCCATCTTCATTGGCAAGCCCCGCGGACGCAACCACTACTATCAGCTGGCCATGAAGGCTCAGCGAGAAGTGAAGGACGCACAGAGGGAGAAGCGTCAGCCCAACTGGACCTACCACCACTGGACCAGCAAGACCGTGCTCTCAGACGAGGAGATCGCGGAGATGATGGTGGACATGGACCCGTTGACCTTCTCCCAGGAAGTACTGGCGGACTGGGGCCTCTACTGGGAGTTCACCCATTCGCACAGAACCGAGGGCTGGTTGATGGTCGAAAGCGGGTCGGTCTCCTACGGCAAGGCCACCGCCTATCTGCCCGTGATCGAGCTGCTGAAGACCTACTTCCAAATCGAACCTCGCGATGAGGCGCGCAAGATTCGCGAGAAGGTCACCGGCAAGGTGCTTGCCCTCGATCGCGCCCTCGAGCCCTCGCTCCCGGCCTACCTCACGCTGCTGGACGTCGCGTCCGAAGATCCGCAATGGGAGCGGCTCGACCCGCCGCAGCGGCGGCAGCGAACGCTCGATGGCGTAAAGCGTCTGTTGCTCAAGGAGAGCCAGCTGCAACCCATTCTGGTGATGTTCGAAGACCTGCACTGGATCGATTCCGAAACCCAAGCCCTCCTCGATAGCCTGGTCGAGAGCCTGCCCACCGCGCGGCTCCTGCTGCTGGTCAACTACCGGCCCGAATATCAGCACGCCTGGGCAAGCAAGACCACCTATCGCCAGATTCGCATCGACGCCTTGCCGCCCGAAAGCGCCGACGCGTTGCTCCAGGCGCTGCTCGGTACCGACGCCACGCTGGCGCCGCTCAAGCGCTTGCTCATCGAGCAAACCGAAGGCAATCCGTTCTTTCTCGAGGAGAGCGTCAGAACCCTGGTCGAGACACAGGCGTTCACCGGCGAGCGCGGCGCCTACCGTTTGCTGAAGCCGGTAGAGGGTCTCGAGATACCCGCCACCGCCAAGGCGATCCTCGCCGCCCGCATCGACCGGCTCGCCCCGGAAGACAAACGCCTGCTGCAGGCGGCCTCGGTGATCGGCAAGGACGTCCCCTTCGCACTGCTGCAGGCCATCGCCGACGAACCCGAGGACCGATTGCGCCAGGGCCTGGGGCAGCTCCAGGCCGGCGAGTTTCTTTACGAGGCGAGGCTGTTTCCCGACCTCGAGTACACGTTCAAGCATGCACTGACCCACGACGTCAGCTACCAGAGTTTGCTGCAGGATCGCCGGCACGATCTTCATCGACGCATCATGCAGGCCATTGAGCAGCTCGCACCCGATCGCCTGACCGAGAATGTCGAGCGGCTTGCACACCACGCGTTTCATGGTGAAGTCTGGGACAAGGCGCTGACCTATCTGCGCCAGGCCGGGGCCAAGGCATTCGCGCGCTCGGCGAATCGCGAAGCCGTGACGTATTTCGAACAGACGCTCTCGGCGCTGTCTCGGCTGCCGGAAACACGCGCGACGATCGAGCAGGCGATCGATCTTCGGTTTGAGCTTCGTGCGTCGTTGTTCGCGCTCATGGATCTCGAAAAAGGCTTCCATTACATCCGCGAGGCGGAACAGCTCGCCCGGTCGATCGATGATCAACACCGGCTGGCGCGCGTCTCGGTGGTGACGAGCCACCATTTGCTGGTCTCCGGAAATGCGCAGGACGCGCGCAGCTTTTCCCAGGGCGCCCATGCGATCGCCCAGTCCCTCGGTGATCTACCCCTGCAGGTGGCGGCAAATCTGTACTGCGGGGCGACCTGCAATGCGGTCGGCGAATTGCGCCAGGCCAAGGAACACCTCGAGCGCACGCTGCAATTGCTTCCGGGCACGTCGATTCGCGAACGGTTCGGCCTGCATGGTTTTCCCGCCGCCCTGGTCGGCCACTATCTCCCCTGGACGCTTGCCGAGTTGGGCGAATTCGACGCCGCAATCGCCCGCGCCAAGGACGCCATCGAGGTTGCCGAGTCGGTGGATCACGCCTACAGCGTCGCCGTCGCGCACTGGGGCCTTGCGTACGCCTACGTCCACCGGGGGGAACTGGACGCTGCGCGCCGCCTGCTCGAGCGCACGCTGGCCCTGTGTCGCGAATGGACGATTCCGATCCTGCTCCAGATATCAACCGGGCTGCAGGGGATTGCAATCGCGCGATCGGGACAGGTGGCCGAAGGGATTGCCGTCCTTCGCGAGGCAACGGAGAGCGTCAAGCAGGCGATTGGAACCGGGACCTACAACACGTTGCACGTCCTCTGGCTCGGTGAAGCCTACGCGCGCGGCCAGCAGTACGAGGACGCCACGCGGGCCGCCGGCCAAGCCCTCGCGCTTGCGCGCCAGTTCAATCACAGCGTCGTCGAAGCATGGGCGCTGCAGCTGCTCGGCGAGACCGCGCTGCGGTCCGCGCCCAATCAATTGGCGCGCGCCGAGGATCCGTTGCGGCAGGCGCTGGCGCTGGGGCAGAAACTGGGCATGCGCCCCCTGATCGCGCGTTGCCACGCCGACCTCGCGAAGCTGCATCGTCTAAGCGACCGGGGTACGGAGGCCGATGAGCACGTCCAAAGCGCAACGACGCTGTACCGCGAGATGGGTATGCAGTACTGGCTGGCGCAGCTCGAGGCTGAAACGCCAGTGTCCTGATTCGCCGTGCTGTTAGCCAGCACGCCGGCGCACCGAGATCGCCTCGCCTCGCGGATTGACGTGTAGAGTTCGCCAACAATCCGACTACACGAAAGCGCCTCGACGATGTCCAACGAAGCTACGATTGCAGACCACTGGGGTCGGGGCGATGTTTACGCGCGCATTCTTGCCGCCCTGGAAAAAACATCGAAGCCGCTCGATACCCTGACCATCGAGGACCTGGCGCCGGTAGATCACTTCCATGCGCGCGGCTTCCCCGCGACCGTGGAGTTGGCTGATCAGTTGCCAATCAAGGCCGGCCAACATCTGCTCGACATCGGCTGTGGCGTCGGTGGCCCGGCGCGCTACCTTGCGCAGCGCTTTGGCTGCAAGGTGAGCGGAATCGATATCACGCCACCATTCATCGAGGCCGCGCAAGGACTCACGAAGCTGCTGCACATGGAGGCGCAGGTGGCGCTCTCGCTCGGTGACGGCAACCGCTTGCCCTATGCCGACGCAACCTTCGATGGCGCCTACACCCAGCACGTCACGATGAATGTCGCAGACCGTAACGGATTTTTCTCCGAGGCCTACCGCGTGCTGAAGCGGGGTGCGTTTTTTGCCCTTACCGAGCACGGTCTGGGGCCCACGGGAAGTCCCCACCACCCGCTACCCTGGTCCGAGGACGGCAGCGGCGCCTATCTGAAGACGCCGGCGGACACGCAACGGTATCTGGAGACGGCGGGTTTTGTCGATGTCACGATCGAGTACACGGGCGCCAAGTATTTGGAAGGCTACAACAGAGCAATCGCACTCGCAGCGCAGGGCGCGTTGCCACCACTGGGCATTCACCTCCTGATGGGCGAGAGCGCGCCCCAAAAGACGAAGAATTCCGCCCGCAATATCGAGGAACGACGCACCGAGCCGGTCAAGATACTCTGTCGCAAGCCAGCCTAGCACCGCATTCCTTCGCCACCCATGCCCACCGACCTCCACGGCCTGCCGATCACCACCGCCTCGCCCGAAGCGGCTGCAGCGTTCGATCGAACGATGCTCGCGTACTTCAAATACCGCGCCGACACGCCCAAGCACCTCGCCGCGGCACTCGACGCCGACGAAGACTTCCCGCTCGCGCACATCCTGCGCGGCTACTTCATCCTGCTTGCGTTCAACCAGAAACAAGTTCCCGCAGCCATCGAAGCCGCGCGCGCGGCACGGCGCGCCATTGCGCAGACCACGTCACGCGAACAGACGCACCTCGCGGCGCTCGACGCCTGGATCGCCGGCGACCTCGACCAGGCCCTCGCGCTGTGGGAGCAGATCCTCGCCGCGCACCCGCTCGACGTGCTTGCCTTTCGGCTTGCGCACTTCAACAACTTCTGGCTTGGCCGGCCCGGCGCGATGCGCGCCTCGATCGACCGCATCGATAAAAGCTGGAGCCGTGAGCATCTCGGCTACGGCACGCTGCTGTCGTGCAAATGCTTTGCCTACGAGGAATGCGGCGCCTACGCAGAGGCCGAACCCGCGGGCCGCGAGGCGATTGAAATCGACGCCGAGGATCTGTGGGGCACCCACGCGCTCGCCCACGTGATGGAGATGCAGGGCCGAACCAACGAGGGGATCGAATTTCTCAAACAGATGGAGCCGCACTGGCACTGGGCGAACAACCTTGCGCATCACCTGTGGTGGCACCGCGCGCTATTCCACCTCGAGCGCAAAGAGACCGATAGCGTGCTCGATCTCTACGACCGGCGTTTTCGCAACCTCGAGGCGCCGCTCACCCAGGCCCAGCCCGACCTTTACATCGACGTGCAGAACGCGGCCGCGATGCTGTTTCGCCTCGAACGCCAGGGGGTCGCAGCGGGTGCGCGCTGGGTCGAGCTGGCCGATAAGGCCGAGGGGCGGATCGGCGATTGCCGCTCGGCCTTCACCCTGCCCCACTGGATGATGGCGCTCGCCGCCTGCGGCAGAGACGCCGCCGCGGCGCGCATGCTCGAGGGCATGCGCAGCTTCGGCGAAACGCAGGAAACCCTGGCGCCGATCGTGCGCGATGTCGCACTGCCGGTGTGCGAGGCCGTGCTCGCGCATCGCAGCGGCGATTATGGCCGCGCAGTGGACCTCATGCAGCCGGTGCTCGGCAGCATGGCCCAACTCGGTGGCAGCCACGCGCAGCAGGACGTGCTCGAGCAACTGTTCCTCGACGCCGCGCTGAAGGCGAAGCGGACCGACGATGTGCGACGTCTTCTTACGCGCGTCGCTGCAGGTCGGCCGGCTGCACCCGCAACGCGTGTTGGATACGCCGTTGCCGCGGGGCAACTGAGCGGCTGAACAGAGCCGGCGGCGTCAGCAGGTTTAGCAGATTCAGCAGGTTCAGCGCTTCGCCGCGTACTGCTCCAGCACCGCGCGATTGACCTCGACGCCGATGCCCGGGCGGCGCGGCACCTCGATCCAGCCGTCCTTTTGCAGCACCGGCTCCTTGACGAGCTCGGTGCGGAACGGGTGCGACGAGGTGTCGTACTCGAAAATCGGTTCGAGCGCGAACAGCGCATGGTGCGCGACCGGGATCGAGGCGATCCATTGCAGCGACGCCGCCTGGCCGATGGCCGAACCCCAGATATGCGGATTGACCTGCACGCCATGTGCATGCGCCAGTGCGCCAATGTGCTTCGCCGCAGTGAAGCCACCGCAGCAGCACAGGTCGGGCTGCGCGATGTCGACCGACTCCTGCGCAAGAAAATTACGGAAACCGAACAGCGTGTACTCGTTTTCGCCGCCGGCGATCGGGATGTCGAGCGCGTCGCGCACTGCGCAGTAGCCCTCGGGAAATTCCGGCGCCACCGGTTCCTCGTACCAGCGCAGCCCGATGTCCTCGAGTTCGCGTCCGAGCCGGATCGCGTCGGCCACGCCATAGGCATGGTTGGTGTCGATCATCAGCGTCGCGGATTCGCCCTCGAGCGCGTCGCACACCGCCTGCATCACCGCGAGGTCATCGTCGATGCCGAAGCCGAGCTTGACCTTCATCGCGCGCAAGCCGTTCTTCCAATGGGTCGCGGCCTCGGCGCCGAGCC
>JAQBBQ010000058.1:0-22998 GCA_032125995.1 Betaproteobacteria bacterium | reverse complement strand
ATCACACCATCGCACTGCAACTTCCGAAGACCACCTCGGTCGAGGACGTCACGCGCGAACAGAAGATCGCGGACATGAAGGCCGTCTATCCCGCGTCGCGTGAAATGATCCACGCCGCGGCCGTATTCCTGCGCACCGAGCGCGGCGTCAAGCGCGTTTATCTGGTTGCCCACAGCATGGGCGCCACGATCGCGACCACGCTCGTCGTGCAGGACGGCGCAAAGGATCTGTCGGGTCTTGTGGTGATCGGAACCGGAGACTACGAGGAACGTCCGTTCGACACCACTGCCAACCTCGGAAGCATCTCGAAATCTCAGCTGATACCGGTACTCGACTTGTATGGAGACACCGACGGCATCCGACATCCCGTGGATCTTCGCCTGGCGACCGACGATATGCGCTTTGGCGAGCTGCGCAAGCCGTTCGTTTCGAAAAAGTATCAGCACGCCGTGATCGAAGGCGGCGGCCACGTGTTCTATAGGGACCAGGTCCAAGGCGAGCTGACCAAGGCGGTCGCGGCGTGGGTCGCGGCGCGTGAGGCCGAAGCCGCGAAATAGCCGTTCGCTACGCTGGGGCGAATACCCAGGGGCCCAAAAAAGGCCGCCGGAATCCGGCGGCCTTTTTGTCAAACAACGGGCTGCGCTATTTCTTCGGGCAAATCACGTCCCCGACCAGTATCCACTTCGCGCCGCTGAACTTCGACAGCCGTACGCATTCAATCGGATAGAAGTCGGTCGGCGAAGTATTGACGGTGACTCCCTCGTACAGCAGGGGCACCTTGAGGTTCTTCAGGTTCGCGGCAACCTTCATGATATTGGCGCGCGTGAGGTTGTCGCCGGCACGCTTGAGCACCTCGTGCAGCGTGGCGGACACCGCGTAGCCGTAGGCATTGAAGCTGCTGTTCTTGTCGCCGTCCGGGTAGTACTTGTCCATCCACGCGTTCCACGCCTTCATGTCGGCGTCGTTCGCCCACTGCGGATCGGTCGGGTCCTTGAAGTACGACGTGGTGATCAGTCCGACCGATTTGTCGAGGCCCGCGGGCTTCAGCACGCCGCCGACCGAGGCCGACACGTTGTTAAGGAAATGCAGCGGCTGCCAGCCCAGGTCGTGGACCTTGCGGATCGCCTGCGCAGCGAACTTCGGCGTGGTGATGTTGAAGAAGGTATCGGCGCCGCTCGCCTTGAGCTTGATGATCTGCGGGTCGATCGTCGGTTCGCTCACCTCATACGGCAGTTTCGCGACGACCATACTCTTCGCCTTGCTGCCGAGCCCCGCAAGAAAGCCGTTCAGGTAATCCTTACCGTAGTCGTCGTTCTGGTAAAGGATCGCGACCTTCGCGTTGGGCTTGTTGTTCAGGAGGTAGGTCGCGTAAATCTTCGACTCGCCCGGATACGCCGGCTGCCAACCCATCGTCCAGGGGTACTTCTTCGGCTGGCCCCATTTGCCCGCGCCGGTCGCGACGAAGAGGTGCGGCACCTTCTTCTTGTTCATGTACTTGTGGATCGCGGAGTTTGTCGGCGTGCCGAGCGATTGGAAGATAAACAGGACTTGCTCCTGCTCGACGAGCTTGCGGATCTGCTCGACGGTCTTCGGCGGGCTGTAGCCGTCGTCCAAACTGATGAAGTTGATCTTGCGCCCGTTGATACCGCCCTCGGCGTTCACCATCTTCCAGTACGCGGAAATGCTTTTGCCGATGGTGCCGTAGGCCGAAGCGGGTCCGCTGTAGGGGTTGGTGTTGCCGATCTTGATCTCGGTATCGCTCGCGCCAGGACCGTACTTGCCTGCCGCAGTAGCCGGTCCGTAGGCAAGCGCAATCGCCAGGGCCGCGGCCGAGACGACGAAGTTTCTGCGGTTCTGCATGTTCCCTCCTCGTTTAATCCGTTTGGTGCTCTGCAGCACCCGATAATGAAGCACCGACGCGGCGTATTAACTCGCCTTCCGCCTGCGCGTAAGACGAGCATACCCCATCCGGAGGAATCCCCAAATCCCCAGCGGCATGAAATACATGCACAGGATCAGCAACGCCCCGTACACCGCCCAGGGTGCGGCCTTCGAAATGTTCTCGGCGAGGTTGGGTATGAAAACGATGACGAAGCCGCCGAAGATCGCGCCCGGTATCGAGCCAATGCCGCCGATCACCATACCAACCAGGATCGCGACCGAGAGGAAGAAGGTGAAGCTGTCGGGCGCGACGAACTGGATCGCGATCGCGCCGAGCGCCCCCGCAACCCCGGTGTAGAGCGCGCTGACGCCAAAGGTGAGCGACTTGTACAGCGCCGTGTTGATTCCCATCGCCCGCGCTGCGATCGGGTTGTCCCTGATGGCCTTCATCGCCCGTCCGCTGCGACCGCGCAGCAGGTTCCATGCGCAGACGAACAGGATCACCAAGACGACCAGACTGAAGTAGTAGAGCCAGTCGTCCTGCGACATCTGCAGCCCGAAGGGTGCGTCAGGCTTGGTGATCACCACGCCCTGGACCCCACCGGTCCATTTCTCGAAATGGTCATACTTCAGAATCTGCGGCGTCGCGATCGCGAGCGCAAACGTGGCGAGCGCGAGATACAGACCCTCGAGGCGCAGCGCCGGCAGCCCAAAGAGAAAGCCCGCAACCAGGCAAACCATTCCGGCCGCAGGAATCGTCCAGTAATACGCGATCCCAAACTGGTCCATCATGATCGCCGCGGTATAGGCCCCGAGCGCGTAGAACGCGCTATGTCCGAGCGAAAACTGTCCGTTGAACCCCGTCAGGATGTTCAGGCCGAGCACAGCGATGGCATAAACCAGCACCAGGGTGAACTGAAACGTGCGGTAATCGCTTACAAACGCAGGAAGTGCGAGGCCGATGAGCACGGCGGCGACAATGCCGGTCACTTGTTGATTCGAAAGCTTGGCGCCGCTCGCGAGCGCCGCCAGTTCGCGCGCTTTCGTTCCCGTTGGCGCGTTCATCGTCCTAAACCCTCTTCACCACGACGTATCCGAACAGCCCGCTCGGCCTGAACACAAGCACCGCGACGATCAGCACCAACGCCACGGAGAGCTTGAGCTCGCTGCCGATGAAGGGCACGTACGCGCCGACCAGCGTCTCCAGCACCCCGAAAGCAAAACCTCCAAACACCGCGCCCGCCGGATTGCTGATACCGCCGAGCAACGCACCAGCAAATCCATACAACAGGATGGCGCCCATCATGTTCGGCTCGAGGAATACGATCGGCGCCACCATCATGCCGGCCACGGAACCAATCGCGGCCGCAAGCCCCCAGCCAAGGGCAAGCATCCAGCCGACGCGGATTCCGACGAGGCGCGCCGAGGCCGGATCCTGCGCCGCCGCGCGCATCGCGAGGCCGACCGGCGTGAAACGGAAAAACAGGAACACCGCGCTGAGCACCACCAGCGTCACCCCGATCACCCCAAGGTCGTGCGTGCCGACGAACTTGTTGCCGAACACCGGCGCCTCGGGGAAGGGGCTTGGGAAGGGCTTGATCGTGTAGTCCCAGATCCAGCCCGCGAGCGAGTTGAAGATGGTCAGCAGGCCGATGAACACGATCACCTCGTTCAGCACCGAAGTGCCCTCGACCGGGCGCACGATGATGCGCTCGACCAGCACCCCGCCGACGAAGGAAATCGCCATCGTCAGGAGGAACGTCCACCAGTACGGCACGCCCAGCGAGATCAGCGAAAAAGCGATGTAGGTCGAAAACATCGCCATCTCGCCCTGGGCGAAATTCAGGTGGTCCGTCGCCTGGTAGATCATCACCACCGCGAGCGCCATGCAGGCGTAGATGCCGCCAAAGGCAAGGCCGGAGAACAACTGCTGCAGGAAAAGTTCCATCCGCCCCCCTCAGTAACCCAGGTACGCCTTGCGCACGGTCTCGTCCTGCGCGATGTCCTTCGCGGTGCCGCTGATCACGATGCGCCCGGTCTCAAGCAGGTAGGCATGTCCCGCGATCGCGAGGGCGAGCGAAGCGTTCTGCTCGACCACCAGCATGCTGACGTTGCGTTCCTTATTGATCGCGCTGAGGATGTCGAACAGCTCCTCGGTCAGGTTGGGCGCGAGGCCGAACGAAGGCTCGTCGAGCAACATCAGGCGCGGGCGCATCATCAGCGCACGCCCGACCGCGAGCATCTGCTGCTCGCCGCCCGAGAGCGTCCCGGCCTGCTGGGCGCGCCGCTCCTTGAGCCGCGGAAAGTACTGGAACACCCGGTCCAGATCTTCGGACACCGCATCACCATCTTTGCGCGTGTAGGCGCCGAGGCGCAGGTTCTCCTCGGTCGACAGGCGAACGAAGGTGCCGCGACCCTCGGGCACGTGCGCGATGCCATGGCGCGCGATCGATTCGGTCGCGTGACCCCGGATCGTCGCGCCGGCGAACGCGATCTCGCCCCGCGTACGCACCATGCCGCAGAGCGCGCGCAGCGTCGTCGTCTTGCCCGCGCCGTTGGCACCGAGGATGGTCGTGATGCCGCCTTCCTCGAGGCTGAAATCGAGCCCGCGCAAAACCTGGGTCGGGCCGTAGAACGCCTCGAGCTTGGAGACTTCGAGCAGCGCCATCAGTGCTTGGTCCCAAGGTAGGCGTGGACGACTTCCGGATCCTGGCGCACCTCGGCCGGCGAGCCCTCGGCAATCTTGCGGCCGAAATTGAGCACCACGACCTGCTCCGAGATCGCCATCACGAGGCTCATGTGGTGCTCGACCAGTAGAACCGTGAGCTGCTTGTCGTCGCGAATCTTTTGGAACAGCCTGCCGAGGTCGTCTACCTCTTCGTGGTTCAGGCCCCCGGCGGGCTCATCGAGGAGCAGGAGCTTCGGGTCGCATGCGAGCGCGCGTGCGAGCTCGACCCGCTTCTGCGTGCCGAAGGCCAGCCCGCCGGTCGGCAGATGCGCGACGTCGGTCAGCTCGAGGTACTCGAGCAGCTCCCAGGCCTTTTGTTCGAGCCGCACCTCGTCGCGCCGCACCCAGGGCAAGCGCAGTGCGTTCGACAGAAAATCCGTAGTACTGCTGCAATGCGCGCCCACCTTGACGTTGTCGAGCACCGTCAGGCGGTGAAACAGCGCAAGATTCTGAAACGTGCGCCCGATGCCGAGACGCGCCATCCGGTGCCCGGGCGTCGACAGGATCGTGTTGCCGTCGTACAGGATGTCGCCCGAACTCGGCACGTACAGCCGGCTCAGGCAGTTGAACAGCGTGGTCTTGCCGGCCCCGTTCGGACCGATCAGCCCGAGGATGCCGCCGCGCGGCACGTCGAAGGACACGCTGTCGAGCGCGACGATACCGCCGAAGTTGACCGAGACTGCTCGGACTTCGAGGATGCTGCTCATGCTGCCTCCGTCCCGAGGATCGGGACCCCGCGCGAAGGGTATCAAAGAAAGGAAACGGGGTCAGACCCCTTTTGGTTAACGAGCCGCTTCAGTCATCCAAAGGGGTCTGACCCCATCGGTGCTTCCGCACCGCCTCCAATACCGCGGTGTAGTACTCGTCCCTCAACCCAAGCGCCTCGGTCTCCTCGAGCAACCGGATCGTCGTCCCGGCGCCCTGCAGGTCGAGGCCGGCGGCGTTCGCCAATTCCATCGCATAGCGCACGTCCTTCAGCATGTAGCTGACCGGAAACGCCTGTTTCGGATGATGCTCGGGCAGGAGAGACTTCATGCCGTGATTGCGCAGTGCAAAGCTGTCCGCCGAGCTTTTCGCCAGCGTCTCGAACAGCACCTTCGGATCGACCACACCGCTCGCCTTGGCCACCGCGAGCGCTTCGGCAAGCGCCACCACGGTTTGCGCGAGCACCATGTTGTTGAGCAGCTTCACCGCCTGGCCCGCGCCCGGCGCGCCGCAATGGGTGACGTCGCTCGCCATGCAGCGCAGGAGCGGCTCGATCCGCGCGAACAGTTCGGGCGAGGCGCCGACCATCAGGCTGAGCGTGCCGTCGATCGCCGCCTGGCGTGTACGTGCCACCGGTGAATCGGCGAAATCGACGCCTTTTTCGGCGCAACTGCGGGCGAGCGCCTGCGCCAGCGTGACCGGCACCGTGCTGCAGTCGATGAGCGTCTGTCCCGCACGGGCATGCGCGAGCAAGCCGTTGGCGTCGAGGCACACGCTGCGGACCTCGGGCTCGCCGGGCAGCGAAAGAAAAATCGTGTCGGCCCGCTCGACGAGCGCGCCGACGCTGGGTGCCATCTCGACGCCGTCGGCAGCAAGCCGCGCGAGCGGCTCGGGTCGCGTGTCGAAGGCGAGCACCGTGCGTCCCGACTTGCGCGCCAGGTTGCGGCACATCGGCTCGCCCATCACGCCGAGGCCGATGAATCCGAGTACGGCAGCGCCGCTCATTCAGGTTCGAGCCCGAGGTGCGCAAAGGATTCGATGTTGCCCGCCCAGCACCTTGTGCGCGCGCCAGGCTTGAAATCGGCATTCACGATCGGTTTCTCCCATCTGCCGCGGCCGTCTTGCGCGGGCGCAACAGAATACAGGGATTCGCGCGGCGCCCGATTCGCGCATCGGGTGGAATAGCGACCCGGCGGCGACCGTTTACCCCAAGCCATAATCCATGGCACCGATGGCGCTTGTCCAGGAGGACACCGATGATCCGCTCGTTCGCAGTGATCGCCTTGTTGTGCGCCGCACTGCTTCCCCCCAGCGCCGCGGCGCAAACGACCGCCCCCGTGCGCGAGATCATCCCGATCAAGGGCACTCTGTATCGATTCCGCAATAACTTCCACACTTCGGTATTCGCGGTCACGCCGGCCGGGGTGATCGCTACCGATCCGATCGACGCTGCGGCGGCGCGCTGGCTGAAGGACGAGATTGCGAAGCGGTTCAAGCAGCCGGTCAAATATCTGATCTACAGCCACGACCATCGCGACCACATCGCCGGCGGCGAGGTGTTCGCCGATACCGCAATCGTCGTCTCGCACGAGCGCGCAAAACAGGTGATCCTCGGCGAGAAGCGTCCGACCGCGGTGCCGCAGCTCACGTTCAGCGACCGGATGACGATCGAACTCGGCGGCACGACGGTCGAATTGCTCTACGTCGGCCGAAATCACTCGGACAATTCGATCGTCATGCGCTTTCCCGCCGAGCGGGTCCTGTACGCGGTCGACTTCATTCCCGTGAAAACGATCGGCTTTCGAGATTTCCCGGACGCCTATCTGGACGAGTGGATCGAATCGCTCAAGCGCGTCGAGGCGCTCGACTTCGACGTCCTCGCCCCCGGCCACGGCGCGCTCGGCGACAAGGCGAGCGTGCGCGCCTACCGCGGCTACATGGAGGACCTGCGTAGCGCGGTGCTCGCGCTCGCGCGCGAGGGCAAGAGCCTGGACGAAATCAAGCAGACGGTGAAACTGCCCCAGTACGAATCCTGGGGTAGTTACGAGCAGATGTTCCAACTCAACATCGAGGGCATGGTCCGGATGATCCAGACCAATCGGCGCGGCAACTGAACGTTCTCAGGCACGCCCCGCAAGGACGGCGCTCAGCTTCGCCCGCCCGGCGCGCAACATCTTCTCGGTCGTCGCCCAGTCGATACAGGCGTCGGTGATCGACACCCCGTAGCGCAGCTGTTCCCGCGGCGCGAGCGGCTGGTTGCCCGCTTCGAGGTTCGACTCGAGCATCGCGCCGACGATCGAGCGGTTGCCCTCGAGCACCTGGTGCACGAGGTCGGCAAAGACCAGCGGCTGGCGCGCCGGGTCCTTGGACGAATTGCCGTGGCTGCAATCGACCATGATGTTCTGCGCGAGACCGGCTGCGGCAAGCTCCTCTTCGGCGAGCGCGACCGAGACCGAGTCGTAGTTCGGCGCCGCGCCGCCGCGCAGGACGATGTGCGCGTGGCGATTGCCACGCGTCTCGGTCAATGCGCAGCGCCCCGACGGATCGATGCCGAGGAAGGCGTGCGGCTGCGACACCGATTGCAGCGCATTAATCGCGATTGCGCGATTGCCGTCGGTGCCGTTTTTGATGCCGACCGGCATCGACAGGCCGCTCGCCATCTCGCGGTGGGTCTGCGATTCGGTGGTGCGCGCGCCGATCGCGCTCCACGCGATCAAGTCGGAAAGGTACTGTGGCGTGATCGGATCGAGCGCCTCGGTCGCGCAGGGCAGGCCCATCGCGTTGAGGTCGAGGAGCAGGCCGCGTGCGATGTGCAAGCCCTTCTCGATGTGAAAGCTGTCGTCCAGATCTGGATCGTTGATCAGGCCTTTCCAGCCGACCGTGGTGCGCGGTTTCTCGAAATACACGCGCATGACGACGAGCAGCGTGTCGGCGAGCTCGGCGGCGAGGCCAGCCAGCCGCCGGCCGTAGTCATGCGCCGCCGCCGGATCGTGAATCGAACAGGGCCCGACGACAACGAACAGGCGCCGATCGCGCCGCTCGAGAATCGCCTTGATCGCGTCACGCCCGTCGAGCACCGTGCGCCGCGCGGCGTCCGCCATCGGCAGTGCGTCGCGCAGGGCCTCGGGCGCGATGAGCGGCGTCTGCGCGGTGACGTTTAAATCGTCTACGCGAGGGGTGCGGAACATGTGCAGGAGTGTAGCGCCGGGCGGCGCGGATCGGTGCCCGGAGCCATCGACGCGAGCGCCCCGGTGCCGGCCAGGAACCCGCGCTGCGGCATTGCGCCGGGCCGCACCCGTTCACGCTCTACAATCTACAATTCGCCCATGCCGATACAGGAATTCGTCAACCCCGAGATCGCGCTGCGACTGATTGCCGCGCTGGGGATCGGCGCGCTCATCGGCATGGAGCGCAGCTTCCACGGTCGGCCGGCCGGCTTTCGCACGCACACGCTCGTGTGCCTCGCCTCGTCGATGCTGATGCTGGTCACCGTGTACGAGTCGGAGTGGTTCGTCGGCGGCAACACCGCCCGCACGATTATCGATCCGACCCGCATGGCGCAGGGGATCATGACCGGCATCGGCTTCCTCGGCGCCGGCGCGATCATGAAGGAAGGCCTCACGATCCGCGGCCTCACCACGGCCGCCTCGATTTGGACCACCGCTGCGATCGGCATTCTGGTCGGCATCGGATTTTACGTCCCGGCGGGGCTCGCCGCCGCGCTCACGCTCGGCACGCTATCGCTATTCCGCTGGATCGAGTCGCAGATGCCGAACCATTCCTATTCGGACTTCCTCGTCCGCTTCGAGGAAGCGCGCGCGCTGACCGAGCCCGCGCTACGCGCCTTCGTTGGCGAGCACGGGTTCACGGTGTCCGGAATGCACCGCCGCTACCGACGCGGCGACGCCATCGTTGAATTCCGCATGACCCTGAGCACCCAGGACCGGACCGCGGTCGAGGTGCTCAGCAGCGAACTGCAAAAACGCGAAGAGATCGTCGAATATCGCCTCGCACCCGTAGGCGATTGAACGCAGCGTTCGCCTCAACCCTGCATCAACAGCGTGCGCACCGGCTCGAGCAGGCCGCGCCAGAAACTGTCGGGCACCCAGAGCAGCAGCGCGGTGAGCACCGTATAGCGCGTGAACTTGCCCGCCGCCTGCCACAACAGCACCGGCAGCCAGGGCAGCTTGACCCAACCCGCAACCGCGGTGAGCGGGTCGCCGACGACGGGCAGGAAGGCGAAAAAACAAGCCTTGGGGCCGAGGCGCTCAAGCCAGGCAAGCGCGCGCGGCGTATGGCGCTGCTTCGCGAACGCCTCGTGCGCGCCGTAGCCGAGCCAATAGTTCACCATCCCGCCGATCGTGTTGCCGACGCTCGCCACGCAGACGACGACCCAGAACATCTCGGGTTGCAGCTTCGCGTAGCCAAACACAAAGGGTTCCGAGCCCATCGGCAGCAGCGTCGCCGAGACCAGCGCGACGACAAACACGGTCGGCAGCCCGACCTTCGGTAGCGCAGCGGTCTCGAGCAGCCAGTCGAGGAAGGCGTCCATGCGCAATGCTCAACCGGCTGCCGGCCGCGGCGCCCCCGGCTCAATCCCCTGCAAGCAGGAAATCGCGCACGATGCCGATCTGGTCCGCGTGCATCAGCGTGGGCGCATGGCCGACGTTCGGTATCTCGACGACCTTCGCTTTCGGGCCGCGCGCCGCCATCTGTTCGCAGGTCGCGCGGGTCAGGAGGTCGGATTCGGCGCCGCGGATGACGAGCACCGGACAGCGGATCGCGTCGTAGGACGCCCAGAACTCGAGGTCCTTGTCCGGCAGGTGGGCGCGGAACGGCTCGCCGAGTCGCGGGTCGTAGTGCAACCGGTAGCCGCCGTCGCCGCTCGGGCGCACGTAGACCTCGGTGAGAAAGCGCCATTCCGCGTCGCTATGCTCGCCGAACGGTGCCGAGATCGCACGCAGCATCGTTTCGGCCTCCTCGATCGAGCCGAACGTGGGCGCGACGCCGACGTAGGTTGCGATCCGCTCGAGCGAGGCCTTGGTCACCACCGGGCCGGCGTCATTCAGCACGAGCTTGGCAACGGGCGCGGCTTTCTGCCCGGCGAGGAACATGCCGATCAATCCGCCCATCGACGTGCCCACCCAGTGCACCCGCGCAACATCGAGGCGCGCCAGCAGCGTGACCATGTCGGCGAGGTACTGCGGCAACACGTAGTGCATCGGGTCGGCGAGCCAATCGGAGTCGCCGCGACCGACGACGTCCGGGCAGACGACGCGGAACTGATCGCACAGGTTGCGCGCGAGCGCATCGAAATCGCGCGCGCAACGCGCCAACCCGTGCACGCACACGACCACGTTCGGGTTGCGTGGATCGCCCCACTCGAGATAGGCCATCCGATGCAGCCCGGCGGGCGACAGGCATTGCACCGAGCGCTTGCGGAATTCCGCGTCCGCCGTCATTGCTTGGACTCCCATGCATTACGCAGCTGCGCTAAAAGGGGGCGCGCCTCGGGCGCGAGCCCATCGAACTGCCGCCCAGCGCCGAGCGTGAGTATGCGCTCGGCCTTGATGTTCGCGCCCTGCACTGGCCAGCCATGGTTGGCGTAGCGCTGGCGCTCGAGCGTGGTTTCATGCGCCGCGGCCGCGTCGAACCACAACCAGTCGCCGGCAAATCGAAACGCGAGGTCTTCGAGCTCGGCGAGCAACGCGTCGTCGATCGCCTCGTCGATCAGCGCGCTGGCATCGGCTTCGATGCAGCGCGTCCAGCGCGCCCCGGCGTCGTCGGCAAGGCGCAAGGCTCCGGCGTCGAATTCAAAGTAGGCGTGGCGCGATCCGTCGGCGCAATAACCGAGCCAGGCGGCGTCGCGCTTGACGCAGGCCATCGCAAACACGAGCTCTCCGTGCAGGCCGATGTCGACGGCGACGTCCAGCGCGCTGTCCTCGAGCGGCGCGGTCTGCTGTTCGACGAGGCGGCCGTTCTCGATCACCGCCTGCCCGCGAACGCCCTGCGCCGCGTTCTCCCATTCGGCCTCGACGCGCAGCTCGGGGAAGTCGGCCGAGGCCGACGCGAACGCGGGAAAGGGAATGCCCTCCCGGGTCTCGAATCGATATTCGAGCACGCCGTCGAGGTGATGCTCTGTGTAATCGGTGCGCGGGGCATCGGGGTCGCGCACCATCAACCAGCGGACCCGCTCGCCGAATTCGCCGAGCCGGCCGGTGCCGGTAACGCGGACCACTGCCGTAATCACGTTGTCAAAGAAAGTGGACGGGTAGAGGTTTAAAGGGTCGGTGTGCGGCGCAATCTGCAAAGTGGATGCGACGTGGACGCAACGTACACGCAACCCGAATCGCCAGCACGATTCTAACTGGGCGGCGCCGCGTGCCAATAGCGGCGTGCGTCACGGCGCGCGGCGCGCAGTTCGACCCCGTCGGGCGCGAGGCGGACCGCCAAGCCGCCGTGCAGGTCGCTACGCAACACGGTCGCACCGACCGCGCGGTAGCGTTCGAGGACGCGGCGGTGGGGGTGACCGAAGCGATTGCGATAGCCGACCGCAATCAGCGCCCAGCGCGGCGCGACCGCCGCGACGAAACGCGCGCTGGACGACGTTCGGCTGCCATGGTGCGGTACGAGCAGAACGTCGGCGCGCAGCGCATCGGTCCGCCCGGCCGCGGCAATCAGCGCCGCCTCGGCGCTGTGCTCGATGTCCCCGGTCAGCAGCATCTTGCGCTCGCCCGCACTCACCTGCAGGACGCAGCTGCGGTTGTTCTCCCGCCCGCTCGCAGGGACATCGACCTGCGGGGCCAGCGGATAGAGCAGCCGAAACCGGACGCCCTCCCAGGTCCAGGTCTGGCCCCGCGCGCAGGGCACCCGCACCACGCCCAGGACCAGTGCCGGGTGTACGTCATCGAGCGAGGAGCGCACGCGGTCGGTCTCGATCGCCTGCATCACCGTCAGCGCACCGCCGACGTGGTCGCGATCGGCATGGGTCAGCATCACGACATCGAGTCGCGCGATCCCCTGGGCCTGCAGAAACGGCAGCACGACGCGGCCGCCACTATCGGCGTCGGGTCCGTAGGTCGGCCCGGCGTCGTAGAGCAGCGCATGGCGCGCTGTGCGCACGACCACGGCCAACCCCTGCCCGACATCGAGCATGTTGATCCACGCCTCGCCGGGCGCCGGCCCCGGCGGCGACCAGGCAAAGGCCGGCAGCAACAGCGCGATGCCGCCGGCGCGCCACGGCACGCCGCGCGGCGCGAGCAACCAGGCCACGCCGCCGAGCGCGACGCACACCCGCCACAGCGGCGGTGCGGGGTGCTGCCAGAACGCAAGCGGCAGCGTGTCGCACCATTCCAGAAATTCGAGCAGGCGTTCGACGAGCCACGCGCCGGCGTGCATCGGCGCATCTATCGGCAGCGCCGCCGAGACGAGGGCGAGCGGGGTAACGACGGCAGAGACGAGCGGAATGGCCACCGCATTCGCGACCGGTCCGATGACCGACAACTGGGAAAAGAGCAGCAGCACTGCCGGCGCGAGGCCCAGCGTGATGGCCCACTGAATCCGTGCCCATTGCCAATGCCGCGGCTCTGGCGCGCTCCAGCCCGCACTGACGTAAAAAATGAGCGCCACCGCACCGAAGGAAAGCCAGAATCCCGGCGCGAGCGGGGCCCAGGGATCCGCGATTACAACCGCCAGCAGGGCGAGCGCGAGCGTGCGCCCCGGCGAGGCGATGCGCCCGCTCCACAACGCAGCCGCGACGACGCTCACCATGAAGAAGGTGCGCTGTGCCGGTACCGCGAAACCCGCGAGCAAGGTATAGCCGAGCGCGGCCAGGATGGCGGCCACTGCGGCCGCCTTGCGCGCTGGAAGCGCGAGCGCCGCGCGCGGCACGCGCCGCCAGCCGGCGGCGACGAGCCAGGCCACGAGACCCGAAACCAGCGTCACATGCAACCCCGAGATACTCATCAGATGCGTGACCCCGGTACGCTGAAACAGGCGCCACTCCTCGTTCGCGATCGCGCGCTGATCGCCGACGGCAAGTGCGGCCAGTACGCCGGCTGCCGGCCGCGCACCAAGCACGCGCGTGAAGCGGTCGCGCACCGCTGCGCGCGCCTGCGCGATGCGATCGAGCGGACTGTCGCGCGTGCCGAGCCGCGCGTTCCGAGGGGCGCGGTCACGCGCGGCGCCCGGTCCGCGTGGTGGAGGGCGCAGAGGGCGCACATACCCCGTCGCACCGATGCCGCGTTCGAGCAACCAGGCTTCGTAGTCGAAGCCGCCGGGATTGAGCAGACCGTGGGGGCGTTTGAGCCGCAGCGTCAGCCGCCACCGCTCGCCGGGCCGCGGCGGCGCGAAACCCTCGCCTGCGCGCGGCGCGGCACGATACCAGGCAAGCCGGATACGTCGCGGCAGGCGCACTCCGCTTGGCGCGCGCTCGGGCTCGAAATCAAAGCGGATCACGCGCTCGCCGACCGCAGGCAGGCCCGACACCACGCCGACGACGACGAGATCCCGTCCCTCGAGTTCGGGCGCGAGCCGATCGTCGATTCGCAGCTGCGCCTGGCCGGCGGCCCAGAGGAATCCGAGCGCGACTGCCATCGGGACCGCGACTGCCCGCGCCCACGCGGACCACCCGGCGCGGCGCAGCAGCGTCCAGAGGAACAGCGCAAGGACGACCGGCAGGGCCCAGCGCCACGCCGGCGCGGGAAGCGTCGCTTGCTGCTGCAGCAGTGCCGCGCCGAGCACGAATCCAAGCGCCGTCAGCGTCATCTTCCAGCCTCAAACGCAGCCGCCCGCGCCTCGGATGACACCGCGGGCCGCCTGCCAGGCGGCCCGCGCCAGCTGCCGGTGTTAGCATCGGCGCCTGAGGGAGGCAGTTCTTGGCGACGCCACAATCCAACGCAAAGCCGGGCACAACCCCGCCGGCCTCGGCCCTGGAGCGCGCCAGCGTCGACGAGCGCGCGCTCGAGGATCTGAAGCACGCGCTGTTCGCGACCCGCGACGCGCTCGAGCAAAGCCGCGTCGAGAAGGAGGCCGAGGTGCAGCAGGCCCTCGCCGGGTCGGCCGAGCAGGTCACTCAGATGCAGGCGACCGTGGGCGAGCTGCGCCGGGTGCTCGAGCGTGCCGAGGGCGAGCGCGAGAAAGCGGTTGCCGACGCCGTGCAGCACGCGGCTACCGAGATCAAGGACCTGCGCGCCGCGGTCGAGACGCTGCGCGACGAACTCGAGCGCGCGCAGGTCGAGCGTGAAGCGGCGACTCAGCAAGCGCTCGTCTCGTTCAGCGAGGAGAGCGCGCAGCTCAAGCACGCGGCCGCTGCGCTGCGCGAGGCAATGGAGCGCGAAAACGCCGATCACGCCGCGCGCGAGCAGGCCCTCGAGCGCCAACACCAGGGCGAACGCGCGCAGCTGCAGGCCACCGTGCAGGACCTGCGCACGCAGCTGGAGCAGCGCCGTGAAAGATGAGCAGGCGCAGCTGACGCCGCTCACGCCGACGACCCCGGCCGAACGCCAACGCGCGCGCAAGCGCCGCGCGCCGGCCGGGCCCGATGGCACGCGGCGCCTGCGCCACGTCGAGCTCATGCTCGACATCACGCGCAGGATGGCCGCGGTCGACTCGCTCGACGACGTCCTCTATACGCTGATCGCGCTCTCGTCGAATGAGATCGGCGCCGAACGCGGATCGCTGTTCCTCAACGACGAGACCACCGGCGAGCTCTACGCGCGCGTCGCGCAGGGCAACGTCAACCGCGAGATCCGGCTGCTCAACACGAGCGGCATCGCCGGGCACGTGTTTCAGAGCGGCGACGTGCTGATCATTCACGACGCCTACGCCGACCCGCGCTTCAACCGCTCGATCGACGAGCAGACAGGCTACGTGACGCAGAGCATCTGCTGCGTGCCGATCCGCACCGTGAAGGGCGAAATCATCGGTGTCGCCCAGGCGCTCAACAAGGTGAAGGGCACGTTCACGCGGTCCGACGCGCGACTGCTGGAGGAAATGACCACGCAGGGCGCGATTGCGCTGCAGACCGCGCAATACATCGAGCGGATGAACGCGATCCGCAAGCAGGAGCTCGAGTTCCTCGACATGGTTTCGGAGATGACCGCCGACATCAAGATCGGGTCGCTGCTGCAGAAGGTCATGAGCGAGGCGACGCGGATGCTCGATGCCGAGCGTTCGACCCTGTTTCTGAACGACGAAAAGACCGACGAGCTCTGGTCCGAGGTCGGCCAGGGACTCGCGGCGACGCAGATCCGCCTGCCGAACCACGTCGGCATTGCGGGCGCGGTGTTCACCTCGGGCAAGGCGATCAACATCCCCTACGCCTATGCCGACCTGCGCTTCAACCCGGCGTTCGACAAGAAGACCGGATTCTTCACGCGCTCGATTCTGTGCGTGCCGGTGGTCAACCAGCAGGGCAAGACGATCGGCGTGACCCAGGTGCTGAACAAGCGCAGCGGGCCGTTCCACGCCGAGGACGCCCAGCGCCTGAAGGCCTTTACCGCACAGGTCTCAATCGCACTCGAAAACGCGAAGCTCTTCGCCGATGTCCAGGCGATGAAGAATTACAACGAGAGCATGCTCGAATCGATGACCAACGGCGTCATCACACTCGACGAGGCGCGCAAGGTCGTGACCTGCAACGCCGCCGGACACCGCATCCTGCGCACGCCCCCGGGCGAGCTCGCGGGTCGCCCCGCCGATGCGATCTTCAGCGACGCCAACGCCTGGGTGATCGATCGGGTGCGACGGGTCGAGGAAACGCTGGCGCTCGAGACCTCGATGGACGCGGTGCTCGAAATCGAGCGCGACCGGGTGTCGGTGAACCTCACCGTGATGCCGCTGCGCGGGGAGCAGAAGGCGCTCGGCACGATGCTGCTGATCGAGGACATCAGCACGGAAAAGCGCATGAAGGCCACCATGTCGCGCTACATGGACGCGTCGATTGCAGACCAACTGATGTCCACCGGCGCCGACCTGCTCGGCGGCCAGGCGATCACCGCGACCGTGCTGTTTTCCGACATCCGCGGCTTCACCTCGGTCACCGAGAAGCTCGGCGCGGCCGCGACGGTCAGCCTGCTTAACGAGTACTTCACGCTGATGGTCGAGTGCATCCAGGAACATGGCGGGATGCTCGACAAGTTCATTGGCGACGCGATCATGGCCGGATTCGGCGTGCCGGTGCCGCACGAGGACGACGAGGACCGCGCCGTGCGCGCCGCAATCGGCATGATCCGCATCCTCACGCAGTGGAATGAAACGCGCACCGCAGAGGGCAAGATGCCGGTGCATATCGGCATCGGCCTGAACACCGACAGCCTCGTCGCGGGGAACATCGGCTCGCCCAAGCGCATGGACTTCACCATGATCGGCGACGGCGTGAATCTCGCCTCGCGGCTCGAAAGCGCCTGCAAGACCTATGGCACGCAGATCCTGGTGAGCGACAATACCTTCCGCAAGCTGCGCGGAACCTATCGCAGCCGGGTGATCGACAACGTGATCGTCAAGGGCAAGACCCAGCCCGTCGCGGTGCACGAGATCCTCGACTACCACAGCGAAACGAGCTTCGCGAAACTGCCCGAGTTCCTGCAGCGCTTCCAGCTTGCATTGGACCAGTACCGCGGGCGCCGCTTCAAGGAGGCGGCCAGTTCCTTCGAGGAGGCGATGCGGCTGCGCGGCGACGACAAGGTGTGCGCGATCTACGTCGACCGCGCGCGCCACTACCTGAATGCGCCGCCAGCCGCGGACTGGGACGGGGTCTGGACGCTGACCGAGAAGTAATCCCGGCGGGGTGCGTCAGCCCTTCTCGGCGACGAGCAAGCGACGCGCGGCGGCGAGTTCCTTTTTCTTCTCCGGCCCAACCTTCGGGTAATGCAGGTCGAGGCCTTCCATCGCCTCGACGATCGCCGCCGCGACCACCAGCCGGCTGAACCATTTGTTGTCGGCCGGCACCACGTACCACGGCGCGTGCGGCGCCGCGGTATGGCGGATCAAGTCGTCGTAGGCCTTCATGTAGGCGTTCCAGTGGCCGCGCTCGCGCGCATCCGCGCTCGAGAACTTCCAGTTCTTGTCCGGATTGTCGAGCCGCTCCATGAAACGCTTCTTCTGCTCCTTGCGCGACAGGTTGAGGAAGAACTTGAGGATCAGGTAGCCGTTGCGCGCGAGGTAGCGCTCGATGTTGACGATGTCCTCGAAGCGCTCCGCCCAGATTTTCTTTGTCACCACCTGCGCGGGCAGCTTCTGCTTCGCGAGCAGCGCCTCGTGCACCCGCACGACGAGCACCTCCTCGTAGTAGCTGCGGTTGAAGATGCCGATGCGGCCACGCTCGGGCAGCGCCTTCATGCAGCGCCACATGAAGTCGTGATCCAGGTCTTCGCTCGAAGGCGCCTTGAACGAGGTGACCTGCACGCCCTGCGGATTGACGCCCGACATCACGTGCTTGATCGCGCCGTCCTTGCCGGCGGCGTCCATCGCCTGGAAGGCGAGCAGCACGCTCCAGCGATCCTGCGCGTAAAGCTTGTCCTGTTCCTCGGCGAGCCACTCGACGCCACGTGCGAGCAGTTCCTTGGCTTCGCCCTTCTGCTCCGACCCGAAGTCGTGCGTGTCGCCCGGATCGTGGTCCTTGAGCCGGAAATCCTTGCCACGCGTGACGCGGTAGGGCTTGAGAAACTTTCGCAGTCGCTTGATGCGGATTTTGGCCATCGATGTTCTCCTGGGGTAATTCGCGTACGGACGTGGCGGACTACCCGCCTGACGAAGGATGCAGTAACCCGTCGCGCAGCTCGAGAATGCGCCCCGCGCGTGCCGCGAGCCCGGCGTCATGCGTCACGATCACGAACGCCGTGCCGCGCGAGACCGAGAGCGCGAGCATCGCCTCGAACACCTCGTCCGCGGTGTGGGTGTCGAGATTGCCAGTCGGCTCGTCGGCCAGCACCACCGCGGGCTGGGTGACGAGTGCGCGCGCAAACGCGCAGCGCTGGCGCTCGCCGCCCGAGAGCTCCGAGGGCCGATGCGCCACGCGCGCACCGAGTCCGATTTCCTCGAGCACCATGCGCGCCTGCGCCAGCGCCGCGCCGCGCGCCATGCGCCGGATGAAGAGCGGCATCGCGACATTCTCCTCGGCGGTGAATTCTGGCAGCAGGTGATGGAATTGGTAGACGAAGCCGAGCTTCTCGTTGCGTGCGCGACCGCGCTCGGCCTCGCCCATGGCGCTGAACGCCCGGCCCTCGAGCAGCACCTCGCCCGCGTTCGGTGCATCAAGCCCGCCGAGCAGATGCAGCAGCGTCGATTTACCCGAGCCCGACTTGCCCATGATCGCGACGCGCTCGCCCGGTCCCACCGCAAGATCGACACCGAGCAGCACCTGCACCGCCTGCGGACCCAGGTAGGTCTTGCGCAACCCGCGGCAGGCAAGCACCGGCGCGTGGGCGTCAGGCGCGTCATTCATAGCGCAGGGCCTCGGCCGGATTTACGCGCGAGGCGCGCCAACTCGGGTAGAGCGTCGCGACGAACGAGAGCACGAGCGACACCAGAGCGATCGTCACAACGTCCTTCACCTGGACGTCGGATGGAAGATCGGCGATGTAGTACACGTCCTTGGCGAGAAACTTGAAACCCAGCACCCGCTCGATCGCCGGCACCACGGTGTCGACGTTCAGACCGACGACGACGCCGAGCACGACCCCGGCCAGCGTGCCAATGACACCGATCAACACGCCCTGCACCATGAAGATCTGCATGATCGAGCGCGGCGCGGCGCCGAGCGTGCGCAGGATCGCGATGTCTGCGTGCTTGTCGGTCACCAGCATGACCAGCGTCGAGACGATATTGAACGCCGCGACCGCGACGATGAGTATCAAGATGATGAACATCACGCGCTTCTCGATTTCGACCGCACGGAAGAAGTTCGCGTGGCTGCGCGTCCAGTCGACCGCGTAGCTGCCGGCGCCAAGGCGTCGCGTCATGTCGCGCGCGACGACACGCGCGGCGAAGAGGTCGTCGAGCTTGAGCCGCAGGCCGGACACGCGGTCGCCCATCTGGTAGAGCTTTTGCGCATCTGCGAGATGAATCAGCGCGAGGCCGGAGTCGTATTCGTACATCCCGATCTCGAACAGACCGGCGACCGTAAACTGCTTGAGGCGCGGGATGACACCGGCGGGCGTCACCAGCCCCTGCGGTGCGATGAGTGTCACCTTGTCACCCGGCAGCACACCGAGCATGCGCGCCAGATCGGCGCCGAGCAAGACGCGGAAGGCCCCCGGCTCGAGCGATTCGAGCGACCCGCTGCGCATGTGCCCGCCAATGTCGGACACCTTCAGCTCCCGCTGCGGCAGGATGCCGCGCACGATCGCGCCACGCACCGCTCTGCCGCGCGTGAACATGCCTTGCGCATTGACAAAGGGCGCGCTCTCAACCACATGCGGATTTTGCGCCGCGACCTCCGCCACCCGCTCCCAGTTTTCAAGCCGCTCACCGTCGCCGAAGACCTGCACGTGCGAAACGACGGCGAGGATGCGTCCGCGCAACTCGTGCTGGAACCCGTTCATCACCGACAGCACGACGATCAACGCGGCCACGCCGAGCGCGATACCCGCCATCGAGGTGGCGGAGATGAAACTGATGAAATGGTTGCGGCGCTTGGCGCGCGTGTAGCGCAGGCCGACCAGGAGTTCGTAGCGCACGCGGAATCCAGCAAGAGTGTCCGGCACGAAGTTTACAATGATCGCGATGACGGCCGACGATCGCGCCACACTGCAGCGCCTCCTGCGCGGCGCGCGCGTCGCGCACCTCGGCACGCTGCGCGGTTCGGCGCCGATGGTGTCGATGACGCTGTTCCTCGCGACCGCGGATTTCTCGCGCTTCCACGTCCACGTCAGCCGCCTGGCCTGGCATACGCAGGACATGGAAAAGGATCCACGCGTGGCGCTGTCGATCGCGCAGGACGACGACGGGCGCGCCGACCCCTTCACGCTCGCGCGCGTGACGCTGCGTGGGACGGCCGAACGGCTGCCGAACGACGGCACCGCGTTCGACACCCTGCAACGCACGTGGCTGCTGCGCTATCCAGAATCGGCGATCAACTTCGAGTTGGCCGACTTTTCGTTCTGGGCGATGCGACCGAATGACGCGCGTTACGTCGCCGGGTTCGGACGCATCCACAACCTGTCGGCGCAGGCACTCGCCGAATCAAGCGCATGAACACAGCCGAACGCTCGCGGCTTGGCATCGCGCGCCTGCGAAGACTGGATCGTCTCCGCTACACTCGCGCCGAGCCGCCGAGGGCGCACTTGATTCCTCAACGACGCCAGGACCCGCCATGCCGCACGCAACGAGTTTCGATGCACGCACGCTTCCGATCCGCGACGGCCTCGACCGCGAGCTGCAACGCGCCTGGTCAAGGCTCGCCGCGCCCGGAACCTGGTGGAGCGGCGCCGAACGCCTCGCCATCGCCGCAGAAGTCCGCAACGCACAAGCCTGTGAACTGTGCCAAAGCCGAAAGGCAGCGCTCTCCCCGTACGCCGCGCAGGGATCACACGACCGACTCGGTGTACTGCCGGATGTGGTGGTCGAGATCGTGCACCGCATCGCGACCGATGCGGGCCGGCTGAAGCGGGGCTGGGTGAACGAGATGCTGGCCGCGGGGGTGAGCGAAGAGCAGTACGTCGAGGCCGTCGGGGTCGTCGCATTGACGACCGCGCTCGACAGCTTCGATCTCGCGTTGGGTCTTGACCTGCGCCCGTTGCCAGCGTCGTTGCCAGGCGAGCCTCTGCGGCACCGCCCGGCAGGTGCAACGCACGACCTTGCCTGGGTGTCCACGGTCGCGCCGCAGGACCTGACGACCGATGATCCCGATCCCTACACGGTGCACGGCGCGAAGAACATCCACCGCGCGCTCAGCCTGGTGCCGCAGGAGGTATTCAACTTTTTCGATCTCGATGTCGAGCTGTATCTGCAAGATCACCAGATTCGCGAGTTCGGCACCGAGTACCGCGCGCTGACCCACGATCAGATCGAGCTGCTCGCCGGGCGCGTATCGGCACTCAACGGCTGCTATTACTGAACCGTCAGCCATACGGCGCTGCTCCGTGCGAGCGGCCAACAGGCTGGCGAGGAATTTGAACTCGACGCTGTGCTCGCGGGCGACGGCGGGCGCGTGGCTGTGCCCCAGGCGGCAGCGTTGCTCGAGTTCGGCGAGGCGATGCTGGGTCGCAACGCGGAGCGGCAAGCGCTGGCGCGGGAAGCCGTTTATCGCGCCTTGGGTCCGGCCGCGCTCGTCGACGCCGCCGCGATCGTCGCGTCGTTCAATGCGGTGGTGAAGATCGCCGACGGCACCGGCATTCCGCTCGAGGATGACAAGGCAGCAGCGACGCAGGAATTGCGCGACGCGCTTGGGCTCGAGCGGTTCAACAAGAACGCATCTGCGGATTGACGCGGCGGAACCGACCCCGCTCTGGCTTCAGGCCAGCCGAAACAGCCGCCACGGTTCGGGCACGCCTTTCAGCGTCCGTGGCCCGAGATCCTCGAACTGAAGGCCCGATCCCACCACGAGGTCCTTCACGGTCGAGGAGACGAGCAGCTGGTCGGGTTCGGCCGCGGCGGCCACGCGCGCGCCGAGGTGCACGGCGATGCCGCTGTATTTCTCCCCGAGCACTTCGCACTCACCCGTATGGACGCCGACGCGCAGGCGTAGGCCGAGCGCCCGCACCGCGTCGGCCAGCGCCGCACCGCAACGCACGGCCCGCGCCGGGCCATCGAAGGCAGCGAATAACCCATCGCCCGCGCTGTCCAGCAGGCGTCCGCGGAAGTGCTTGAGCTTGGCGTCTGCGAGCGCATAGAAACGCGCAAGCAGCGCCTTCCACTCCCGGTCACCGAGCGCAGCCGCGCGAACGGTCGAATCGACGATGTCGCAGAACAGGATCGTTGTCAGCACCCGATCGACCTCGGGCGCAGCGCGTTCCCCGGTGAGGAATTCGCGTGCCTCACCCAGCATGGCGTCCACGTCGCCCATGAAGGGCAGGTGGTCCACGCCGGGCAGTTCGACGTACTTCGCGCCGGCAATATGCTCGGCGAGGTAGCGCGCGTGCTTAACGCTCACCGGCTGGTCGCCGACCCGGTGCAGAATCAGCGTCGGCACGCGGATCGCCGACAGCACGTGGCGCACGTCAATCTGGGTCGTCAGCGTAAACAGCTTGAGCGCGGTACCCGGGCTCATCGCGAGTCGCTCGAGCCGCGCGAGGATGCGCATTTCGGCCGGGTCGGCCTCCCGGCTGGGCGCGAAGGAACGTGAAAGCTCGCCCGTACCCCAGGTCGATTCCATCGTCGCGAGCCATCGCTCGTTCACCTTCGGCGGATAGCCTGCCGGATAGTCCTCCGCCCGACTGAAACGAGGGAACGTGCCATAGAGGACCAGCGCCGGCACGCGCTCAGGATAGGTCGCGGCAAACAGCATCGCCATCGGCCCGCCCTCCGATATGCCCCAGATTACGGCGCGTTCCCACCCTGCCGCATCGAGTACCGCACGCACGTCATCCATGCGCTCCTCGAGGGTCGGCGGATCGACGACCGGATCGGAGAGTCCCGTCCCGCGCCGGTCGAGCAGGATCACGCGTGCGAACTGCGCAAGCTTTTCAGCGAACTGCGCGAATTCGGGCAGCGTCCAGATGTTCTCGACGTTCGACGCCCAGCCC
>JAQBBQ010000057.1:0-14443 GCA_032125995.1 Betaproteobacteria bacterium | reverse complement strand
CCGCGTCCTCGGGGTGCACGCAATCGGCGGCCAGGCCTCGGAGCTGATCGCCGAGGCGGTGATGGCGATGGAATTCGGCGCGAGTTCGGAAGACATCGCGCGGATCTGCCATGCGCATCCGTCGATGTCGGAGGTGATGCGCGAAGCGGCGCTCGCGGTCGACAAGCGCAGCCTGAACGGCTGATCGACCGTGATTTCTATCGGTTGATTTGCGCCGCAGACTTCGATCCAGTCGATGGTGCAACGGGAACGAAAACGAACTTCCAGTCGGCGTACTTCTCGGCGCCTTCGAACGCCGCCTGCGTGAGCCGAAAGCGCGCGACTTTGATCGGCTTGTTTTCCGACCGGCTGTATACGCCCATGACGCCGCCGTCGGGCGCCTTGACCAGGCCCCAGTCGTCGTTGTTGGTGATCGGATCAGGGTAAAGCCTTCGCAGGTAGCGCTCGCTGCCGGGCTTGCGCGGGTCCTTGAGCAGGTCTTCCAGCGCGCGCGGGTACTGGCGCGGACCAGCGAGGACATAGCGCTCGATCGCCTTGCGGTATTGCTCGCCGACGTGGAGCAGTGCCACTTCGCGCTCGCGTACTGCAGCGGTATGCCAGACCTCGCCGACGAGCGCGAGCCCCAGGCCCATGAGCGCGACGACGAACAGGATCGTGAGATAGGTAAAGCCAGCGGCGCGTCGCATCACCACTCGCTGTACAGGGTGCCGTCGCTCGCCTGGCCTTGCGCGCCGCTGCGAACGTCGAACACGCCGCCTTTCTGCGGGTCCTCGGGCGGCACCACCACCCAGGTCGTCGCGCTTTCGGTGATCGGATCGACCGGCACCTTGCGCAGGTACTTCTCGCTCGCCAGCGCCTCGATGGATTCCACGTATTTGCCCTTGTCGGCGTAGTACTTGCTCATGGCGTCGCGCAGCTGGTAGAGGTTCTCCTTGAGGACCGCCTCTTTCGCCCGGTCGTGGCTGGAGAAGTAGCGCGGCACGGCGACCAGCAGCAGCGTTGCGATGATCGCCAGGACGACGAGCAACTCGATGAGGGTAAAGCCTTGCCTGCGCGTCACCATTCCCGGTAGGGCCGGCCGTTGATGCCGGTGCCCGTCGCGAGCGAGATCACGTCGAACACGTCGTCGCCTTCCCTCGGCGCATCGGGCGGGCTGGCGTAGCTGCGCTTGCCCCAGGTGGCTGCGGGCGCAAGGTCGGCTTCGGTCGCCAACGGATCGCGCGGGATGCGGCGCAGAAAATAGATGCGTTCCTTGCGCGGGCTCTTCTCGTCCTCGACGCCGGCGACGAGATCCTCGAGTCGCTTCGGATATCCCGATTCGCCGATGATCTTCAGGATGCGGCCGTCGTCGGAGGCCTGCTTGTAGCGGTCGATGGCTTCGCGAATGTCGCGCAGCGCGCGGCACAGGTCTTGTTCCCTGGCGCGCTGCACAACGAGTTCGTTCAGCGGCATGGCGACGCTGGCGAGGATGGCGACGATCGCCACCGTGATGACGAGCTCAATGAGGGTGAATCCGCGAGCGCGGCGCACCGCTGCGACAGCCCCGCTCATTGCTGCGGCGAATTCCCGGGCGTAACGACGCCGCCGAACGGGCGCATTTCGTTGCCCGCGGGCGCCGCCGGGGCAGGCGCCGCCGGGGGAGGCGGCCTGACGCGGGCCGGGGCAGGGCGCGTCACGTGCGGCGCGGCGGCTTCCGTATCCCGCGCCGAGAACTCGACCGTGTGCGCAGCGGGCCGTGCCAGCGTGCGCACGATCCGCGGCGTGATCAGGAGCACGAGTTGGGTCTTGAGCTGTTCGTCCCGCTGCGAGGAAAACAGCCGCCCCAGGGTCGGCAGCTCGCCGAGGCCCGGTACGCGGTCTGCGCCGCGCCGATCCTCGTCGCTGATGAGACCTGCAAGGACCTGGGTCTCGCCGTCGCGCAGCCGCAGCAGGGTGCTCGCGGTGCGCGTGCCGATCTGGTAGACGAGGGTGCCGGAGGTGCTGCGTATCTCGCGCACGATGCGGCTTACTTCCAGGGCGACTTTGATGCCGACCTCGTCCTCCAGGTAGATGATCGGCTCGACCTCGAGCTTGAGACCGACGTCGAGATAGGTCACCGTTTCCGACACGAAGCCGCCGGTGGCGGCCGCGGTGGTGGTAATCACCGGCACCCGGTCGCCGATGTGGATCTTGGCCTTTTCCCGATTCTTGACGCGAATTCTGGGGTTGGCGAGCACGCTGGTGCTGCCGTCCTGCTGCTTCAGCGAGAGCAGGAAGGCCGGGTTGGGAAACACCACCTGCGCCAGGTTCGAGTTGAAATTGAGAAATTCGTTCAGCGACAACACGCCGGGCACGCCGGCGGCGCCCTGCACGGCCAAGGCGATCGTGTCCGGGTACTTCAGGCCCAGCTCGGTCAGACGGGTGACCGAGACCTCGAGCACCTCGACTTCGAGCATCACTTCGGGCTCGGCGAGGTCCTGCGCCGCGATCAGCCGCTCGGCCATGCGCACCGCTTCGGGCGTGTCGCGGATGACGAGCAGGTTGATCTTTTCGTCGACGAAGATGTCGCGCGTCTTGACCACCGCGCGGATCATGTTCGCGGTCTGCTAGACGTCGGCGTTGGCGAGATAGAAGCTCTTGACGACGAGATCCTGGTACTCGCGCCGCTTCGCCGGCGTATTCGGGAACACGACCAGGGTGCTGCTGCTGGCGATCTTCTGCTCGAGCTGATTGGTCATCACGACCAGCCGCACCGCCTCCTCGAACGTCGCCTCGCGCAGCGCGATATTGGTGCGCTGGTCGGCCTTGACGTCCTTGTCGAGGACGATATTGATGCCGTAGGTGCGCGACAGCACTTCGAACACGGAGCGCAGGGTGACATCGCGCAGCTCGAGCGAAATCGGCCGGCTGGAAGACGGTTTGAGCTGCACGTCGGCGAGTGCCGACGGGGTCAGCTTGTCGTCGATGCGGCGCTGCAGCCGCAGGGCCTCGCGCTGCGCCGGGTTCTCGGCCAGCAGCGGACGCAGCAGCGCCTGCGCCTCACCGTATCGGCCGGCGGCGAACAGCTTCTCCGCCTGCGCGACCTGCGTGCGGTGGCGCTGCTCGAGTTCCATCTGCGCCAGGCCGGTGCGGGCCCGCGAATTCTCGGCGTCGTACTTGAGGACGCGCTGGTACAGGAGGGCGGCGGACTGGAACTGGCTGGCCTGGCGCAGGGCCTCGGCCTGGCTGAGCCACTGCACCGTGAGCAGATCGCGCTGCCGGTTGAATTCACTGCGCACCGCGGGATCGGCGTCGACTTCCTGCGCCGCCTTGTCGAGCATGGCGAGGGCTTCCTCACCGCGGCCCTCGCCGAAGAGCTGGCGTGCGTCGTCGATGACGGTGTAGGTCGCGCAGGCGCCGAGCAGCAGGCAGAGCGCGAGCCGCGCGATGACGGATCCCGCAGATGCGCGGCGTGGTTTCATCGCCTTAGCCTTGGCTGCCATCGCCGCGCGGCCGGAAATGCAGCGTCAAACGGATCTGTGCGTCGAGCTGTGCCTCGGCGGCCTTCCTGCGCTCGAAGCGCAGCGCATCCACCGACGCCAGCGGCATCTCGCGCAGCACGGCATCGAGGAATGCGCGGACCTGCGCGTAACTGCCGCGGATCGGCAGCGTGATGCGGTAAGCGACGGGACCCGTGCCGCGCCCGTCGAGGCGGTACTCGCCCTGCTTCAGCTCGAGCTTTGCCGCTTGGGCGAGGGCATAGACCTGCCCCAGCGCTGCGGGCAACTGCTCGAGCGGGGGGAGCAGGGCGTAGAAGCGCAGCAGGTCGTCGGCGCGGTCGTCGATGGCCACGGCGCGGAACGGCCCGCGACTGCGCAGCCGCTCGGCGGTGTCCTGCTGCGCGGCCACGGCGTGCTCGGCGGGGCGCAAGGCCGAAAAATAGAACGGCAGGCAAAAGAACAACACGCCGATGCCCAGCACGCCGAAGGTGCCGAGCCGGCCGAGGATCTCGTTCAGGCGGTTCACGGCAGTCCCTTGAGCGAGGCCTGCACGGTGAAGCGCACCGGGTGATACGGGTCTTCGACCTGCACCTGATGGCTCACCACGTGCACGTCGGCGAGGCCTCTTGCCGCCGCCAGCCGCCGCAGGTAATCGAGCATCGCCTGCTGCGTGCGGGCCTCGGCGCCGAGCCGCAGCTGACCCTGCTGGGCGTCGGGCTGCAGCTGCAGGATGGCAACGTCACTGGTGCTTGCATTCTCGACGCTCTCGATGATGGTGCCCCAGGGTAGCGCGAGTTGGCGCAGCGTCGATTCGACCTGTTTTGCCTCCGCGTCGAGCGTCTGCGGCGAGCGGGCGCGCAGCGCACTGCGTTCCGCGCCCGGCAAGGCGCGTCCGGTCTCGAGCCCTTGCAGCTCGATGCTTGCCACGCGATAGCGCTCGACGAGCGTCGCCGCAGTGGCGAGGCCGATCGCGAGCACCAGCAGGCCGAGCGTCCGCGGCCTGCGGGTCGGCGCGACATAGTCGAGCTCGAGGCGCCGCGGACTCATCGTGCGGTGAGCGCCATCGCAAATCGCGCCTCTTCGCGCGGTAGGAACCCGTCCAGCGGCGGCAGGCTGAGGCCGCGCATCGTCCAGCCCTGCGTCTCGCCCGCGACGACCTTGACGCCGGCGGGTGCATGCACATGCACGCTGCGCGTCGCGGCCTCGAGTTCGACACCGTCGGTGCGCAGCCGCTCGCGATCGAGCAGTGTGGCCCAGTCCTCGGGTGTGGAATACGCGCCACGCAAGGTCTGCACCGCCGCCCAGCCGCGCGATGCGATCATCGCCAGACAGGCCTGCTGCGGCTCGATCAGCAGCAGCCACCCGTCGCCCTGCGCCATCGATGCGCGCCAGCGGTTGAACGCCGACATCAGGTAGGGCTGCACCGAGACGAGGCGCGCCTTCGCGCCGCGCGCAAAGCAGGCGCCGATCGCCGCAATGAGCCCCGTGTCGACTGCGCTGGCGAGCCGCGGCGCGCGGCGCCGCGCCGCACTCAGGCGAACGTCCCAGCCTTTCGCACGCTCGCCATAGATGCGGCCGAACTGGAATCGCGCGAGGCCAAGCTCTTCCGCAGGACTGGCGAGCGCCGCATCAGGCTTGATGATCGCGTAGCGCACGAAATGGTTGGAGAGCACGATCGTGGCGTCGACGCGCGCGCTGCGCAGCGGCTCGAGCGCCGCCGCGAGCGTCGCGACTGCGCCCGTCCAGGGCGCCTGCCCGACTGCGGGATCGACTTCGATGACCTGCTTGGTGATGACGCGCGGGCGAAGGCGGCCCGCCACGCGGACCAGCGCGACCGCGCCGGGCTCGAGCGATATCAGCAGGCGATCACGCCACAAACGTGACACGGTTGATCTCCTGGAGTGTGGTTTCACCGGCTTTTACCGCCTCGAACGCCGCTTCGCGCAGGAAGCGCGTGCCGTTGGCCTGCGCGGCCTGCTTGATTTGCCGCGGCGGGGCGCGCTGGGCGATGAGTTCGCGGATGTCATCGTTCAGGATCAGCAGCTCGGCGATCGCCTTGCGCCCCTTGAAGCCTGCGCCGCGGCACTCGCGACAGCCGCGGCCGGCGCGGAAGCGGAACCCCTGCGTTGCCGCCGTGTCGAGCCCGGACTCGCGCAACAGCGCCGCGTCCGGCGTGACGTCCTCGGCGCAGTGCGGGCAGACCAGCCGCACAAGACGCTGGGCAAGGATCGCATTCAAGGCCGAGACGAAGCTGTAGAGGTCGACGTTCATGTGCATGAAGCGGCCGATGACGTCGAATACGTTGTTCGCGTGCACCGTCGTCAAGACCAGATGGCCGGTGAGCGCGGACTGTACGGCGATGTTCGCCGTCTCCGCATCGCGGATCTCGCCGACCATGATCTTGTCCGGGTCGTGGCGCAGGATCGAGCGCAGGCCGCGGGCGAAGGTTAGACCCTTCTTCTCGTTCACCGGGATCTGCAGCACCCCCGGCAGCTGGTACTCGACCGGATCCTCGATCGTCACGATCTTGTCCTGGCCGTTGTTGATTTCGCTGATCGCGGCATACAGCGTGGTGGTCTTGCCGCTGCCGGTCGGCCCGGTGACGAGCAGCATGCCGTAGGGCTCGTTCGACAGCCGCCGCAGCACGCGGACATCGTCGGGCCCGAAGCCGAGCGAATCGAGCGAGAGCTGCTGCTGCGTGGTCTCGTAGAGCGACTGCTTGTCGAGCACGCGCACCACCGCGTCCTCGCCATGAATGCTCGGCATGATGGAGACGCGGAAGTCGACCGCGCGGCCGTGGTCGAGCGCCTTGAAGCGTCCGTCCTGTGGCACGCGCCGTTCGGTGACATCCAGCTCGGCGAGCACCTTGACGCGCGCGATGGCCTGCTCGGCCTGCTGCGTATCCTGGATCAGCTTGATCTGCGACAGGATGCCGTCGATGCGAAACTTGATCACGAGGCCGGCGGCAACGTTCTCGAGGTGCACGTCGCTGGCGCCGATCTTGAGCGCGTCGCGCAGGGTCGAGCGCACCAGGCGCACGACGTCGCTCGTCTCGTCGCTAATCGCCTTGATCGAAAGATCTTCGACGCGCCCCTGCGCTTCGCCGGACCCGCCGACCTCGGCCTGGACGCTGTCCAGCGCCTGCAGCGTTTCCTCGTGTGCCGCGAGGAAGGCCACCAGGTCGCCGCGGTGGACCAGCCGCCAGGCGAACGGCGCCGCAACGCGCTCTTCGGCCCAGGCCGCGAGCTCGGCGGAGAAGGGATCGTCGGTGGCGAGCACGAGCTCGCCGCTCGGTGCGCGCAGCAGCGCGCAGCCGCGCTGCGCGCACTCGCTGAACGGCAGCAGGTCGAACGCCGGCGCCGCGCCGCGCAATTCGTCGATGCGCAGCACGGGCACGCGCATGGTCGCGCCGAGCCGCGCGGTGAAGGCATCGGGGTCGAGCGCAAGCTGTTCCTCGAGCACGTCGACCAGGCGGCGGCGGCTCGCCGTCGCCGCACTGCGCGCCGCGAGCGTGATCTCGGGGGCGATCGGTTCGGCCATCGGGTTCGCAGGCGCGTTCATCGCAGGCTACCGGCAAGCTCGAAGATCGGCATGTACATGAGGATCACGATGCCGCCGATCACCAGCCCGATCACCGCCATCAGGATCGGCTCGAACAGGCGCGTGAACCAGTCCACCCAGCGCAGAATCTCCTCGTCGTGGAATCCGGCGATGCGGTCCATCATCTCGCCCATGTTGCCGCTTTGCTCGCCGACCGCGAGCATGCGCAGGGCGACCGGGGTGGCAAGGCCGTGCTTCTCCATCGAGGCGGACACCTGCTGCCCCTCGCTGATCGCGCGGCGTGCCGCGAACAGGCGTTCGCGCAGCCCCGCGTGCAGCAGCGCTGCGGCCATGTCGAGCGCAGTGACGAGCGGCAGCCCGCCGTGCAGCAGCATGCCGCTGGTGCGATAGAAGCGCGCGAGTTGGTAGACCTTCATGCGTTCGCCGATCCAGGGCAGGTGCCACAGCGCGTCGGCGATGCGGGCGCGTACCGCCGTCGTGCGCAGGGCGAAGAGCGCGGCGAGCGCAACGCCGACCAGCGCGCCGACGATCAGCGTGCCGTGCCCCTCGGCGAGCTCGCCCCAGGACAGCAGCAGTTTCGAGAACAGCGGCAGGTCCGCGGCGCGCTCTTCGTAGATGCGCGCGAAGCGCGGCACCACGAACAACAGGAGAAACAGGCTGACCAGGCCGCCGACGCCGAGCAACAGCAGCGGATAGATCGAGGCGTTCAGCAAGCGCTTGCGCAGCGCCTCCAGCTGGCTCTGGTACGCGACATAGCGCCCGAGCGCCGGGGCGAGGTCGCTGGTACGCTCGGCGGCGCGCACCGTGGCGACGTACAGCGCAGAGAAGATGTGCGGCAATTGCGCGAGCGCGGCCGAGAACGGCTGCCCCTGGCGCAGGGCGCCGGCGACGTGGCCGAGCGCGGCGCGAAAATCGTCGCGCCGTTCGGTCTCGGCGAGCGTCTCGATCGCTTCGACCAGCGGCAGGCCGGCGTCCACCAGCACCAGCAGCTGCTGCGAAAACAGTACCACCGGAAATTGCTCGCCGGCGCGCCAGCCGCCGAGCAGCGCGGTTTTGCGCCGCACCGCAAGCACCGTGTAGCCGTGGCCTTCGGCCTGTTGGCGTGCGCTCGCCTCGTCGAGTGCCTGCAGGTCGAGCGAGGCGACGTGGCCGTCCTGGGCAATGGCTTTGAGGTGGTAGCGCATCGGCGCGGGCTGGTGCAATCAGTGGTTGGTGATGTCGGCGTTCTCGTCGCTGCCGCCCGCGGTCCTGTCCTTGCCGTAGGAGAGCAGGTCGTAGTCGCCCTGCGTGCCGGGGGCGCGGTACTCGTAGGGCCGGCCCCAGGGATCGAGCGGCACGGTTTTCCTGAGGTACGGCCCGTTCCACTTCGGCTCGTTCTGCGGGCGTTGCAGCAGGGCGCCCAATCCTTGTTCGGTACTCGGATAGCGGCCCGTATCGAGCCGGTACTGATCGAGCGCCTTCTCGAAGGCGTCGATCTGGGCCCTCGCCGCGGTCACCTCGGATTTGCCGATCTGGCCGAAGTAGCGTGGCGCGACGAAACCGACCAGCAGCCCGATGATTGCGACCACCACCAGCAGCTCGAGCAGGGTGAAGCCGGCCGCTCGTCGGCTGGGGGGTAAACGGTTGCCGCGGTGCATCATGTTCTCTGATTGGCGAGGGTAGCTCACCAAGTCCCCAAAAAAAGCCGATCCGGACAATCTTGACAATCCGGACGACGTCCGGCGCACGCGGAACTGCCCCGCAGGCGCCGCAACGCGCATAGAATCAGACACTAGGATAATGCGCCCCGCCCTCCGAAAGGCAATTTTATTCACGGTTCTATTCGGAATCGTCGGCTACCTTGCGCTCGATTCAGCGGACGACGCAGGATCGAAGCGAATCGCGTCCTCGGTTGCGGCCAAAGGCGACGCAGGTAAAGCGGTCGTCGCAGCCTCGCGGTACGCGTTACCCGAGAGGGCCGCGCTGGGCGCGCCGCAAGCGCAGTTGTTCGGCCCGCAGTCCTGGCAGCCGACGGCGTCCGATCGCCGCGCGAAGTCTGCTGAGCCCGCCGTGCCCAAAGTTCCCGTCATGCCCTACCGCTACGCGGGCAAAGTTCTGCACGAGGGCCGGATGAAGATTTTCCTTGCGAAGGGCGACGAGGTCATTGCGATCCGCAAGGGCGATACGCTCGATCGCGTCTACCGGGTGCAGTCGATCGAAAAGACCCGGATCACGCTGCTGTACCTGCCGCTCGCGCGCAGGCAGACGATCCCGGTCGATTCCGCGCTGCCGCTCGCTGGGGCGCAGGCCGCGCCGGACACCGCCGCCGAGTCGAGCGCGGGAGAGAGTCCGCCGTCGTGCGCGCGCGCGAGCCCGCCGTCGAGCGCGCGCGCGAGCCCGCCGATGACGACTGGCAGTCCAAAAACGCAGGGCAGTGCGCGATTGGTGGCGACCGATGCAAAAGCGCGGCGTACATCGGCGCAACTGCTGCGGGAGCGTCCTTAACGCCTCACGTCCGGGCGACGAATTGGACGGTCTCGAGGAGGGGCCATGAACGTCAATTCATTTGGGCGAGGCGGCGCGTTTACGCGGCGTCGTCGCACGCGCATCGACACCCTGCGCGTATTCCTGGTGGCATTGCTTTGCGTGGCGTGGCCGGCATCGAGTCATGCGGCCGCGGCGGCGCGCGCCGTCGTTGCGCCGGAAGCGCAGATGCAGGCCGGGATGCAGGCCTTTCGCGCGGGTGATTTCACGCAGGCCCTTTCGCAATGGAGCGCCGCGGCGAGCGGCTACGAAGCGGCAGGTAATCAGACCGGGCAGGCGCGGGCGCTGATCCGTGGCGCCGAGGCGGCGCTTAGCCTTGGGCGCAGCCCGATCGCGATCGACAACCTGCATAAGGCGCAGACCCTTGCACAGCGCAGCGGCGACGCATCGTTGCTGCTCGCCGTCGAGAGCAGCCTCGGCAACGCCTACGCACTCACCGGCCGCGATGCCGAGGCCGAGCGCATGTTGCGCTCGAGCATCGATCGCGCGCGCACCTTGCGCGAGGCCGAGACTGCCGCGCAGGCCCTCAACAATCTGGGCAACCTGTTCGCCCTGCAGGGGCGCTTTGCCGATGCCGCCGGCAGCTACCGGGAAGCGATCGCGGTTGCCAACGGCGCGGGCAACAAGCGCATCGCGATACGCGCGTCGACCAACCTCGGGCGCGCGCTGACCGATGCTGGCCGATTCGGCGAAGCGATCGCGCTGCTGTCGGTGTTGGGCGAGGAGATCCGTGCCCAGGCGCCGTCGCACGAAAAGGCTTACGGACTGATTGCGCTCGGCCGGCTCTACACGCGATTGCTGGCGAGCGGCATCGTGCCGGTTGCCGAGATGAGTCAGCGCGCTTACACGGCGCTCAACGACGCCCTGGTTGTCGCCGACGCCATCCAGGATGCGCGCGCGCGCTCGTATGCGCTTGGCTACCTGGGCGAGCTCTACGAGCAGGGCGCGCGCTACGACGAGGCGCTGCAGTTCGCGCAGCGGGCGATCTTCGCCGCGCAGCAGGCCGATGCGCCGGAGGTCCTGTACCGCTGGCAGTGGCAGAGCGGACGGCTGCTGAAGGCAAAGGGCGAGACCGAACGCGCGATCCTCGCCTACCAGCATGCGGTGACGACGCTGCGGGCCGTGCGCAGGGACCTGGTTGCGAGCGGCTCGCGCACGTCGTTTCGAGATTCTGTCGGACCGGTCTTCTTTCAGCTCGCGGACCTGCTGCTCGAGCGCTCGGGCACGGTAAGCGATCCGCAGCAGGTGGCGCAGCTCCTGATCGATGCGCGCAGCGCCGTCGAGGTGCTGAAGGGGGCGGAGCTGCAGGACTACTTTCAGGACGATTGTGTGACCGCGCTGCGTGCGCGGACCACCGGCATCGACCAGCTCGCCTCGAACACCGCCGCGCTGTATCCGATCATTCTGCCGGATCGCCTCGAGCTCTTGCTCAGCATGCCGGAGGGCATTCGCCGCTTCACGACTCCGGTCGACGCCGCGACGCTCACCCGCGAGATCCGGGCGTTTCGACTGCTGCTGGGTAAGCGCACCACGCACCAGTACCTGCCGCACGCGCAAAAACTCTACGACTGGCTGATTCGTCCGATCGCGGCGACGCTGGAGAAGTCGGGCATCGACACGCTGGTGATCGTGCCGGATGCGGCGTTGCGCACGATCCCGCTCGGGGCGCTGCATGACGGCCAGCAGTTTCTGATCGCGCGCTACGCCATGGCGACGACGCCGGGCTTGACGCTGACCGATCCGCAGCCGATCCAGCGCGCGGGGATGAAGGTGATGCTGAACGGCCTGACCGAGGGGGTGCAGGGTTTTGCGCCGCTGCCCTACGTCGGCGAAGAGCTGCAGACCCTGCAAAAGCTCTACGGCGGGACGATTCGCGAAAATGAGCAGTTCACCGTGGCGGGGATGGAAAAGGATCTGGGCGAAACGCCGTACCAGATCGTCCACATCGCGTCGCACGGGCAATTCGACAGCGACGTCAGCAAGACCTTCCTGCTGACCTACGACGGCAAGCTCGGGATGAACAAGCTCGAGCAGATTCTGGGCCTGTCGCGGTTCCGCGCCGATGCCGTCGAGCTGCTCACGCTGAGCGCCTGTGAGACCGCTGCCGGCGATGATCGGGCGGCCCTGGGTCTCGCGGGCGTCGCGATCAAGGCCGGCGCGCGCAGCGCGCTCGCGAGCCTGTGGATCGTCAACGACCCGGCTTCGGCCAAGCTGATTTCCGACTTTTACCGTGAGCTGCAGAATCCGGCGCTGTCGAAGGCCAAGGCGCTCCAGCAGGCGCAGCTCGGCCTGCTGAAAGACGCGCGTTACCGCCATCCGAATTACTGGAGCGCGTTTTTGCTGATTGGCAATTGGCTGTAGGGCTGTAAGGGCTGTTGGGCGGCAGCGTCAGGCCAGCGCGAAGGAATGCTGAAAGACAAGCGATAGGGGCGTATGCTGTCGGCTTCGTAATGTATTAATGTATTAATGTATTCAGGGCCCGCCGGGTGTGGCGGGTCGGCTTCATCAAACCAGTGAGGGCCTAGCCATGAAAACTTCCGTTGCGACGATCTTGCTTGGCGCAGCGACCGCCGCTGCGCTCGTTTCCTCGACGCTGTATGCGAAGGAGCCCGCGGCCAAGAAATCGGCGCCGCCGGCGTTCGCCTACAAGCCGCCCATGATGGGCGCACCGGCCACGCGCGTCGGCGGTGGCACGCGCAGCGCGGGCGCTGCCTTGACGTTGAACGTCCTCGCGCCTGGGGAAACCGGCTACACCACACAGGAAAAGCCGACGATCTACTGGTTCGTATCGCAGGCGGTCAACAGCCCGGTGGAACTGACGCTCATCAGCACCGAGAGCCTGCAGGACGCGGCAAAGCCGGCGTTCGAGATTACCCTGCAACCGCCGATCGACAAGGGGGTTCACGCCTTGCGGCTGGCGGACCATGGCATCGCGCTCAAGCCCGGGGTCGAGTATCAGTGGTTCGTCGCGGTGGTGCGCAACCCCGCGCAGCGCTCGAACGACACGATCGCCGGCGGAACCATCAAGCGCGTCGCCGGCAGCGACGCGGTGCAGAGCCGGCTCAAGCAGACCTCGCAGGCCCAGTGGCCCGCGGTCTATGCGGAAGCGGGGATCTGGTACGACGCGATCGACCAACTCTCGAAGCAGATCAGCGCCGACGCTGCCAACCGCCAGTTACGCGAGCAGCGCGCCGCGCTTCTGGAACAGGTCGGCTTGCGCACTGCGGCTGCTTTCGACCGCGGCGCCGGGAGCTAATTCAGCCAGGTCGGACGGGCGATGAGGCGGAAGTAGACGCTGTCGTCCTGCAGGCTGTGGCTGGGCGGATCGGGCACATCGTTTAGCCCGTTGGCGTAGTACAGCTCGGCGGAAAATTCGGCGCTCGGGTTCCAGATCAGCCCGACCCCGATGCCGGTGAGCTCCGATGGGCCGGGGTTCTGCCTTGCGTTGAACTTTGCCCCCCCGGTATCGACGAACGCCGCAAACTGCAGATTGCGCTCGCCGACCGGGTTGCTCAGCACGGGAATGCGGTATTCGATTGACGCCGTGTAGCCCTTGTCGCGCAGCAGCTGGAAGGCGCGGTAGCCGCGCACGCTGTCCAGTCCGCCGACCGCGTACTGCTCGACCGGCAGCAGGGCGTTGTTGGTGTACTGAAAGTCGGCGCGAAAACGCAGCTGGTCGCCGCGCTCGCCCAGCAGCTTGACCCACTGGAACTGGCCGAGCCAGGCGGTGAAGCGGCTGTCCGGCCCATTCGCGTTGATGGTCGAGCCGAAGGCATCGAGCCCGATGCTCACCGTCGAGCGTGCGGCGATCACCTGCGTGCGGCCGCGGTCGACGTAATCCCCGACCAGGCGCAGTGCGGAGACGGTGGCCTTGCCGTCGTTGACGCCCGGCGAGAAGGAAAACGGCACGCCGAGCAGGGTGGTCTTGGTCTCGCGGCGCTCCACCACGCCGGCCAGCACCAGCTGCTTGTTCGGCGTGCGAATCACGGGATGGCTGACCTGCGCGCCGATTGTTTCGAGCCGGCTCTTGATGTCGAGCACGTTGAACGGCGACTCCACCACTTCGGCCTTGGTCGTCGCGTAGTGGACGCCGATCGCCGTGTCGTGAACGTTGATCGGGGTGCGATAGCGCAGATTGAAGTCGTAGGGGATGCCCTCCGCGTAGCCGAACTCGCCCTCCAGCACGTCGCCTCTGCCGATCAGGTTGTTGATCGACCCGAGCAGCGTGCCCTTCACATCGCCGAGGCTCGGCGAGAGCTTGTTGTCGAGCACCAGCCCGAGGTTGTAGCGGGGCGCCTCCTCGACCTTGGCCTTGAGCACCGCTTCGCCCGGGCGCTCGCCCGGTACCAGCTGGGCGTTCATGCTCTTGACTAGCGGATCACGCAACAGGATCTGCAGTTCCTGTTCGAGTTCGGGGAGATTCAGCGGCGGCCCGGCGTGCAGCGCAATGCGGTCGCTGAAATAGGCTTTGTCGAAGTGCTCGGTGCCCTCGATCTCGGTGCGCGTGAGCTTGCCCTCGACGATGCGGATCTCGATCACGCCCTCGCTGACCTTCTGGTCCGGGAGGACTGCGCCCGAATTGATGTAGCCCGCCTTGATGTAGCGCGCCGTCAGCTGCTGACGCAGCTCTTCCAGCTCGATGTTGCCGAGCTCGCGATTCTCGAAGGGCGCGGCGATCTTTTCGAGCTCGACGTCCGGGATCACCGTGTTCCCGGTGATGCGGATCTTGCGCACCATCACCCGCGTCATCCGCGGCAGGCGATCCGCATCCGCCGGGCTGACCTGCGGCAGCTTGAGCTGCTCGGGCGGGGGCTTGCGGAATTCGGGCTGCGGCAGCGGCTGCTGCGAGGGCAGGACGCCGGAGGGAAGCTGTGGCGCCTGTGCCCAGGCGACCGTGGCCG
>JAQBBQ010000056.1:0-16936 GCA_032125995.1 Betaproteobacteria bacterium | reverse complement strand
CCTGCGGCGTCGTCCGGCGCCACGCCCGACTCGAGCGAGGCGAGCGCGACCAGGCGATAGAGTGCGCCGCTTTCCAGGTAGTGAAATCCAAGCGCCTGCGCAACGCGCTTGGCAATGGTGCCCTTGCCCGATGCCGAGGGCCCGTCGATTGCGATCACGGGCGCGTTCATGCGGGCACCGTGATCGACGACCAGGCGTCAAAGAAATCGGGGAAGGTCTTGGCAACGCATTCCGGATCGTTGATGCGCACCGCGACGCCGCCGAGCGCGGCGAGCGACAGGCTCATGGCCATCCGGTGGTCATCGTAGGTATCTACGGTCGCCGCGCGTAGCCGCGCGGGCGGCGTGATGCGCAGGCTGTCCGCGCGTGCCTCGACCGTCGCGCCGAATTTGCGCAGTTCGGTCGCCATGGCTTCGATCCGATCGGTCTCCTTCACCCGCCAGCTCGCAATATTGCGGATCGTGCTCGGTCCGCGCGCAAACAGCGCCGCCACGGCCGCGGTCATCGCGGCGTCTGGAATGTGGTTTAGGTCCAGATCGATCGGCTGCAGCGGCGCCTCGCCGCGCACCTCGATCCAGTTCGGTCCCATCGATACCTGCGCGCCCATGCGCTCGAGCACGTCGGCGAACGCGATATCACCCTGAATGCTGTCGCGCCCCACCCCTTCGACGCGCACCGGCCCGCCACCAATGGCGCCCGCGGCAAGAAAGTAGGACGCAGATGACGCATCGCCCTCAACCAACAGCGTCTCCGGCGAACGATAGGCGCCAGACGGCAGGTGGAAGCTACGCCAGTCCTCGCGTCGCACCGCACAGCCGAAGCGTGCCATCAGCTTGAGCGTGATCTCGACGTAGGGCTTAGAAATCAGTTCGCCATCGACGACGACGGTGGTCGGCCTGCCGCGCAACGGCAGCGCCATCAGTAAGGCAGTGAGGAATTGCGACGACACGTCGCCCCGCACGTGCACGACGTCGGCCTCGACGCCACGCAGTTGCACCGGATGAATCTCGAGCGGCGGGAATCCTTCCACGCCGAGATAGTCGATCCGCGCACCGAGCACGCGCAGGGCGTCGACCAGATCGCCGATCGGACGCTCGTGCATGCGCGCGACGCCCGCCAGCCGGTAGGCGCCGTCGCCGAGCGCAAGTGCCGCGGTCAGCGGCCGGAACGCGGTGCCCGCGTTGCCCAGAAAAAGCTCGGCCTCGCGCACCGCGAACGCGCCGCCGGTCCCGCGCACTCGGGTCGCATCACCATCACGCGCGCAGTCCACACCGAGCTGCACCAGGGCATCGCGCATGACGCGGGTGTCGTCCGCGTCGAGGAGACCAAGGAGGCGGGTTTCGCCGTGCGCGAGCGCACTGAGCAGCAGCGCGCGATTGGAGATGCTTTTCGAGCCCGGCAGCCGAACCGTTCCTGCGACGCGGCTGACAGGTCCGAGTTCGAGCACGCCCATGGTCAAGCGCTCAGCACGCAGCAACAGAACTTAGCGCGACGCACCTGCGCCCGGTCCCGGCTGCTGTAACCAGGCGTCGCGTGCGGTACGCGACTCTGCAAACAACTGCTCGAGCTGCACACCGTCGCCACGCTCCAGCAGAACGCGCAGCGCGTCGAGTTTTCCCTGATACCGCGCGCACTCGGCAAGCAGTGCGTCCCGGTTCGCCAGGCAGATGTCGCGCCACATCTCCGGATGACTCGACGCGATGCGCGTGAAGTCACGAAAGCCGCCCGCGGCATAGTCAAACAGCTGCGCAGCGTTATCGCGCCCGGCCACCTCGTGCACCAGCGCGAAGGCCAGCAGGTGTGGCAGATGACTCACGGCGGCAAACACCGCGTCGTGCGCATCTGGCGTCATGCGCGATACGCAGGCACCGCAGGCCGTCCACGCCGCCTCCACGGTCGCAACGTCTGCGGGCGCGTTCTCATCGAGCGGCGTGAGGACGATTCGCTTGCCGCGGAACAAGTCCGCGTTCGCCGCGCCCACGCCGCTGTGCTCGGCGCCCGCGATCGGATGTCCCGGGATGAACTGCGCCACGCGCGCGCCGAGCGCGCTGCGCGCAGCCGCCACGACATCGCGCTTCGTGCTGCCCGCGTCGGTGACGAGCGTGCGCGGCCCGAGGGACGGTGCAATCGCGCCCAAGATCTGCGCGGTCTGTGCCACCGGCGTGGCGAGGAGCACGAGATTAGCGTCGCGCACGGCCTGCGCCGCATCGGCCGCCTGCGCATCGATAACACCGAGCTCGCGTGCGCGCGCCAGGTTGTTCGGATTGCGACCGACGCCGACGATCGAACCGCAGGCACTCGCCGCCTTCAGCGCGAGGGCGAACGACCCACCGATCAGGCCGACACCAATGACTACGACGCGCTCGAAGTGCGCGCTCATTCCTTCAGACTGGCTGCCAGCGCGGCGAGGAAGCGCGCGTTCTCCTCGGCGGTGCCGACCGTCACGCGCAGATGCTCGGGCAGCGCATAGCCCGCCACCGGTCGCACGATGACGCCGCGCCGCAACAGCCGTTTGTAAATATCTGCGGCCTTGCCCACGCGCACGGTCAGAAAGTTTCCATAGGACGGGATCGCGTCGAGCCCCAGCGCGGCTGTGCCCTCGTCGAGCTGGCGCAGCCCCTGCAGATTTTCCGCGTAGCTACGCGCGACAAACTCCATGTCGTCGAGCGCCGCCGTGGCGGCTGCGAGCGCAAGGCCGTTGACGTTGAACGGCTGGCGCACGCGGTTCAAGACGTCGGCAAGCGCGGGTCGCATCAGGCCGTAACCGACGCGCAGACCGGCCAGACCGTAGGCCTTGGAGAACGTGCGCACCACGATCAGATTGGGGTAGCGCTTGAGCCATTTGACCGCATCGTACTTCGCCTCAAGCGGCAGGTATTCGTTGTACGCCTCGTCAAGGACCACGAGCACGCGCGGGGGCAGGCGCCGCAGCAGCGCCTCGAGCTCGGCCGGGGCGGCGAGCGTGCCGGTCGGATTGTTCGGATTTGCAATCCAAACGACGGTCGTGTCGTCGACGACCGCGTCCGCCATGGCGGCGACGTCATGCCCGTAATCCTTCGCCGGCACGACGATCGAGCGCGCGCCTCGCGCCTGCGTCGCAAGCGGGTACACGGCAAACGCATGCTGCGAGAACACCGCGGAGCGTCCCGCGCCGAGAAATGCGAGCGACACCAGCTCGAGCACGTCATTCGAGCCATTGCCCAACACGATCGCGTTCATGTCGATGCCAAACCGCGCCGCAAGCGCGGCCTTCAGTTCGAAGCCGTTACCGTCCGGATAGCGGCAGATCTCGCCGAGCGCGGCGTCGATCGCGGCACGCGTGCGCGGGCCGATCCCGCGCGGGTTCTCGTTCGACGCGAGCTTGACGATCGTCGTTTCGTCGAGCCCCAGCTCGCGCACCAGCTCAGAGATCGGCTTGCCGGGCTGGTAAGGCGCGATCGAGCGTATGTGCTCGGGTGCGAGAGTGCTCAGGTCTGGTGCTTTTGGCATGCGGTGTCGTGGCGTCGCGGCGTAGCGAAGTGTTGCCTGATCGAGGCGCGGGCGGCGGCCGTTACGCGCCGACCGCCAGTGGATAGGAACCGAGCACCTTGAGGAACGGCGCGAGTGCGGCGAGCTCGTCGAGCGCCGCGGCCACCGCCGGGTCGCTTCGATGGCCCTCGAGATCAACGAAAAAATAGTACTCCCACTGCCCGACGCGCATCGGCCGCGACTCGAGCCGGCTCATGCTCACGCCGTGTTTCGCGAGCGGGGTCAGGAGTGCGTGGACCGCGCCGGGCCGATTCGGCGCCGACAGTACGAGCGCGGTACTGTCGCGACCGCTGGCCGCCGGCTGTTGATCGCCAAGCACGAGGAACCGCGTCCGGTTGTTCGGTTCGTCCTCGATGTTCGCGCCGACGACGCTTAGCCCGTAGCGCGCCGCAGCAATTTCGGGGCCGATCGCGCACACCCCCGCCTCGCCCGCGGCCCGGCGTGCCGCTTCCGCGTTGCTCGACACCGGCACGCGCTCGGCGTTGGGCAGGTGCTGAGCGAGCCAGCGATGGCACTGGGCGAGCGACTGTGCATGCGAGTACACGCGCCGAACGCCCTCGAGCGAGTTGCCGCGCGCCATGGCGTTCTGGTGGATCGGCAGCACGACCTCGGCGCAGATCGTCTTCGGCGTCGACAGCAGCAGGTCGAGCGTGCGCCCGACCGCGCCCTCCGCGGAATTCTCGACCGGCACCACCGCGTAGTGCGCGCCACCCGTCTCCACGCTGCGGAACACCTCGTCGATCGACGCGCAGGGCAGGCCCTCGACCGCCGAACCGAACTGGCGCAGCAGCGCCTGCTCACTGAAGGTGCCTTCGGGACCCAGGTAGGCGACCCGAATCGTCTGTTCGATCGCGCGGCAGGCCGAAATGACCTCGCGAAACACAGCGGCGACGCCGGCCCCCGAAAGCGGTCCGGGGTTATCGGCCATTGCGCGGCGCAGGATCTCGGCCTCGCGCTCTGGCCGGTAGGCTTGGGCGCCCTGCTTCAGCGCACCGATGCGCTGCGCGAGCCCGGCACGCCGGTTGACGAGCGCCAGCAACTCGGCATCGAGCGCGTCGATGTCGGCCCTGAGCTTCGCGATGTCCTCGTTGGCCATGGCATTCCTGCCCGCGTTCGGTGCCCCTGCGGCGCTCTAGCGCGATCCGGCCGCCGGATCCGCCAGGTAGCGCACCCCGAGCACGCCGCCAATCCCGCGCAACTCGGCAAGCACGGCGTCGGTCACCGGACTGTCGACGTCGACTAGGGTATAGGCCATTTCGCCGCGGGATTTGTTGAGCATGTTGTGGATGTTGATGCTGCGCGCGCCGAGCGTGTGCGAAATGCCCGCCAGCATGTCGGGCACATTCGCGTTCGCGATCGCGAGCCGGTAGGGGGACTCCCGGACCATCCACGCGTCCGGGAAATTTACCGCATTCGTCACATCGCCGTGCTCAATGTAGGCGCGTAGCTGATCCACGACCATCACCGCGCAATTCTCCTCCGCCTCGCGCGTCGACGCACCCAGATGCGGCAGCGCGAGTACGCCGGGCTGGCCCAGCACGGCCGGGGACGGAAAATCGGTGACGTAGGCCTTGAGCCGTCCAGCCTGCAACGCCTGGACGACCGCCGCGTCGTCGATCACCCCTGCGCGAGAGAAATTCAGCAGCACCGCCCCCGCTCGAAGCTGCGCGACGTTCCCCACACCAATGAGGTGTCGCGTCTGATCGAGCAGCGGAACGTGCACGGTGACGAAATCGCTCGCCTTGAGTACCTCGTCGATGCTCGTCGCGCGCCGCACCTTCGCCGGCAGACCCCACGCCGCGTCCACCGTAATCTCGGGGTCATGGCCGAGGACGCGCATGCCGAGCCGGATCGCGGCATCCGCAACCAAACTGCCGATCTTGCCAAGCCCGATCACGCCGAGCGTTTGCCCCGGCAGTTCGATGCCCGCGAAGGCCTTCTTGCCCGCCTCGACGCGCTTGCCGAGATCCGCCGCCCTGGGGTCAAGCGTCCGCACAAACTCGATCGCCCCGCCGATATTGCGCGCGGCCATGAGCATGCCGACCAGAACGAGTTCCTTCACTGCATTGGCGTTCGCGCCGGGCGCGTTGAACACCGGGATCCCGCGCGCTGTCAGTTTAGGCACCGGAATGTTGTTGACGCCTGCGCCGGCACGCCCGACCGCCATCACTTCGGCACCGAAATCGAAAGCATGCAGGTCGCGCGAGCGGAGCAGGATCACGTCCGGCGCGCTGGACGCCTTGACCACCGTATAGCGTTCGGCCGGCAGCCCCTGCAACACGACCGGCGAGACCTGGTCGAACACCAGGACTTCGGTCTTGCGCGACGTGATGGTGCCTTCAGCCATGGCGCGCCTCGAACGCCTGCATGAACTCCACCAGCCGCCGCACGCCCTCGATCGGCATCGCGTTGTAGATCGAGGCGCGCATGCCGCCGACCGCGCGGTGTCCCTTCAGCTGCAGCAGGCCGCGCGCCTCGGCCTCCTGCAGAAACAGGGCGTCGAGCTTGGGATCGGCGAGCGTGAACGGCACGTTCATGCGCGAGCGGTCTTCCGGCGCGACCGGGTTCTGGTAGAACGCGCTGGCGTCGAGATAATCGTAAAGCAGCTTGGCCTTGCCGACGTTGCGGCGCTCGATCTCGGCGACCCCGCCAAGCTGCCTGAGCCACTTGAAGACCAGGCCGGCGACATAGATCGCGTAGGTCGGCGGCGTATTGAGCATCGACGCCGTCTCGGCCTGCAGCGCGTAGTTCATCACCGAGGGCGTACCCTTCGCGGCGCGCCCGAGCAGGTCTTCACGCACGACGACGATCGTTAGACCGGCCGGCCCGACGTTTTTTTGGGCGCCCGCGTAAATCAGGCCGAATTTGGAGATGTCGATTGCGCGCGAGAGGAAATGCGACGACGCATCGGCAACCAGCGGCACGCCGTCGACCGCCGGCACCGCGTGATACTCGACGCCGCCGATCGTTTCGTTCGAACAGTAGTGCACGTACGCGGCATCGCGGCGCAGAACCCACTGCGCCGCGCGCGGTGCGTAGGTGAAGCGGCGGTCCTCGCTCGAGGCTGCGACGTGCACGTCGCATAGCGCGCCGGCTTCCTTGACGGCCTTCTTCGACCATTCGCCGGTGACGATGTAGTCGGCCTTGCCCTTGCCGTCGAGCAAATTCATCGGCACTTGCGCAAATTGCAGCGTCGCCCCGCCCTGCAGAAACAGCACCTTGTAGTGGGCCGGGATCGCGAGCAGTTCACGCAGATCATGCTCGGCCGCCTCGGCGATCGAGATGAACTCGGCGCTCCGATGGCTCATCTCCAACACGCTCATTCCGGCGCCATGCCAGTCGAGGATTTCGTCCCCTGCGCGTGCCAATACGTCCTCGGGCAGCACCGCGGGGCCGGCGCTGAAATTGTAGGCACGCGTCATCAGTGCAGTCCGGATGGATCCGCGGGTCCGGGCAGGATGAGCGGGGGCTCCGCGTCGCCGTTACCGTTGCCGCCGTCATCGCTGCCGTTGCCCTCTTCGCGCGCGCCGCCATTGCCGTTGCCATCGCCGCCGCTCTCGGCGTCGCGTTCGACGATGCGTTCAATGCCGGCAAGCTTCTGGCCTGCGTCGAGCGAGATCAGCGTCACGCCCTGGGTGCTGCGGCCCTGCGCTCGGATCTGTCCGACCTCGGTGCGGATCAACACCCCGCCAGTGGAAATCAGCATCACCTCGTCGTGATCGTCCACCAGCGCTGCGCCGACGAGCGGTCCGTTGCGCTCGCTTGCCTGGATCGCGATCATCCCCTGCCCGCCGCGTCCGTGCCGGGTGTATTCGCCCACCGGCGTGCGCTTGCCAAAGCCATTTTCGGTAGCGGTGAGCACGCTGCCCGACGCGTCGCGCGCAACGAGCATCGACACGATCCGGCCGTCTTTGGCGATTCGCATGCCGCGCACCCCGGTCGCCTGTCGCCCCATCGCACGCACCGCATCCTCGGCAAACCGGATCGCTTTGCCGTCCGAGGAAAACAGCATGACATCGCAACCGCCGTCGGTCAGCGCCGCGCCGATCAGGTAGTCGCCCTCGTCTAGGCCCACCGCGATGATGCCCGAGGGGCGCGGTCGCGAAAAATCGGTCAGCGGTGTTTTCTTCACGGTGCCGCGTGCGGTCGCCATGAAGACGAAATGCTGCGCGTCGAACTCGCTTACCGAAACGACCGCCGTGATCTTTTCGCCTTCGGCGAGCGGAAACAGATTGACGAGCGGCTTGCCGCGGCTCGTTGGGCTACCTTGCGGCACCTCGTAGACCTTGAGCCAATACAGTCGCCCGCGGCTCGAGAAGCAGAGCAGATGGTTGTGCGAGTGCGCAACGAACAGGCGCTCGATGAAATCGTCCTCCTTCGTCGCCGCCGCGGTCCGGCCGCGGCCGCCGCGGCGCTGCGCGCGGTAGTCGGCGAGCGGTTGGGCCTTTACATAGCCACCGTGCGAGAACGTCACCACCATGTCCTGCGGCGCGATCAGATCTTCGAGCGAGATGTCTTCTGCCACGGTGACAATTTCGCTGCGCCGTGCATCGCCGTAGGCGGCCTTGATCTCGGCGAGCTCCTCGCCGATGATCGCGCTCAGACGCGCCGGCTTATCGAGGACGTCGATCAGGTCGACGATCTGCTCCATCACCTGCCGATACTCTTCGCGAATCTTGTCCTGCTCGAGCCCGGTCAGCCGTTGCAGGCGCAACTCGAGGATCGCCTGCGCCTGCGCATCCGAGAGCCGGTAGCCCCCGGGATGCAAGCCGAACTCGGCGGCGAGATCCGCCGGCCGAAAGGCGTCGGCCGAGGCGCGCTCGAGCATCTGTTTCACCAAACCGGATTCCCAGGCGCGCGCCAGCAGCGCGCGCTTCGCATCCGCCGGCGTGGGCGCTTGCTTGATCAGCTCGATGACGTCGTCGACGTTCGACAGCGCCACCGCCAGGCCTTCGAGAATATGGCCGCGCTCGCGCGCCTTGCGCAGGTCGAACGCCGTGCGCCGCGTTACCACCTCGCGGCGATGCGCGATGAACGCGACAATGAGCGCCTTCAGGTTGAGTACCTTCGGCTGGCCGTCGACGAGCGCCACGGTGTTCATGCCGAAGCTGTCCTGAAGCTGGGTGTGCTTGTACAGGTTGTTAAGCACCACTTCGGGCATTTCGCCGCGCTTCAACTCGATCATGACGCGCATGCCGGATCTATCCGATTCATCGCGGATGTCCGAAATCCCTTCGAGACGCTTCTCGGTCACCAAATCGGCAATCCGCTCGAGCAGGACCTTCTTGTTCACCTGATAGGGCAGCTCGTCGACGATGATCGCCTGGCGGTCGCCCTTGCCAGTGTTTTCGAAGTGGGTGCGGGCGCGCATGACCACGCGGCCGCGGCCGGTACGGTAGCCCTCGTGCACGCCCGAAATGCCGTAGATGATGCCCGCGGTCGGGAAATCGGGCGCCGGCACGAGCTTGATGAGCTCTTCGATCGTACAATCCGGAGTCGCCAGCACGTGCAGGCAGGCATCGACCACTTCGGACAGGTTGTGCGGCGGAATGTTGGTCGCCATCCCGACCGCGATGCCCGAGGATCCGTTGATCAGCAGATTCGGAATGCGCGATGGCAGGATCAGCGGCTCCTGCTCCGAGCCGTCGTAGTTGGCGCCGAAATCGACGGTCTCGCGATCGATGTCCGCCAGCAGCTCGTGGCCGATGCGCGCCATCCGAATTTCGGTGTAGCGCATCGCCGCCGCGTTGTCGCCGTCGACCGATCCGAAGTTGCCCTGCCCGTCCACCAGCATGTAGCGCAGCGAGAAGTTCTGCGCCATACGGACGATCGTGTCGTAGACGGCCGAATCGCCGTGCGGGTGGTATTTACCGATCACGTCGCCGACGACGCGCGCCGATTTTTTGTAGGCGCGATTCCAGTCATTCGAGAGTTCGTGCATTGCAAACAGCACCCGCCGATGCACTGGCTTGAGTCCATCGCGCACGTCCGGGAGTGCCCGCCCGACGATGACGCTCATCGCGTAATCGAGGTAGGACCGGCGCATCTCCTCCTCTAGACTGACTGGCAGCGTCTCCTTGGCGAACTGATCCATCCGTGGCGGCGTTTTTATTACGTGGTTATGGGGCGGGGCGGTTCGGTGCGTGCGGTGTGCAGACTGCGTGAACGGATGAAACGATGCGGTCCGAGCGGGTTCCGGTGACCGTCTGCGCGGGGTGCAGAAAGGCCGCTGAAAAAGCGCAGAATATTAACACGCGGCGACACCTGGGAGCCCGTCTTCGGCCACCCTCCAGAACGGCTTCCTACAGCCACCGCAAGCTCCGGTTTTCTCTCGTGAAACGTTGCGTTCCGTGCTTGTCCACCAAGGGCACTCTGTGTTTAAATCCCCTGGCTGATCAAAGCGACCGGCCTGTATGGGTCGTGCAGTGACGCAGTCGCACAGTGACGCGGTAGAGAAATTCGACAAAACCACCGAAATGGGAGGCGTGGTGAAAACGTTCAAGATTCTTCTGGCTGGTGGGCTGGCGGCCGGTCTCGCGCTTTCGGCAGTGTCGTTCCACGCACTCGGCGCGGCGCACGAAAAAATGATGAAGTCCGGTGACGGCGAATGGGCGAACAGCGCAAATACGGTATGGAAAAACTCATCCGGCGAGTGCTGGGGCGCGGGCTATTGGACGCCGGCGATGGCGAGCGAACAATGCGGTGCGGATATGATGAAGAAGCCGATGGGCGCCAAGCCGGCCCCGATGGCCAAGCCCGCGGCGAAGACGGCGAAAACGCTCAGTATCACGTCCACACAACTGTTTGCGTTCAACAAGTCCGTGCTGACGAGCGAAGCGAAAGGACGCATCGACCGCGAAGTGCTCGGACGCCTAAGCGAGTTCGCAACAATCCAGTTCATCAACGTCTACGGCCATACGGACCGTATCGGCTCGGCGCAGTACAACCAGAAGCTTTCGGAGCGGCGCGCGAACGCGGTGAAGGCCTACCTCGTGTCCAAGGGCGTGGCGACGTCGCGGATCGAAACCTACGGCTACGGCAAGACCAGTCCGGCGAAAAAGTGTGCGGGCAAGATGAGCCGCAAGGCGCTCATCGAATGCCTCGCGCCGAACCGGCGCGTGGTGGTCGAAGCGAAAGGCATGCCGAAATAGTGCATCGGCGTCCGCGGACGCTGACCAAGCAAGGCCCCGCGCAAGCGGGGCCTTTTCATTTGTGGCTGAGCCAACACTGATCCTGCCGCGCTGGGTCGTGCCCATCGAGCCCGATGGCGTCGTCCTCGAGCACACTGCAGTGCTCGTGCGCGACGCGCGCATCGAGGCGTTGCTGCCCGAACGAGAGGCGCGGCAGCGCTTCGGCGATGCCACGATCGTCGAACTCCCCGAGCACGCGCTGATTCCCGGGCTGGTGAACGCGCACACGCACGCTGCGATGGCGCTGATGCGTGGACTCGCCGATGACCTGCCCCTGATGCGCTGGCTGAACGAGCACATCTGGCCGGTGGAGGCCCGCCACGTCACGCCCGAATTCGTGCGCGACGGCACGCTGCTCGCATGCGCCGAGATGCTGCGCGGCGGAACGACCTGCTTCAACGACATGTACTTTTACCCCGAGGCTGCGCTGGCGGCCGTGCGCGCCGCCGGCATGCGTGCAGCGCTTGGCATGATCGTGGTCGATTTTCCGACGCCCTACGCGTCCGACGCGGACGACTATCTGCAGAAGGGCTTGGCGCTGCGCGATCGCTATCGCGACGATCCGTTGGTGTCGTTTTGCCTCGCGCCGCACGCCCCCTACACGGTCTCGGATGAATCCTTCCGCAAAGTCGCGGTGCTCGCCGCGGAGTTGGATGTTCCGGTACACATCCATCTCCACGAAACGCAGGACGAGACCGATCGCTCGATCGCCGAGCATGGCGTGCGCCCACTCGAGCGCCTGCGCCGCCTGGACCTCCTCGGGCCGAATTTCATCGCCGTACACGCGGTTCATCTGCTCGAAGACGAGATTGTGTTGCTTTCTCGCCACAATGCCTCGGTGGTTCACTGCCCCGCGTCCAATCTCAAGCTGGCGAGCGGCTTCGCCCCAATTGCGCGCCTCGCGGCCGAAGGGGTCAACATCGCCCTCGGAACGGACGGCGCGGCAAGTAATAACCGGCTCGACCTGTTTGGCGAGATGCGCCTGGCCGCGCTGCTGACCAAGGCGGTCGCCGGGGACGCCGAGGCAATGCCTGCGCATAGCGCGCTACGGGCGGCGACGCTGGGGGGGGCGGTGGCCCTCGGCCTCGATGCGTCGATCGGCTCGATCGCCCCGGGCAAGGACGCCGACTTGGTCGCGGTGCGCCTTGCGGGCCCGGAGCTCTCCCCCTGTTACGACCCCGTATCCCACCTCGTCTACGCGGCTGGGCGGGAGCACGTCAGCCATGTCTGGGTCCGCGGCCGGCCGCTGGTGGCGCCCGGGAACCCGAGCATTTCCGCGTTCGAGGGGTTGGAATCGCGCTGTGACTTATGGCAAAATCTGATCAAGGCCGGTCCAGGGCATTGATACAACAAAATTTTTGGGCCATTTAATAAATTTCGTCAAGTCAGGTCAGAGAGGAATTGGCATGAACAAAAATATGTGGTTGTCCGTGGTTGCTGCTGCCGGTCTCGCGCTCTCAGCAGTGTCATTCCACGCACTGGGCGCGGCGCACGAAAAGATGATGAAGTCTGGTGACGGCGAATGGGCGAACAGCGCAAGTACGGTATGGAAAAACTCATCCGGCGAGTGCTGGGCCGCAGGCTACTGGACACCGGCGATGGCGAGCGAACAATGCGGTGCGGATATGATGAAGAAGCCGGTGGGCGCCAAGCCGGCCCCCATGGCCAAACCGCGTCCGCGCCCGGTGGCGAATAAAGTCACGCTCGCCGCCGACGTGCTGTTCGATTTCGACAAGTCGGTCATCAAGGCTTCGGGCCGTACGCAGCTCGACAGCCTAGCCTCGCAGATCAGCGGATTAAACCTCGAGGTTGTGATCGCGATCGGGCATACCGATTCGATCGGCAGCGACGCCTACAACCAGAAGCTCTCGGTACGCCGTGCCGAATCGATCAAGGCTTACCTCACCTCCAAGGGCGTTCCGGCAAACCGGATCTACACCGAAGGCAAAGGCGAGAAGCAGCCGGTCGCGAGCAACAAGACCAAGGATGGCCGCGCGAAGAACCGGCGCGTGGAAATCGAGGTCATCGGTACTCGCAAGTAAGCGTTCTCCTCTCGGAAAAGCCCTGCCTCGGCAGGGCTTTTTTTTTGCCGAACTGAAACGGCGCGACGCGGCCTAAGCAGACATGGAACATCCCCTGAACGCGGATCCGGCCGAGCTGGAGAAATTCAGCCAACTCGCACATCGGTGGTGGGATCCGACGAGCGAGTTTCGTCCGCTACACGAGATCAATCCGCTGCGGCTCGAGTGGATCGACGGCATCGCCGCGCTTGCCGGCAAGACGATGCTCGACGTCGGCTGCGGCGGCGGCATTCTTGCCGAGGCGGCCGCGCGCAAGGGCGCTGAGGTCACTGGTATCGATCTCGCCGAGCGCGCGCTGAAAGTGGCGCAGCTCCACCTGCTCGAGAGCCACCTGCCGGTGCGCTACGCATGCGCGTCGGCCGAGACCTTTGTCGACGCGCATGCGGAATCCTTCGACATCGTCGCCTGCATGGAACTGCTCGAGCATGTGCCGGACCCCGCGCGCACGGTCGCGGCTTGCGCACAGCTTCTGAAACCGGGCGGCCGCGCATTCTTCTCGACTATCAACCGCAATCCGAAGTCCTATCTGTTCGCCATCCTCGGCGCCGAGTACATTCTCAAGCTGCTGCCCAAGGGCACGCACGATTACGCCCGTTTCGTCCGCCCGTCCGAGCTGACCGGCTGGTGTCGTGCAGCGGGCCTGCGTCCCGCGGAGATCAAGGGCATGACCTACAACCCGTTTACGCGCGGCTACCGACTCAGCGCGGACTGCGACGTCAACTACCTGCTCAGCTGCGAACGCGGGTCCTGAGCGTGCCGCAACCCCGAGTCAGAGCCCTGCTGTTCGATTTCGACGGCACGCTCGCCGACACCGCAGCCGACCTCTGCACGGCGGTCAATCGGCTGCGCCTCGAGCGTGGTCTGCCGGAACTGGCGCTGGCCGAAGCGCGGCCCTTCGCCTCGAGCGGCGCGCGCGGGCTGCTGCGCGTGGCCTTCGACATGACTCCCGAGCACGCCGAATACCAGGCGATGCGTGACGCTTTTCTGGAGCACTACGCGGTCTGCTTGTGCGAACGCACCGCGCTCTTTCCCGGCATTGAGCAGCTACTGCAGCACCTCGCCGCGCGTAACATTGCCTGGGGCATCGTGACCAACAAGGCGACGCGGTTCACCGAACGCATCGTCGCCGAACTGGGTCTGACCCCAGACTGCGTCGTCTGCGGCGACACAACCCCGCACTCGAAGCCGCACCCCGCACCCCTGCTGCATGCGGCGCAGACGCTCGCGCTGGCGCCGGGAAGCTGCTGGTACGTCGGCGATGACCTACGGGATATCCAGGCCGCGCAGGCCGCCGGCATGCGCTCGGTCGCGGTCGAGTACGGCTATTCCGGCACCGATAACGGCGGTCCGCACAGCTGGAATGCGGACACGGTGATCACGCATCCGCTCGACCTCCTCACGCAGCTCGATGCATAAAGTCCTCCGCGCCGGTCGTTTAAATTCAGTGAGTCGGCCCAATATGAGAAAATGAATCGCAGTACGTGAAACACATGGGGGCGACTTGGCTTCGACGTGGGTCATGAAGCAGCACAGGGCATGCCGAGGACCAGTTCCCTCGTAAATCCAGCTGGAAACACTTAAACGCCAACGACGAGCGTTTCGCTCTAGCCGCCTAATACCGGCTAGACGCTGCACTAGCCTGCTGATGGGCTAGGCCCCGAAAGGGGTGCAGCGTCATTTTCATCAGCCTCTCCGCACGGCTTGGCCGCTTGGCCATGCGGATCCGTCGAAGCGGCTGGCCAAGCGTCAGCCCGCCCGCCGGCGGGCGCAAGGCGAGATCCAAACGGCGAGGCTAAGCATGTAGTCCTGACTGTCGAGGGCTTGCGGACGCGGGTTCGATTCCCGCCGCCTCCACCACTTCTCTTTTCTCCTACGAGAAGTGCTCTATGGTGGTAACTATTCGAGCACGCGGAGACGTCGGCCTAGGTCGCCGCGAATCGGTCCCGCGCGTAGGCAACGCGCGCCTCGGGACTTTCCTTGTCCGCACCGTCGCGCAACACCGCCTCCAGCCGTAACCGCAGCCCCGCGCGATTCGCGATCTGGATCGCAAGCCCGGGCCGCGCATTCAACTCGAGCACCAGAGGACCGAGGTCGCGATCGAGCACGATGTCGACCCCCTGATAGCCCAGGCCGGTTAGCTCGTAACTGCGCGCCGCGATCTCGAGCATGCGCTGCCAGTGCGGGATCTCGATCCCGCGCACGCGTGCACCGGTGTCGGGGTGGGTCTCCACCACGCTGTTGCCGGACACGGCGGTCAGCGTGACGCCGGTCGCGAGGTCGATGCCGGCGCCGATCGCGCCCTGGTGCAGGTTCGCCTTTCCGCCCGAGCGCCGTGTCGGCAGGCGCACCATCGCCATGATCGGAACGCCGAGAAAGACGATGATGCGCAGGTCCGGCACGCCGCGGTAGGTCACCGCATCGAATATGGACGCGAAGCGCACGCGGTATTCGATGAGCGCTTTGTCGGTCATGCCGCCCAGGCTGTAGATGCCCGAGAGGATGTTGGAGACGTGGAACGCGAATTCCTCGTCGCCGACGAGATTGCCGTCGATCGTGCGGTAGCCGCCGGCTGCGCGCCCGGTGATGACGAGGATGCCGTCGCCCTGGCTGCCACGCGCGGGCTTGACGACGAACTCCTCGCGCGCGGCGAGCAGCTTCGGCAGGTCGCGAATCTGGCGCTCGATCTCGACCATGGCATACAGCTCCGGCGTCGCCACACCGTGCTTGCGCGCGAGCGTCTTGGTGAGCGCCTTGTCGTCGACCAGCGGATAGCGATGACGCGGGTTGTAGGGAAGGGTGTACTCGGCATTGCGCTGGTTGATGCCGAGCACACCGCGTGCATGCAACGTGCGCGCCGTCGCGAGGAAATTCCTCACTTCGCCAGCACTCGGAAACGCAGCACCTCGAGGACGCGGTAGCCGGTGTAGCGTCCGAGCAGCAGCGTCGCCGCGAGCAGCACGAGGAGCAGTTCCGGAAAGACAAAAAGCAGGTGCACGACCGTCTCGCGGCTGATGATGAGAAAACAAGCCGCGGCGACCAGCAGACTGCCCGCAGCCTGCTGCAACGCCTCGCCCGCGCCCCGCTCCTCCCAGGTGATCGTCATGCGCTCGATCGTCATGGTGAGGATCACCATGGGGAACAGGCCCACCGACAGGCCGACATCGAGCCCCATGCGATGGGTGATGATCGTCAGCACGGCAATCATCCCGACCACCACGATCAGCACTGCGCCGAGACGCGGCACGAGCAGCAGCTTCAAGCGCTCGACGTACAGCCGCACCGCGAGGCCAAGCGCGAGCACGATGATGAAGAACACGATCCCCGCGCCGAGCCCGGTCTGACGAAACGCCATCGCGATCAGCACCGGCATGAAGGTGCCGAAGGTCTTGAAGCCGATCACGTTCCGCAGGACGACGAGCAGGAAGACCCCGAGCGGGATCACCAGCAGCGTGCGGAACAAGGTCTGGGACTGCAGCGGCAGGCCAAAAAGCGAGAATTCGATGAGTTTCTTTTCCTGCGCGCGTTGCTGCGCGACGGCCGCGCGCACCCCGAGCTCAAAGGAGCGGTTGACCGTAACGTCGGTCTGCAGGTCCTGCCCGCCCTCGAGTTCGACCAGCGGTCCGCGCCCGCGCCACCAGGGCAGCAGCAGGCGCTGCGCGACGACCGAAGTTTCGGTCGGATACACCGAGAACCACTGCGCGCCGTCGTACACCTCGAGCCAACGGATGAAGCGCGCGTTGCGCCGCTCGGGCGCGAGCGAGAGCCCATTGACCACGCGCGCCGGCGTGCCAGCCAGGCGCAGCAGGTCGACCGCGACCGGGGCAATCTTGGCCGCGGAAGGGTTCTTGCCAAGCAGGTAGGCCACGGATTCGTTCGGCTGGGCGGCGAGGAGCCGCTTGAGGATCACCGCCGCGAGCGAGCGCGCGTCCGCCGATTCGGCCTGTGCGGCGTCGACGAGGGATTGCGCGGCGGGCAGCGCATCGGCGCGAAACGCCGGCGCGCGCGCGATCGGCTTAGCCTCGTCGGCGGAGCCGCCCGTGCGTCCGATGTCGATCACAACGCGGTAGTAAAGATCCTGGCGTCCGGTCGCCTCGCGCTTCGAATAGATGCCGCGCCGGTTGGCCTCGGCGCGCTCGG
>JAQBBQ010000055.1:0-2895 GCA_032125995.1 Betaproteobacteria bacterium | reverse complement strand
CAAATCGTCCTCGGCAACACCTTTCATCTGTGGTTGCGGCCAGGGCCGGACGTGATCCGCGCGCATGGCGGCCTGCACCGCTTCATGGGCTGGCGGCACCCGATCCTCACCGATTCCGGCGGCTTCCAGGTCTTCAGCCTGGGCGCACTGCGGTCCATCAGCGAGGACGGCGTCCGCTTCGCTTCGCCGATCAACGGCGACCGGCTGCTGCTGACGCCCGAGGAATCGATGCGCATCCAGGATGTGCTCGACGCCGACATTGCAATGGTGTTCGACGAATGCACGCCCTACCCCGTCACCGTGGACGCCGCCGAGCGTTCGATGCAGCTTTCCCTGCGCTGGGCGGCGCGCTCCAAAGACGCCTGGTCGCAGCTTGGCGCGCGCAACGCGCTGTTCGGTATCGTGCAGGGCGGCATGTTCGAGTCGCTGCGCGAGGCGTCGCTCGACGGCCTGCGCACGATCGATTTCGACGGCTACGCGATCGGCGGCCTGTCGGTCGGCGAACCGAAGGTCGACCGGCGGCGCATCCTCGCGCACACCGCGCCCCGCCTGCCGCAGGACAAGCCGCGCTACCTGATGGGCATGGGCACGCCCGAAGACATCATTGAGGCGGTGTGCGCGGGGATCGACATGTTCGATTGCGTGCTGCCGACGCGCAATGCACGCAACGGCTGGCTGTTCACGCGCCACGGCAACGTCAAGATCCGCAACGCACGGCACCGCGACGACACCGGGCCGCTCGACCCGGACTGCGCCTGCGCGACCTGCCGCAACTACAGCCGTGCTTACCTCCATCATCTGCAAAAGGCGAACGAAATTCTGGGCGCGCGGCTGAATACTCTACACAACCTGCACTATTACCAGGAGCTCATGCGCGCGTTGCGCGGCGCCATCGAGGCCGGGCGGCTGGATGAAACTGCCGCGCAGCTGCTCGCCACGCGGCGCGCTAAGCCGACGTCCGCATCGCTCGACGAATGAACGCAGCGGCAGCTGCGCATCGCTCAGCTGATCGATGCGGCGCGCCACCGATTGCGATGCGGCACGCGTTTTGCGCCGGTTTGCCAGCCGCGCGCGCGACGCGCGGTGCTATAATTTCGCGCTTTTCCTGACTTTCCAAGGAGTTATCGGTGCTGATCTCGTCCGCATATGCGCAGTCCTTGGGAGGCATTGGAGGCGAAGGCGGGCTCGTGACCTTGCTGCCCATCGTGCTCATGTTCGTGCTGCTGTACTTCCTCATGATCCGGCCGCAGGTCAAGCGTCAGAAGGAGCATAAGCTGATGGTCGAGGGCCTTCAAAAGGGTGACGAAGTCGTCACCGGAGGCGGCGTCGTCGGCAAGATCACCGAGCTCGGTGATGCCTTCGTCTCGCTCGAGGTCGCGCCAAACACGCAAATCAGCGTGCAGAAATCGGCCGTGCAGATGCTGCTGCCGAAGGGCACCATCAAAAGCATCAAGTAGCGCGGCCGTCGAGGGACGCCGGCGCGCGCCGCCCTCGGCGCCCACCGCTCACGGCTCACTGCTTACTGCTCACGCTCCCGCCGCCACCGCACGCTATGAACCGCTTTCCCGTCTGGAAATACGCACTCATCGCGCTTAGCATCGTCGTTGCGTTCGTCTACACGCTGCCGAATTTCTTCGGTGAGTCGCCGGCGGTGCAGGTATCAAGCGCCAAGGCGACGACCAAGGTCGATACGGCGCTGCTCGCGCAGATCGAGAACGCGTTGTCCTCGGCGGGCGTGCCCCACACCGGGGTCGTGATCGACCCCAACAGTGTGCGGGTGCGATTTGCCGATACCGACACCCAGCTCAAGGCAAAGGACATCATCGCCAAGACGGTCAATCCGAATCCGTCGAATCTTGGCTACGTGGTGGCGCTGAACCTGCTGTCCTCGTCTCCCAGTTGGCTGACTGCGATCGGCGCCCTGCCGATGTACCTTGGACTCGACCTGCGCGGCGGCGTGCATTTTCTGCTCCAAGTCGACATGCAAGGGGCGATCACGAAACGCCTCGATAGTCTGGCGGGCGATCTGCGCACGCAACTGCGCGAGAAGCGCATTCGTCACGGCGGCATCGGACGCGAAGGGCAGACCCTGCGCATGCGCTTTCGGGATGCGGCGGCGCGTGACCTTGCGCGCGCGCACATCCTTACCGCATTCACCGATTTTGCGCTGGTCGAGCGCGACGACGGGCAGGCGCCCCAGCTCGTTGCCTCGCTCAAGGCCGAGGCGCTGCAGCGCACACGGGAATACGCGATCAAGCAGAACATCACCACGCTGCACAACCGCATCAACGAGCTCGGTGTTGCCGAGCCGATCATTCAGCAGCAGGGCGCCGATCGCGTCGTCGTGCAGCTGCCCGGGGTGCAGGACACCGCCAAGGCGAAGGACATCCTCGGGCGTACCGCGAGCCTCGAAGTGCGCATGCTCGACGAAGAAAAGATGACGGCCGAGAACCTGGCGCGCGGAGCCCAGGGCGAGCCGCCCTTCGGCACCGAGTACTACGTCGAGCGCGACGGCCAGGCGGTACTGGTGAAAAAGCAGGTCGTGCTGACCGGCGATCGCCTGACTGACGCGCAGCCCGGCTTCGACCCGCAGACAAACGAACCGGCGGTACATCTCACGCTCGACGGTGTCGGCGCGCGGATCTTCCGCGATGTCACGCGCGAGAACATCGGCAAGCGCATGGCGATCCTGTTGATTGAGAAAAACAGCGCCGAGGTGATCACCGCGCCCGTGATCCGCAGCGAAATCGGCGGCGGGCGGGTCCAGATCTCGGGACGCATGACGACCACCGAAGCGAACGACGTCGCGCTGCTGCTGCGCGCCGGTTCGCTCGCTGCGCCGATGGAAATCATCGAGGAGCGTACCGTCGGGCCGAGCCTCGGGCGCGAAAACAT
>JAQBBQ010000054.1:0-7539 GCA_032125995.1 Betaproteobacteria bacterium | reverse complement strand
GAGCAAGGCATGGTGAAGAACGACGAGATCTTCTTCCAGATCATCGATTCGCAGCCGGCGCCCACCACAGGCGCGGCGCCGGGGCGCTGAGGCTGCCTGGTCTCCGGCCGTCGGAATCCGGGATAATGACCTGACAGGAGGTCCGGCATGAAGCTCAGCAATTCCCAACTCGCGCAGTTCGAGCGCGACGGCTATCTGTTCTTTCCGAGCCAATTTTCGCCCGCCGAGGTCAAGGTGCTCACCGACGCCGTGCCGGACCTGTACGCGCAGCGACGCCCGGAGAACGTGCGCGAAAAGACGGGCGACGTGGTGCGCACCAATTTTGCGGCTCATATGTACAGCGCACCCTTCGCCAGGCTCGCGCGCCATCCGCGCATGGTGGCGCCGGTGGAGCAACTGTTGGGCGAGAAGCTCTACATGCATCAGTTCAAGATCAACGGCAAGATGGCCTTCGACGGCGATGTCTGGCAGTGGCACCAGGACTTCGGTACCTGGACGAACGACGACGCGATGCCCGAGGCGCGCGCAATGAACGTCGCGATCTTCCTCGATGAGGTGAACGAGTTCAACGGCCCGCTGATGTTCATCCCGGGCAGCCACAAGCTCGGCGTGCTCGAGGCCGGACACGACACCGCGACCACCAGCTATCCGCTGTGGACGATCGATCACGCCACCATCGCAACGTTGGTCGCGCGCGGCGGCATCGTCGCCCCCAAGGGGCCGGCGGGATCGATGATCCTGTTTCACGGCTGCCTGGTGCACGCCTCGACCTCGAATCTTTCGCCCTGGAACCGGGTGAGCGTTTACCTGTCGCTGTGCGCGGTGTCGAACCACGTCCGCCGCTTCAAACGCCCGGGCTACATTGCGCACCGCGACTTCACGCCGCTCGAGTGCCTGCCCGACGACTGCCTGCTGAAGAACTACGACGTGCCGCTGCCCTGGAAAGACGGTACGCCTGCCGACCAACTCCAGGGCCTGCGCGAGACCGCCTGACATGAACCTGTACGCGAAACTGCAGCAGCGCGCGGCCGAGGGTCGACCGTTACGCGTTGGCATCATCGGCGCCGGCAAGTTCGGCTCGATGTACATCGCGCAAGTGCCGAACACGCCCGGCGTGCACCTCGCCGGCATCGCCGACCTCGCGCCGGAGAATGCGCGCGCGAATCTCGCGCGCGTGGGTTGGACTGCGGAGCGCAGCGCGGCGCCTACGCTCGACGCGGCACTGAAGAGCGGACAGACCCACGTCTCGGATGACTGGCGTGCGCTGGTCGCGCATCCGGCGATCGAAATCGTCGTCGAGGCGACCGGCAACCCGATGGCGGCCGCCGAACACGCACTCGAAGCCTTCCGCCACGGCAAACACGTCGTCATGGTGACGGTCGAGGCCGACGCCTACTGCGGCCCGATCCTCGCGCAGAAGGCGGCCGCCGCGGGCGTGATCTACAGCCTCGCCTACGGCGATCAACCGGCGATCATCTGCGACCTCGTCGACTGGGCACGCGCCGCTGGCTTTCCGGTGGTCGCCGCCGGGCGCGGGCACAAATGGCTGCCGCATTACGCGCAATCGACGCCCGACACGGTGTGGCAGCACTGGGGGCTCAGCGAGGAACAGGCGCGGCTCGGTGGGTTAAACCCGAAGATGTTCAATTCCTTTCTCGATGGCTCGAAGCCATCGATCGAGAGCACTGCGGTGTGCAACGCGACCGGCCTCACGCCGGCGCCCTGGGGACTTGCGTACCCGCCGGCATCGATCGACGACCTGCCGTTGGTGATGCGGCCGAAGGCAGAGGGCGGACAGCTGCACCACAAGGGGCAGGTCGAAGTCATCTCCTCGCTCGAGACCGACGGTCGCGTGATTCCCTACGACATTCGCATGGGCGTCTGGGTCGTGTTCGAAGGCGAGACCGAATACATCCGGCGCTGCTTCGACGAGTACAAGGTGCGTACCGATCCGAGCGGACGCTACGCCTGCCTGTACAAGCGCTGGCACCTGATCGGGCTCGAAGTCGGCATCTCGGTGGCATCGATCGGGGTGCGCGGTGAGGCGACCGGCTGCGCGACCGGTTGGCGTGCCGACGCGATCGCGGTGGCGAAACGCAACCTCAAGGCGGGCGAACTGCTCGACGGCGAGGGCGGCTACACGGTGTCGGGCCAGCTCCTGCCTGCCGAAGCGTCGTACGCGCAGGACTGTCTGCCGCTCGGCCTCGCGCAGGGCTGGAAGGTGCTCAAACCGATCGCCCAAGGCAAGCCCGTGCGCTGGAGCGATGTCGCGGTCGACGCCCAGCACAGCGCGGTACGACTGCGGCGCGAGATGGAACGCGCGTTCGGATCGCCCGCAGCCGAGGCGCGCAACGCGGCCTAGCCCCCGTTGTCGTAACTGATTAGGCGGGCGGCGGTGCGCCGGCACCCGAGAGCTGGATCGCGCTGTTCACCAGGCCGACGTGGGTGAGCGCCTGGGGAAAGTTCCCGAGCATGCGACCGAGCGCAGGGTCGTACTCCTCCGACAGCAGGCCGACGTCGTTCGCGAGGCCGAGCAGGCGCTCGAAACAGGCGACTGCTTCCGACTTGCGGCCCTGCAGCGCGAGGTTGTCGACGTAGAGAAAACTCAACGGCAGGAAACTGCCCTCGCCCGGCGGCAAGCCGTCGGCGTGGCTGCCGCCGGTTGCGTAGCGATACACCAGGCCGTCGGTCATCAGCTCGCGTTCGATCGCGGCGACGGTGCCGCGCATGCGCCGATCGCTCGCCGGCAGGAAGCCGACGAGTGGAATGATCAGCAGGCTGGCATCGAGCGCATCGCTGCCGTAGCTCTGCACGAAGGTGTTGCGGTTCGCGTCATAACCGTTCTGGCACACATCGGCGTGAATCTGCTCGCGTACCGCGCGCCAGCGTGCGAACGGGCCTGCGAGCTTGAGGCGCTCGACACTCTTCACAGCGCGGTCAAATGCGCGCCAGGCCATCACCTTCGAGTGGGTGAACTGACGTTGCCCGCCGCGCACCTCCCAGATGCCTTCATCAGGCCGTTCCCAGTTTGATTCGAGGAAATCCATCAGCACCTTCTGCAGCTGCCAGGCATCGTCGCTATGGTCGATGCCGAAATCGCCCGCGAGACCGAGGACATCCATCACTTCGCCGTAGACATCGAGCTGAAACTGGCGCGCGGCGCCGTTGCCGATACGCACCGGCGCGGCACCCTGGTAGCCCGGCAGCCAGGGCAGCTCGCGCTCGAGCAGCCTGCGTTCGCCGCGCACGCCATAGACGATCTGCAGGTCCTGCGGCCGGCCCGCGGCGGCACGCAACAGCCAGTCGCGCCAGGCGACCGCCTCCTGCCGGTAGCCCGTCATCAGCAGCGCATAGAGCGCATAGGCGGCGTCGCGCAACCAGCAAAAACGGTAGTCCCAGTTGCGCACCCCGCCGAGCATCTCGGGCAGCGAGGTCGTCGGCGCCGCAATGATCCCGCCGGTGGGTGCGTAGATCAGTGCCTTCAGCGTGATGAGCGAGCGCAGCACCTGATCGCGCCACGGGCCCTGGTAGCTGCAGTGCGCCGACCAGGCCTGCCAGGTACGCGCGGTGTGCACGAGCATCTCTTCGGCGTCGCCCGCGGGTGCCGCCGCTTCGTGCGACGGCTGGAAGGAGAGCACGAAGGGGATGCGCTCGCCCCGTCGGATCTTGAATTCGGCGACCGAGGTGAAGTTTTCACCGCGCAGGGGAACCGGCGTGTGCAGGCGCAGCGCATCCGGGCCGCCGACGAAATGCATGCCGTCGTCGGTGCGGCGCGCCCAGGGGACGACCGAGCCGTAGTCGAATCGCACGACGAGCTGCGTCCACATCGGCACCACGCCCTCGAGCCCTTCGACGATGCGCACCAGCCGCGGCATGCCGCTGTCGAGTGCCATGAATTCGATCATGCGTACCGCACCCCTCGGCGACGTGGTGCGTGGTCTCGAGCACCAGTGTGCCTTCGCGGTAGCGGCGCTCGATGCGCTTCGATTCGCCCGCCGGCCGCAGCAACCAGTGGCCATGGTCGGCGGTGCCGACCAGCGCCGCGAAGCAGGCCGGGGTGTCGAAGCGCGGCAGGCACATCCAGTCGACCGAGCCGTTACGGTCGACCAGCGCCGCGGTGCGCATGTCGCCGAGGAGTGCGTAGTCCTCGATGCGGGCCGGGGTGTCGTGTTTGCTGCGCTGGTTCATCGCGTCGCGGTGAGCGGGGGCGTCAGCGATTGTGCCGCGTCAGTCCGGGCGGCGCATCGCTACGGCGCGCTTGCGTGTGCAGCTTGGCGGCAACATCCTCGTCGGGGATCGTAGTTCGCATGCGGTGATGCTGGTGAGAAGACAGTACGATGGTAATGCAATGATGAATTTTGCATAGCCCGGGTTGATCCGGGCGTCTGCGCCATGGCGGTGGTCGAGGCGCACCCGGGTTCGCACCCGTCATTCCTGCTCAGCGTTCAAGAAAGCGAGTGCCGGCGACCAAATCGGTCCCGCATCCCAGCGCTCCCTCCTCCTTCGGTCAAGCTCTCTTTGTCTCCAGCGTGTGCTGTGCTCGCTCGGGATTGATGCTGTGCACGGCGTCGTATTGGGTGAGGTGGACCTTGCCGGTCAGCTCTTGCAGGAAGTGCGACCGCTTCAGGCGGTCCATCACCGGGCCCTTCACTTCGGAGAGGTGGAACGTGATGCCGCCGTCCTTGAGCCGGTGGTTGATCGCCTCAAGGCTTTCGAGTGCCGAGGCGTCGATCGTGTTCACCGCAGGGCACTCGACGATGAGGTGGCGAATCGCCGGGTTCGCGGCGACCGCATCGTTGACGAGGTCCTCGAGAAAACGGGCGTTCGGGAAATAGAGGCTCTCGTCCACCCGGAGTGAAAGTATCTCCGGGTCCGTCACCACGGCATGACGCGCCACGTTGCGGAAGTGCGCAGTCCCCGGGATCTGGCCCACGATCGCAACGTGCGGCCGCGACGTGCTGTAGAGATGGAGGAATAACGACAGCCCTACACCCACCAGCAGGCCCGCCTCGACGCCCTCGACCAGCGTGACAGCAATCGTCGCGGCCATCGCGGCGAAATCGGCTCGCGAATAGATCCACGTGCGTTTTAGCGCGCCGAGGTCGACCAGCGACAGCACCGCGACGATGATGGTCGCGGCCAGCGTCGCATTCGGCAGATAGAACAGCAGCGGCGTCAGGAACAGGGTGGCGAGCGCAATGCCGACTGCAGTGAATGCCCCGGCGGCGGGGGGTCTCGGCGCCGGCTTCGAAATTCACCACCGAACGCGCCAGGCCGCCGGTGACCGGGAATCCGCCCGAGAAGGCTGCGCCGATGTTCGCGGCACCGAGGGCAATGAGTTCCTGGTCAGGGTCGACGCGCTGGCGGCGTTTGGCCGCGAGCGTCAGGGCGACCGAGATCGACTCTACATAGCCCACGATGGAGATCAGCAGCGCGGGCATGAGGATCTTCATCCACAGCGACGGATCCAGCGGCGGCATGGCGAGCTCGGGCAGGCCCTGCGGAACCGTACCGACGATGCGCACGCCGCGATCGGCGAGTCCGAAGCCCCAGACAGCCGCCGTGGTTGCGACGAGGGCCACCGCGGGGCCAATCTTTGCGAGGGTGCCTGCGGTCCGATCGCCGAATCCCAAGTGGCTCAGGAGGGGCTTGAGGCCGCCGCGCGCCCAGAACAGGAAGGCGAGCGACGCGAGGCCGATCGCCGCCGTGTAGGGATTGACCTGGCCGAGGTTGGGCCACATCGAGATCACGAGGTCGACGAAATTCTCGCCGTGCGCGCGGATGCCGAGCACGGGCGCGAGCTGGCTGACCGCGATCTGGATGCCGGACGCGGTGATGAATCCCGAGACGACCGGGTGGCTGAGAAAGTTTGCGAGAAATCCCAGCCGCAGCAGACCCATGGCGAGCAGCAGCAGACCGGAGACCAGCGCGAGTGCGATGGCCGCCCCCAAATACTCCGGCGATCCCTGCGCCGCGAGCGGCGCCACAGCGGCCGCGGTCATGAGGCTGACCACCGCCACGGGACCGACGGCGAGGGTGCGCGAGGTGCCGAAGATCGCGTAGAGCAGGAGCGGCGCCATCGAGGCAAAGAGACCGACCTGCACCGGCAGACCCGCCAGCAGCGCATAGGCGAGCGATTGCGGGATGAGCATGACGGTGACGATGCCCGCGACGATCAGGTCGTTGGTGAAGGTGCGGCGGGAGTACTCGGCCCCCCAGGTCAGGATCGGGAGATAGCGGCGCAACAGCGAGAGGACGATTATTCGATTCAATTGCCAGGTCTTTTCTGGAAGAAGAGCGCAAAGATCTTGGCGCCCCCGAACACTCGCCCCAACTCCTTGACGGCGAAGAAGGGGATGAAGGCCACGAGCACCACCAAACTATTGGCGAGCACGACATGGAGATCCTCCTCAGAAACATCGACGAGTGTGCCCGCGAGTCCCTCGCCGCTCCAGAGGCCCTTGATCGCATGCTCGATGAGCTTGAAAGCGCCGACAAAAACTACGAAAACGACGGTCTTGTACAAGGTGGGATAGATCAAGGGCTTGTCTTCCAGGCCCCGGCCCAGATGGAACACCCCGCCGATCATGATCACCTTGCCGAGAATCAATGCTTCGATCACGGCAAACCAGTAGTTCGTGTAAGTAATGTCGTGAGCAGCAAGGAGAAAGCGCGTGTACTGCGTAAATGCCGCGAACACGAGCGTCAGGTAAACGACGTTGATCGCGTACTCGATCATCTCGTGACGGACTGTTTCCTTCCATTTGCTCATTTGTCGCTACCTCCAATCCATCAAGACGAGAGTGCGCGCGACAACATGCCACCGGAGATGTTTCGGGCCTTGAACCCGTTCTGCAGCAGGATGCGCGTTGCGTAGTAGGCGCGCTGGGCAGAGCGGCAGATGACGAAAATCTCGCGATCACGAGGAAGCTCGCCCAGGCGCGCGCGGAGCTGACCCAACGGGATGTTGACCGCGCCCGGCACGTTCTCCACGACCAGCTCCACCGGCTGGCGCACGTCGAGCAGGAATCCGACGTCCGTGGCGCCCCAGTGGACAAGGGGCATGTCGCCGTGCAGCACGTCGGCAGCGACCATGCCGGCAAAATTGACCGCATCCTTGGCGCTGCCGAACTGTGGCGCGTAGCACAGTTCGACTTCCTCGAGGTCGTACACCGTTGCACCGAACTGGATCGCGACGGCGAGCGCGCTGATGCGCTTGTCCACCGCCGGCCCGTCCTCGCCGAGCGCCTGCGCGCCGAGCAGGCGCCCGTCGGTCTTGCGGAAGAGGACCTTCAGCCCGAGCATTTTGGCGCCGGGGTAATACCCCGCATGAGAGTTCGGGTAGAGGTAGACCTTCTCGAAGTCTTCGTCGCCGAGCCGCTTGAGGGTTTTCTCGCTGACGCCGGTCCAGGCGACAGCGCCCCCGAACAGCCCGATGATCGCGGTGCCCTGGGTGCCGCGGAAACGGGAATCACGTCCGGCGATCACATCGGCCGCGATCCGGCCCTGCCGGTTCGCCGGCCCGGCCAGCGCCATGAG